>CAKQQU010000013.1 GCA_934271085.1 uncultured Bacillota bacterium | reverse complement strand
GGCTGTATCGGTTGAGCAAAAGTCAGCGTGGGAATGGTGTGGTATCTTTATCTAAGTGAATCCCCGGTTTCCCATTTGGAGATTGTTTGACGAACCACATTCAGCTTGACAGCAAGCTCTTCCTGGGAAAGTCCCTTTGATTTTCTGATAGCTTTAATGTTTTCATTTAACATTAGGGATAATCACCTTCCTTTCAGTGGCTAACATTATTGTATGTGAAACTGCCCATTGCTGCAAGCAACGCATATTAACATTTATGTTTTATAGTCGTGGTATGCTGTTGGGTATATTGGCGATGAAGAAATCAAGTCCGCCAATGTTCAAGGCATCCTTGATTCTTTGATTATCTTACTGTTTTACGGACACTGCTGCATAAAGCATGGCGGTGATTTTTTCTTAGCTGTTTTTCATTAAATTAAACAAAAAGATATACAGGTTGGAAACCATAATCATCCACACAAATAAATGGTATTATTAATAATCTAAAATCAATACCTGCCCCCTGTTTTCCTAAAATGTAAAAACCAGGCCCCCTGCTAAAACGCAGAGGGCCTGAAAAAGCTATTGATTATTGGCTGTTTCTTTTAATCGCTGATCTTTTCGATAAAAACGTCTATCTCCCCGCCGCAGATCAGCCCCAGGGTAGACGCTTCCTTATTATCCATGGAGCAATGATACATACCGGCTGCCCCGCCTCTGATCACATTACCGGCCATCTCCATAGCTTCCGCTTCTGATTTGCCGCCGCCTACAGTACCAACTATGGAACCGTCGTCATAAACCAGCATTCTGGCGCCGGCTCCTCTGGGAGTAGAACCAATGCGCTGGATGATAACCGCCAGGGCTGCGGGTCTGTCCAGATTGGCTACTGCTTCCAGCATATCCTTATCCCAGGCGCTGTCGCTGCCGAAAGAAGCCTTTACCTGTACTATTTCCCCAGCGATAGCCACAGCGATCTCAGCGGGAGTTTCCGCGCCGATCATCAGGCCAATGGGCGTGTAAACGGAATCCAACTGCTCTTTGGTAAAGCCATGCTTGAGCATATCTTCAAAAAGGATCTGGGTCTTGGTACGGCTGCCTATCATGCCGCAGTAAGCATAATGCCCCTGCAGAATACGTTCCAGGCAAAACCGGTCCTGAGAGTGACCGCGGGTAACGATAACGAAATAATCATTGTCCCCGCCGTGAAATCTTTCCAGTCCAGTGCCAAAATCGCAGCAATATACCTGATCGGCCTCGGGGAACCGCTGTTTGTTGGCAAATTCTTCCCGTTCGTCAATAACTGTCACCGCAAAACCCAATAAGGCGCATACCCGGGAAAGGGCCAGGGAAACATGGCCGCCGCCGCAGATGCACAAACGGGGCAGGGGCTTGACTACCTCGCAGAAAATATCTCCGTACTCGCTGGAAAGGCGGGTGCCGTGTTTAGGATGAGAATTATGCAGCTTGCGGAAAAAATCTTCCAGCCCTTCATCGGAAAATTCGGCCACATCCCGGGCAAAAAAAGCCTTACTGCCGGCCTCATCTCCGTCAATAATAGTATACAGCTCACCGTTTTTACCTTTACTTAAAGCCTCTGTTAATTGAAGCAAAACTTTATCGGTCATATCTGTTTTCCTCCCAAAAGGTTGATTTACCATCTATTTTTCGCATTACTGTCACTTAATATTACGCTGGCGAAAGGATTTAGCCTGCAAAAGAGGCTAAAATGCAATAATGCTTTCCGCTATCCGCTCTGCCTCCTGAGTATTCAGCCCCCGTTCCGCAGGAGCCAGCTCCGCTGCCTTAAAATAAAGACCCAGGGCGTCTCCACAACGGCGGGCGGCTTCCAAAAGTTGCGGCCGCCAGATATCGGTTTTATTATACAGGGCATTAAATACCCTTTCCGCCCGATGCAGACGGAAAAGGTATTCCGGCGGCATATGCGGAGTACAAAGGATCTGATAAGGCGGTTCTTCACTGTATACCAGCCCCAAACGCTCTGCCTGCTCCGCCAAAAGCGAGCCTGGCAGAACTTTCAAAAAGCCAAACTGCAGATAATCAGGGGAAAGCTGATGCAGACGGTGAAAAGAAGCCGCAAATCCCTCTGGAGTATCATTGGGCAGGCCGGAAATAAGATCAAGATGCACATGGCAGCGGCCGGCGTCTATCAACTCTTTAACCAAAGGCTCGGCTTTATCCCAGGAGCCATAGCGCCCTACTGTATCCAAAGCAGGTCCATAAAGGGTCTGCACTCCCATCTCCAGATGAAGATAGCCGGCAGGGGCAGAGTTCCACAAATCCACCAGCTCCCTGCATAACCCGAAGGGCGATACCTCGAAATGCCAGCTCAGCCCGGGCCTGGCTAATTCCAGAATACGCTGGCTGATGGCCAGAGCCCTCTTGCGGCTGGCATTAAAGGTGCGGTCTATAAATTTGACCTGGCCGCCTATTTCCGCCAGTTTGGGCAGTTCTTCCATAACCTTATCCAGAGAGCGCTCTCTGAGACGGGATCTGGCAGAAGCGCAAAAGGAGCAGAAATAAGGACAGCCCCGGCTGCTTTCATAATAAACCAGCTTATGCTTTCTGCCCAGCATGGCTGCTGTGGCTTCATCGTAAAGAAAGGGCAGTCTATCCAGATCAGGCTCTGAGACAGGCATATAAGCCGCCTCGTTATCTTTAAGCAGAAATCCTTTTACCACCGGCAATTCCGCGCCTGCCTCCTGCCCTTTCAGGGCCTGCAGCAGAGCAGTAAAACTCTCTTCGCCCTCTCCTATGCAAATTGCGTCCACCGGCAGCTTATGCAGATAATACTCAGCACGGCATGATGCTTCCGGACCTCCCAGAATAATGCGGGTCTGAGGCAATAATTTACGCAGATCACTTAAAAGCTGGCTGATAAAACCGGCATTCCATATATACATGGAAAAACCCAGCAGATCCGGATGGGCGTCATAGATATCCGCCAGAATATGCTGGGTAGGGGTATGCAGAGCATACTCCCGCAACTGCAGCCGACAGCCGGGATCATGCTCCTGAGCATAACGGATTAAACTGTATAATGCAGGACTGGCGTGGATATTACGGGCATTGATGCCGCACAGCAAAGCGCGCAAAGGTTATTCCTCCTTAAAAACACTTGCTTCCGCAACATGTAACCCTTCTTCAGTCCCATTCTCTTCAGCCAGAATTCTCTCCAAGGAATCCAGCGCCAAAGACAGCTCTTTTGCCAATGCGGCAACTCGCAATTCTTTGCCCCTGCCAAAATCAGCAGCCCGCCATACTTCTGTAGCGGCTGCCAGCCGATGAGGGAAAAAATCAACTATAAAAAGATCTGATACATAAGGCCACATATAGGTAATAGCCACATCCAGACGGGAAATAGCCCTTTCTACTCTGGTGCGTCCAGGGCCTACCAATCTCAGACAGGTATCCAGCTCTTCTTCGCTGCGGATGATATATGTGCCTTCATCCTGCACCCTGCGGTACAAATTAGGGAAACATATTTTCCACAGTTTATTTTCATCAATTGGTGAAACTAGCTCTTCCATCTTTACCTCACTGATTAAAACATTACGCTAAAAACAAATTGCCAAGCATGATGACCAAAAGCATCACTACCACTGCCGCAAGAACAAAAATCGTTATCCTGCTCATAATATCTTCCTTTCAACAACACCCCGGCCGCCTATTCTTCGGCTTGCAGCCGTCTTTTCAGGGGATAATGCACTATCAAAGCCTTGCCCTGCCGGAATATTATACGGCAACTTTTTTCTGTCAGCACATTGCTGGTACAAATGGTGCTGCCCATTGCTAAATCATAATCATGTAAAGGATAGGCCAAACCTGCCAGATCTATACCCTTAACCCAAGGGGTAAGGGGAACTATACTCAGGATATCTCCCGGATGCCCATTTATAACGGTATCTCCCAAACAATAACCGGCCAGGCAATCCTCGCCCACTATCCAAAATCTTTCTGCGGAATCTCCATAGCATAATGGAAGCAGGATATTTGCCATTTCCTGATCTAAGCGCCCGCCCAAAGCACCCAAAACCGCAATATCGCCGGTGCAATGGTGAAAGGCATAGGCAAAAGCCGCTTCTCCGTCTGTAAAATCTTTGGCAGGAGAATATTTTTTTCTGACTACATCAGGAAATATATCACTTTCCAGGCTGTCGCCATCGCCCAGAATCATATCCGGCTTTATCCCCTGCTGCCAAAGGGCCCGGGCGCCGCCGTCTGCAGCTATTATCAGCGGCCGAGGCTGTTTTTGCGCCAATTCCTGCATAAGATCCGCTGCCAGACCCGCAGGCGGATCACCGGCCAGAATAACCACAGCCGCTATGTTATCTTTATTCCAGGCCATAGGCTAAACTCCGGCGGCAACAAAACGACCGTGGCCGCGGGCAGCGGTATCCACCTTGCCCTCACTCATAACCACCCGTCCCCGGGAAACGGTGAAAACCGGACGGCCCTTCAGACGCAAACCATCAAACATACGGTTGTTGGCATGGGCCATGGTATACATATCTGCGCTGCTAAGCGTGTATTCCCTTTCCGGATCGATAATGGTAAGATCAGCGTCAGACCCTACTGCGATAGCCCCTTTGCGGGGATAAAGACCGTAAAGACGGGCCGTATTCTCGCTCATGGATCTTATCAGCTGAGCCAGAGATATTCTGCCTTTGGCCACCTGATCCAGCATGAGGGGAAGCATTACTTCCACGCCGGCTATGCCTGAAAAAGCTTTCCATATCTGCTTTTCGCCGCGCTTTTTTTCATCTGCGGTCAAAGGAGCGTGATCCGAGCCTATCATATTGATAGTGCCGTCCAGCAGATAAGGCCAAAGGCCTTCCACATCCTGTCTGCTGCGGAAAGGGGGATTGGTTTTGGCACAGGGGCCAAACCGGTCGATAGCGCTTTCATCATAAATCAGGTACTGGAAACAGGTCTCGGCAGCTATATCCACCCCGCGGGCCTTGGCTTCCTTAATCAGCCGACAGGATTCCGGCACTGTGATATGAACGATACCGGCCTTGCATCCGGTAGCCTCCGCAAAGCGGATAATTTTTTCCACCACCGCCACTTCTGCCAGATCACAGCGGGAGCGGTAATGAAAATCATAACCTTCCTCGCCGGCTTCATGAAGCTCCCTTTCCAGCATGGCGATAAGATCAGCATCCTCGCAATGGAAAAAGTATCTGCCGCCTGAGACAGCTCCCGCCCGCATCATGGCGTAAAGCTCGCCGTCTCCGTTAGCGGTCAGCCCGGCAAATTCTTCTTCCCTGCCGGCAGGAGATGGCTGCAGAAAAGTTTTAAAGGCAATGACGCCCTGCTCCAGCAAAGAGGCAAACTGCTGAGTATTACCATAACCGGCAGCGCCGAACATGGCAAAATCAACTACTGATTTTTCCTCTGCCAAATCAATGCGGCGCTGCAGATTGGCAACGCAGTTGGGAGGCGGGCAGGAATTTGGCATTTCACAGAAAGTAGTGATCCCCCCGGCCGCAGCGGCGCAGGAGCCACTGAAAAAATTTTCCCGGTCGGGACTGCCTGGTTCCCGGAAATGCACATGGGAATCGATAAATCCGGGAGCGACTATCAGACCCCTGGCATCGATAGTATTCTCCGCTGCCAGCCACTGACTGCCGCCTGATTCCATAATAGCTGTTATTTTACCATCGGCTATCAGGATATCCCCATCCCAAAATCTATCCGCTGCATAGTATTTGGCATTTTTTACTATGAGCTGATATTCCATTATTACCTCCGAAAAAAATTTACGCCTATTTTAATTTAATTATTATATAATTAATCCCGAAAAAATGCAAATCTTTTTATAAAAAAAGAAACCGCAGTTAAATGCGGCTCTTGTTTCTAAATCCTAATTCATCATCTAATAGATTTTGTTATTATTAAAAATAAAACTAATATTTGTTGTTTATTTTGGCTTTAACTAACCCTGAGGTTCCAGTTTTTCCTGGCTGTCTGATTCTCCGTCCGATTCACCCTGAACGGGTACATAAACTGCATCGGCAAGATCTGTCAGCAGCGCGGAGGTAGCCTTCTCGGTAACTGATACATTATAAAGCAGGCCGGGGGCTGCATCATACCAGCCGCAATAGCCCGCGCCCTCGGCATTATAGCATACAGAACCGTCGCAAATGCCTCCTACCTTCCAATCCAGCACATTAGCCCAGTCATAATACAGACCTGAAATATCGCTGTATTCCGAAGCCGCGCAAATACGGTACTGCACCTGCATCCCCTGCCAGCTAAAGGTTGCCTGAGCAATAGGAGAAGCTTCCTCGCCCCTGTCGATAATGAAGTAGGCAATATCCTCGGCATCTTCCGGCAGAGTAAAGACGATACCGGTATTTTCCAGTATTTCCTGTTCGCTGGATTCCTTTACAGGATTGGGAATATTGACATCATTATTATTATTCTGGTTATCAGATCCGCAGGCAGCAAGGGACAGGCACAACATGATCGACAGAACAAAAACCGCTAATTTTTTCATTTTATTTTTCCCCCATTCTATTTATTTCCAGACCCTTTATCCGGTAATCAGCCAATGGCCAGCCTGGGTTGGGCATTAAGATCCAGCGAGGCAAAATCGCCGGCAGCATATTGCTCCAGGGCAGCCATTCCTATCATAGCCGCATTATCAGTGCAAAAAACAGGAGAAGGCCAGATCACATCTATGCCTTGCCTGCAGGCCCTTTCCTGCAAAAGCTGGCGCAGGCGCCTGCTGGAGGCCACGCCGCCGACCAGAGCGATAGTTTTCAGCCCTTCCCGCACTGCTGCCGCTACTGCTTTTGCGGAAAGCACATCACAGATCGCTTCCTGGGCAGAGGCTGCGATATGGCAGATCTCTTCCCTGCCAAGTTCCCGGCCTTTCATACGCCGCTGATTCAGATAATTCAGCACTGCGGATTTTAGTCCGCTGAAACTGAAATCATCGCTCCCTTCCATCCAGGCACGGGGAAACTCCACAAAATGGGGATCGCCATGCTCCGCTGCTTTGGCTATTTCCGGGCCCCCCGGATAAGGCAGATTCAAAGCTCTGGCAATTTTATCAAAAGCCTCGCCCGCAGCGTCGTCATGAGAACTGCCCAGCATAATATTTCCTGTTTTTTCCACTTTCAGCAGGCCGCTGTGGCTGCCGGATACTACCAGTGCCAGGTAAGGATAACAGGGATCGTGCTCAATATTGATAGCGCGCATATGGCCCTGCCAATGATGTACGGCTATCAAAGGCTTTTGCAAGGCAAAGGCCAGAGCCTTGCCATAAGATACGCCTACCAGTAGCGAACCTACAAGGCCTGGCCCATAGGTAACAGCCACCCCGTCTATATCGGCAAAACCGCAGCCGGCCTTTTGCAAAGCTTCCGCCACCACCGGGGCAATGGCCTCCAGATGATGCCGGCTGGCTATTTCAGGCACAACGCC
Source organism: uncultured Bacillota bacterium (assembly GCA_934271085.1). GTDB lineage: Bacteria > Bacillota > Dehalobacteriia > UBA4068 > UBA4068 > HGM13862. The sequence goes on along the minus strand of CAKQQU010000013.1, from coordinate 27,405 downwards.
GCCGTATATCCTGTGTACCGGTATCTGACTGGCAATGATATTTGACATAACCCCGCTGCAGGAGCTGACTACAGCGGCAGCTGTTTCATCACAACTGGATTCTATCGCTAGGATAAGGGTCATGGTATTCCTTTCTATTTTTTTTACACTCTTCCTTTAGCGAAAAAATGAATTTATTCTGAACCCGCGGCAGCATTGGCGGCGGAAAGATCAAGCCACATTATCAAGGCGTCGTCTTTGGGATCCTGATAATAATCCCTGCGCTCACCTTCAATGGTAAAGCCCAGCTTAATATAAAGATCCCGGGCGGGGAAATTGCGTTTGCGCACCTCCAGGGTCATGCGCTTGCCCCCCTGTCCCTGGCAGATAGCCATGACACGCCGCAAAAGCAGTTCACCGAAGCCCTGCCGCCGGTAAGCCGGATGTACGGCAATATTGCCTATATGGATTTCATCAACTATCATCCAAAAGCAGATAAAAGCGAACAACCTGTCCCCGTCAAAAAAACCGTACAGGCTGGCCAGAGGATTATCAGCCAGCTCATGGCCATAGGCTTCCCTGCTCCAGGGTCGGGAAAAGGAAAGCCGCTCCACATGAAGTACTTCATCCAGGTCATCGGGGCCCAGCTTACGAAATACCGGCTCATTTTGCAGCATTTTTCTCTGCCTCCAATCTTTTTTCCTCCGCCTCGGAAAGACGCAGATATACCGGAGTCAATCCGGCCACGTCCGCAAATTCTCCCTCTGCGTATTTAGCGCAGGCCAGTTTCGCCGCTGCTCCTGCCATATAAAGAGTATTGCCATGGGCAGGCAGCCGAAAAGCCTCGCCCAATGCTTCTTTTAACTGCTCGCCATAGGAAAGCAGGCCGTCCCCGGCAAAGCAGACCGGCTCGCCCAGCTTTTGCAGCTCGGCTATTAATTCCGCCGGCGAAATGGCCCTGTCGGCAGTGAGCCGCCGTCCGTCCCGGTAAAGGGCGGTATAAAATTCATTGCGCCGGGCGTCAAAAACCGGCGCAGCATAGCCGCTATCGGTAGCGGTAGCTGCCATAGCGTCCAGGGAGGATACCGCTATCAGCGGCTTGTCCAGCGCCTGACACCATGCTTTCGCGGTAGCCAGGCCGATACGCAGGCCAGTAAAGCTTCCCGGCCCGACAGTCACGGCAAAGGCGTCCATATCTCCTAAAGACAATCCCTTTTGCCCCAGCAGCTGATCCAGCCCGGGCAGCAGTTCCAGAGAATGATTTTTGCCGCTGCGGCTGCCAAAGCTGCCTATAATATCTCCATTATCCGCGATAGCTGCGGAAAGAGCAAATCCAGATGTATCAATAGCTAAAAGCTTCATTAAGCCACCCCTGTTTTACAGGATCATAAACAAATTCCAGCAGACGCTCATTATCATCAGCGCCCTGCTCGATCTGCATCCTGATAGTATCTTCCGGCAGCCAGTCTTTGATATACCCGGGCCATTCCACAAAGACCACGTTCTGCCGGGCAAAGCAGTCCTCTATACCGGTAAGAGCTATCTCTTCCTCGCCCAGATCCTCCAGCCGGTAAGCGTCTATATGGGCAAAATTCCTGTCATTCTCACCTTCATATATCCTGAAAAATATATATGTAGGACTGACGACCAGATCATCCACGCCCATACCCCGGCCCAGGCCCGCTGCGAAGCAGGTTTTTCCGGAGCCAAGCTCGCCGTAGGCGGCTATAACTGTGCCTGCCGGAGCAAAACGGCCGATACGCCGGCCTATGGCATTGGTCTGTTCCGGAGATTTGCTGACTATAAGCTTGCTGACTTTACTCATGATGACCTCCTTGCTGCCCGCTGCGGCAGTTTTCCACAAAAGCCCTGAAAACCGGGGAAGCTGTATCCAACATCTCCGGATGCCACTGCAGGCCCAGGGCAAAACGGTGAGGATCAGTGGCGCGGACAGCTTCGATAACGCCGTCTTCCCCCCGGGCTGCTGCGACAAACCCAGGCGCCAATCTGTTCACAGCCTGATGATGGCTGCTGTTGACCATAAATTCCCGGCCCAGTAATGCGGCCAGCCAATTATCGCTTACCTTTACCTTATGAGTAGGCTGAGCCATATCCTGCTGCTGCATATGTTCTATGCCGCTGAATCCGGCCTCGGCCAGATCCTGATGGATATCTCCCCCCAGAGCAATATTAAGCACCTGGGCGCCCCGGCAAATACCCAGTATGGGCAATCCTCTTTGCCAGGCAGCCCGGATCAGGGATATTTCAAAGGCGTCCCGCTGAGGTTCAAAGCTGCACGGCGCGGCGCAGGGCTGCTGGCCGAAATACTGCGGCAAAATATCTCCGCCGCCGGTAAGGAAAACCCCCTGCACCGTATCCAGCACCTGCTGCACATAAGTTGCTATGCAGTCTGCATCCGGCAAAGGCAATATCAGCGGCACAGCTCCTGCCTGCAATATAGCCCGGGCATAGTCCAGACGCATTTTGCAGCCCCGATATTCCGGATACTCGCTGGCGGTCAGCGCGATCAGTGTTTTCATAGGCTACCTCCCCGACTTGATCCTGGACTAAGAGCATCATTGCCCGGGCATATTTCCTAAGCATATTATATTATTTTTTGCTGTCGAATGATATCACTTATTGCTTCTTTAGAAAAATTTTGCCCGAAGTTTATTCCATTTCAAAGCTGCCGGTATAAAGCTGATAATAGCGGCCCTTCTGAGCCAGCAGCTCATCATGATCTCCCCGCTCGATGATCCTGCCGTTTTCCATGACCATAATCGCGTTGGCATTGCGTACCGTGGATAAACGATGAGCTATAACAAAAACTGTCCTGCCTTCCATAAGTTTATCCATGCCCTGCTCTATCAGAGCTTCTGTACGGGTATCGATACTGCTGGTAGCCTCATCCAGCACCAGCACCGGGGGGTCCGCCACCGCGGCTCGGGCAATAGCCACAAGCTGCCTTTGGCCTGCGGAAAGATTAGCCCCATCTCCTCCGATAACAGTATCATAACCCTGGGGCAGATGAGAAATGAAATAATCTGCGTTTGCCAGCCTGGCGGCTGCCTCCACTTCCTCATCGGTAGCGGAAAGCCGGCCGTAACGTATATTCTCCCTTACTGTACCGGTAAAAAGGTGGGTATCCTGCAGCACCATAGCCAAAGAGCGGCGCAGTTCCCGCTTATTTATATCCCTGATATCTATGCCGTCATAAGTAATGGAGCCTTGTTCAATATCGTAAAAACGATTAAGCAGATTGGTTATGGTAGTTTTACCTGCACCGGTACTGCCTACCAAAGCTATCTTCTGCCCCGGTTTGGCATAAAAGCTTACATGATGCAATACTTCCTTTTCCGGCACATAGGAAAAACTTACATCATTAAAGCGCACTTCGCCCCTGAGCCGCGTATACTCACAGCAGCCGGCAGAATACTGCTTCCAGGCCCAGATATCTGTATGTTCCTCTGTCTCAATAAAGCCGCCCTGACCGTCCTCACGAACATTGGCCAGCGTGACCCTGCCTTTATCCTCCTCCAAAGGCTGATCTATCAGATCAAATATGCGCTCCGCGCCTGCCAGGGCAGAAAGGATAGAATTAAACTGCTGGGAAACATTGGCAACAGGCTGGGAAAAACTGCGGGTATACTGCAGAAAACTGCCGATGCTGCCCAGATCCAGTTTGCCTGCTATGGCCAGTAAAGCACCACAGGCGGCTACCAGGGCATAGTTAAGATAACTGAGATTGCCCATTACCGGCATAAGGATATTGGCATAGGTATGGGCGTTTTTGGCAGCATTAAAAAGCTGCTCATTCTTTTCACCGAATTCCTTTTCGGCCTGCTTCTCATGGCAAAAGACCTTAACAACTTTAACGCCGGCAGTCATTTCCTCTATATAACCGTTCAGGGCGCCCAGTTCCCGCTGCTGCTTGATAAAATAACTGCCGGAGCGGGTACCGATCTTTTTTGCGGCAAAAACCATGGCAGCCAGCATCAGCAGTACCAAAAGGGTCAGCAGCGGGCTGAGTATCAGCATCATAACGAAAATGCCGGTAATGGTCAACACCGCGTTGATGATCTGGGGCACGCTCTGAGAAACCATTTCCCGCAGAGTGTCCGTATCATTGGAATAACGGCTCATCAACTGGCCGGTGCTGGTACTGTCATGATAACGCAAAGGCAGCAGCATCATATGATCGTACATTTCAATACGCACCTGACGCAGTACGCCGGTGGAAATATTTATCATCAGCCGCTGATAAATATAGGTGCAGACTATACCCAGCACATATATGCCCGCCAAAACCATTATCAAATAAAGAAAACCGGTCATATCCGGGTGCTGGCTGCCTATCAGCGGCACCACATAATCGTTGATTATAGGCTTGATAAAATATGTGCCTGCCACGCCTGCCAAAGCGCTGATAATAATACAGATAAGCACTATTGCCAGCTGCCCCCGGTAATGTAGCATATAACGGAAAAGCCGGGATATGGTGGAACGTACATTTTTGGGAGATTCAAATTTTTTATCTCCCCCATGAGCTACTCTTGGCTGAGGCATTTAGGCCACCCCCTTTTGCTGGGAGTTATAAACCTCCGCATAGATGGGGCTGTTTTTCAGCAGCTCGTCATGGGTACCCATGGCAGCTATGCGGCCTTCGTCCAGAACAATAATAAGATCCGCCTCCATAACCGAGGCAATGCGCTGGGCAATAATAACGGTGGTCACATTAGCCAGCCGCTCCCGGAAACCTGCTCTTATCAGAGCATCGGTAGCGGTATCCACAGCCGAGGTGCTGTCATCCAGAATAACAACCTTAGGCTTGGCCAGCAAAGCCCTGGCTATGCAAAGCCGCTGCTTCTGCCCGCCGGACACATTGACGCCGCCTTCCTCCAGCCAGGTATCGTAGCCGTCGGGAAAGCTCATGATAAAATCGTGAGCCTGTGCTGTCTTGCAGGCAGACACCAGCTCCTCGTCGGTAGCATCTGGGTCGCCCCAACGCAGGTTCTCGGCGATAGTTCCGGAAAAAAGCAGATTGTTCTGGAGGACCATGGCCACATTATGACGCAATTCATCCAAAGCATATTCCCGCACATCATGGCCGCCCACTTTGATGCTGCCTGAAGTAACATCATACAGCCTGGGGATAAGCTGCACCAAGGTGGTTTTGGCGGAACCGGTACCGCCCAGTATACCTACAGTCTGTCCGGAGCTGACAGAGAAACTGATATCCTCCAAATTCAGTTTATCGACATCCTTGGCATAACTGAATGACACATGATCAAATACTATGCTGCCATCCTCTACCTGAGGAGAATCTTCAGCCGCATTATCGGCAATATCCGGTTTTTCATCGAAAATTTCCACAATACGCTTTATGGAAGCACGGGAGATAACTATGGTAAGAAAAGCCATGGATATTATCATCAGGCTCATCAGTATCTGGGCAACATATCCCACAAAGCTGAACAGAGCCCCAGGATCCATGGTACCGTTGACTATCTGCACCCCGCCGAACCAGAGCACACAGACTGTGCAGGCATACATGGCGGTCATCATCACCGGCATATTAAGGATAACGGCTTTTTCGGCTTTTTTCTGATATGTCTGCAAAGCAGTGGCTGCTTCTTCAAAATTGCTGCACTCATAATCTTCCCGAACAAAAGCCTTTATCACCCGTATAGCAGTAAGTTTTTCCTGTACTACGGCATTAAGGTTATCATATTTCTCCAGCATTTTGCCGAAGCGGGGATAAGCTGCCCTCATGATCAGGAAAATAGCAATGGCCAGCAAGGGTACGGCAACAATAAAGGTCAGCGCCAGTTTGGCATTGATAGTTACCGCCATAACAGTTGCAGCCACCATGATCACAGGGGCCCGTACCAGCAGGCGGATGGTCATCATATAAGCCAACTGGGCGTTGGTCACATCGATAGTAAGACGCGTGATCAGGCTGGCTGTGGAAAAGCGGTCGATATTGCCAAAGCTGAAACTCTGTATACAGGCAAAAAGCCTGTTACGGATATTGCGGGCAAAACCGGTAGCCGATACCGCGGCAAAACGTCCTGAAAGTACGCCGCAGGTCAGTGATGTCAGGGATACAAGTATCATCAGTCCGCCGATTTTCAAAACATATGGCAGATCCTGATTGACAATGCCCACATCGACTATTTTCATCATCATAAAGGGGATAAAGACCTCCAGCACAGCCTCAAGAACAACGAATAATGAGGAGAGCAGGGAGGTTGCGCCAAAACCTTTGGCACAGGACAAAATCTTTTTTATCATTATATTTAAAACCTCTTTACAGCATAAAGCACATTGCATTTGAAAATTACTGCCGCAAGGCTAAATGCTTTGGCAATGCGGCAGCAACTTTATAACATATACTTAAACTTATGCGCAAAGTTTCAGTCCCGGTCTACATTTTTTCCGGAGCGGAAACTCCCAGGAGGGCCAGACCTCTTTGCAGCACGCCCTTGGCAGTTCTTACCAAAGCCAGACGGGAGGCTGTCAGGGCTTTATCTTCTACCAGACAATGGCACTGACCGTAAAAATTATGAAAACAACCGGCCAGTTCCAGCAGATAAACTGCCACATGATGAGGTTCGCGGTGCAGAGCGGCAAATGCCACCTGATCGGGGAAATCTGCCAGCTTACGGATAAGCTGCTGTTCAGCGACGGAGCAGCATAAAGAAGGATCCACAGCGATATCATCATAAGCAGATCCGGCCTGGGCCAGTATAGAGCAGATGCGGGCATGAGCATACTGCACATAATAGACCGGGTTATCTGAGCTTTGGGATTTGGCCAGATCCATATCGAAATCTATCAGGCTGTCGGCGCTGCGCATCACAAAGAAGAAACGGGCGGCGTCCCTGCCCACTTCCTCTACCAGCTCATTCAAGGTAACATAAGTTCCTGTGCGCTTGCTCATCTTTAAAAGCTCGCCGCCCTGATAAAGCCGGACAAACTGCATCAGGATAACTTCCAGCTGGCTGGCATCGTAACCCAGCGCCTCCATGGCGCCCTTCATTCTGGCTACATGGCCGTGATGGTCGGCTCCCCAAATATCGATGGCGGTAGCAAAGCCACGCTGGAACTTATTCTGATGATAAGCTATATCAGCGGCAAAATAGGTAGGCACGCCATTGGCCCGCACCAGCACCTCCGGTTTTTCTTCGCCAAAGCGCTGGCAATCCAGCCAGACTGCACCGTCCTTTTCCAGCAGCCAGTTATCCTTTTGCAGATCATCCAGTACCTGCCGGATGGCTCCGTTATCGTGAAGGGTGCGCTCAGAGAACCAGCAATCATATACTACGCCGAAATTCTCCAAAGCAGCCCTGATATCAGCCAGCTTGATCTTTAAAGCATATTCGGCCAAAGTGCTTTTGCGCTCTTCCTCGGAAACTTTCATGTATTTATCACCTACCTGGGCCACCAGGTCTTTGATGAGCACCGGCAGATCTGCGCCATGATAGCCGTCCTCCGGGAATTCTGCAGGAAGGCCCAGCTCCATCTGATAAAGAGCATCCAGGGTATTGGCAAATTTCTGTATCTGATTGCCTGCGTCATTAACATAATATTCCCGGCCCACCTGGAATCCGGCATAATCCATAATGGAAGCAAGGCTGTCGCCGATAGCGGCGCCCCGGGCATTGCCCATATGCAGTTCGCCGGTAGGATTGGCGGAAACAAATTCCACCTGTACCTTTTCGCCGCAGCCTACATTACAGCGGCCGAAATTATCTCCCAAAGCCAGCATCTCGCCCAGACAATCTCCCAGCCAGCCCTCTTTCATACGGAAGTTGAGAAAACCGGGGCCTGCTATTTCCACAGAGGCTATAGGAGTACCCGCAAAATCAATATTCTCAGTAATTATTTTAGCTATATCCCGGGGAGATCTGTGACAGGCCTTGGCCATCATCATAGCGGCATTTACTGCAAAATCGCCGTGGCTTTCCTCCCTGGGACGCTCCACAGTAAAACCGGCAGCCTGTTCAAAAGCAAGCTGTCCGGTTTCCCTGGCTTTTTCCAATGCCTCGGCCACCGCCTGCCGTATCGCCTGTTTTCTTTTTCCCATCAGGGTATCTTTAGTCACTTTATCCATACCTCCAAAAACAAATTGACCGCAAAAATTCTTTTCCCCAAATATCTGGTAACTTAACCTTTTGATTATATTATATATGTAGATTATTTGCAACAAAAGTTATTTTTCAAAGAGGCACATGCCTGCCGAGCAGCCCAGTCTGTCAGCGCCTGCCTCCAGAAAAGCCACCATATCTTTCCTGCTGCGGATACCGCCCGCCGCTTTAAGTTTAACGGATACAGGCAAGTGAGCACGGAACAGCCTGATATCAGCCAGCTGCGCGCCTGCAGAGCCGAACCCGGTAGATGTTTTCAGATAATCAGCGCCTGTGGCGGGGAAAATATCTGCAATAGCCAGCTTTTCTTCCTCATTAAGATAGCAGGTCTCCACAATAACTTTTAACACATGCTCCCCTGCCGCATCTTTCAGCCTGCTGATCTCACCGGCCACCTTATCAAAAGCTTTTTCCTTCACCCAGCCCTGATTAATGACCATATCCACCTCATCGGCACCGGCAGCTATGGCATCTTTAACTTCAAACACTTTTGCCGCAGTAGTATTATATCCCAGCGGAAAGCCTATAACAGTGCAGATAGTCAGTTCGGGGAATTTTCTGCGGACATCAGCTATCATGGAAGGCGCTATGCAGACTGAAGCCGCTCCGTATTCCACAGCCTCCCGGCACAGTTTATCCACATCACCCCATATAGCGCAGGGCTTAAGCAAAGTATGATCCACATGAGCAAAAATTTCTGCAGCTTCCATAAAAACACTCTCCTTTTTGTATATCATTTTTGGCGATTCGTTTATTTAAAAATTAAAATTTTGTTAATTATCTGCTGCGGCTTGCTGCCGCCGATGCCGCAGACCGAGCGTTATCCAAACTTTTTACGACTTGATTGCACCAGTATCCTGACTGCTTTCTTTTATCTGCAAATCCTCCCATATATTACCGGGATATATAATTTTTTTCAGCAAAAAATATTACCAACACTTGCGAAGGAGGTGAAAACTCAATGAAAAACAACAGTGCCATGAATAACTTCAAAATGGAAGTTGCCAATGAACTGGGTATCTCCAACTATGACCAGATCGACAAGGGCCAGCTTTCTTCCCGTCAGAACGGCTATGTAGGCGGTAATATGACCCGTAAAATGGTGGCCTTTGCCGAACAGGCTCTCTCTTCCGGTCAGAGCGGTTCCGTCAACAGCGCTTCTTCTACCATCACTGGTCAGCGTCCTTCCAGCTCTCGCTAGTTTATCCAAATAAACAAAGCAGGGAGTTAACACCGTGCCGCTAAAATGACTCCGGCTAAAGGCCACAAGCCTCAGGCCGGAGTCATGCTTTATCTAAATAATACCCCAAAAGAGTTTTATTTTCGGGATCTTTTAACAGCAGACATAAAAGCAGGGATCATTAAATAACGCCGCCAGCGCTTAGGATCGGAAAGCAGCCTCCACAACCATTCCAGACGCAGCTTCTGCAGAAATACCGGAGCTCTTTTAATATTGCCCGAAATAACGTCAAAGCTGCCGCCAACACCCATAAGAACGCCGCTGTTTAATTCTTCCCTATGTGATGCCAGCCATTTTTCCTGAAAAGGCATACCCAATGCGGCAAAAAGGATATCGGGAGAGGCTGCAGATATCTCAGATATGACCTGATCTTCCCTATCACGAAAATAACCGTTATCCACGCCCACTATCTGCAGCCCGGGATAACGCCTTTGCAGTTCCTCGCCGGCGGCTTTTGCCACGCCATCCTTGGCGCCCAGCAAAAAAATACGCCAGCCCTTCTGCGCGCCTATGGCGCAGAGCCGCTCCAGCAGATCTATACCGGTGACACGTTCCCGCAATGGGCGTCCCATTTTTTGGGCAGCCCAGAGCACGCCGCTGCCATCAGCAGTGACCAGGGCAGCCTTTTCCACTATCTGCTGCAGCTGCGGATCATCCTTGGCCAGCCAGATACCCTCAGGATTGATGGTTACTATCTGGGAGCCGCCCCGGCCATTGTGAAAAGCGGCGATAAGTTTCCCTACCGCCGCCTCTGCTTCCTGCATGTTTACTTCGTCAACACGTATGCCGAGAATTTTCATATATACCTCGTATATCTCGTATTATTCACCTGGTTCAGGGATATCTTCCACACCGCCAGTCTGGCTGCCGCCGTCATCCCCGCTGTTGCCTTCATCAGTATTACCGCCGTTATTATTGGCGTCGCTGCCGTCATCAACGCTGCCGTCATCAACGCTGTCGCTGTTATCGCCACTATCCAGATCCGGCGGAGTATCGTCACCCTCAGGCTGGGCATCCCCGCCCGCCTGATAGCGGCCTGCGCCGCCGTCATCTATAATATTGGGGCTGTATTCGTATTCATCGCCGATGATCTCATCCAGGATAACTCTGGTGCCGGGAGCATCCACTATCTCATAACTGATAGAATTGATCCACATGCTATGGGTAGGTATAACATAGGTTTTGATATTTTCAAGCCCCATATTCAGCAGGGTATTGCCCAGCTTAATAGCATCAGAAGTAGAAATGGAAGTAGTTACATTAGCGTTTGCCAAAGTAACCAGCTTGGGGATCTTCCATATAGTGGAAAGAGAAAGAAGTTTATCTTTAAGGGCAATAATAAAATTCTGCTGATGCTGAGCTCTGGTGACGTCGCTTATGGATGATGTGCCGTCCTGGCCTATACGGAAGCGGCAATAACCCAATGCCTGTTTGCCGTCAAGAGTCTGCATACCGGGATTAAGGTTTATGCCCTCGTCATAATTGATCATGCGCTGATCCACGTTGATATCCACGCCGCCCAGAGCGTCCACGACCTCCACAAAGCCCTTGAAATCCACTTCCACATAATCATCTATTTTGATACCCAAAAAATACTCTATAGTGGATATGGTCAGGCTGGCGCCGCCGTAAGCATATGAATGATTGATCTTGGTTTTGGTGGAATAGCCGGGTATCTGCACATAACAATCCCGAGGTATGGAAAGCAGGGATATCTGATTATTATCCCCGTTGATAAAAGCCAGCATCATGGTATCGCTGCGCCCAACTTCATAACCTTCCCGCTCATCGCAGCCGATCAGCAGGATAGTACGCAGACCGTCAATATTCAGCAGCTCGCCCAGGAGCTGTTTATCTCCCAAATCGTCCTTGGTAGCTATATGCCAGTCTTCCGGAGCAGGATCATCGGCCTTGGCGATCTGCATACCCAGAAGAAAGCACCAGGATACAACGAACAACAGTATCAGAACAAACATCACTTTACGTTGTGTACTGAGCCTGCCGAACCAGCTTTTCTTTTCATGGACACTGGTCATATCCTGCGCCCAAAACTCATGGTCACTCATGAAAATATACCTCTTATCGCTGAATTTTTTGTTAAATGATTTTTCGTTAAACAATTTACATTATTAAGCAGTAAACGCCTGAAATCATCTGCATTCAGGCTCAACTGCGTTAAACGCCCCTGGTAACAGTAACTTTTTTATCGGTCTGGGACCAGTCCACCTTACAATCGAAGGCCTCTGCCACAAAACGGATATGCACATATGTACGCTGATTTTCAATAAAAGAGGCATATCCCATAGTCCTGGCCACGCCGTTGATAGCCGCATCCTTTGTTCCCGCAGTAAGCAGCACCCGCTTGCTGCCATCGGTAAACATCACCTGATTAGTGGAACTGAGCCACTCCACGGTGATACCCAGACTTTCGGCAATAAAGCGGATAGGCACCATGGTATAACCTCCGGAATTGCTGTCGCTTAGCAGCTTTGGAGCAACAGCCGGCCGTTCCGGGTCTATATAGCGGCTGACGCCGTTAACTGTAGCCGTATTTTTGCCTATATACAGGCTGATATCCACTTTTGCGGGAGCAAGCTTAGCCTGAATTTCATTAAGCTGCTCCTGCAGGGAGGCAAATTTTTCCTCAACATATTTATCCACCCAGGATTTGCTGACCAGCGGGTCGGCGGCAGATCCGGGCACCGCGGCTATGGCAGCTCCAGACGGGGCCAGGGCAAAAGCAAAAAGCAATATCAGCAAAACAAAATATTTGAGCTTTCGCATACATCCTCCCCGGTTAAGTACTTCCTGCGTATTCTTTACAAAACAGATATCAGAAAAGCCATAATTGCAGTAAATTTCGACGCATTGACAAATAATCCCTTTAATAGCGCGCAGTTCAGCAAAATTTCATTTTGATCAGGCCAGTTCTGTTTGGGCAGGCAGCCATCTGCGGAAAAACTCGGCTATTTCCTGCCAAATCAGCTCATAACCGGCTTCTACCGGATGCAGACCGTCGGGACTCATCAATTCCGGCAGATCCCGTCTTTCCAGCATGGTACTGCGAATATCCAGCAGCGGGCAGTCATATTTGCCGGCCAATTTGCATACGGAAAGGGCGTACATTTCCTGATAACGGTATATATTGGTTTCATCACCCGAAAGCCATTTCAGAATACCGGCCCGGTCATTATCCCGGGAAAGCCAATCCAGATAACGTCCGGCTATTACGGGTACCGGAGTGACCAGCAGCGGTTTGATCTGCAAGGAGCGCACCCTTTCTATCAGTTTCCCGTATATCTGTTCAAAAAGCTGCAGGGGTGTTTTGGAAAAATGCTTTTCACCTGGTTCGGCAGCTATACTGCCCCAATCAAAATCCGCGTCATTGCCGCCGTATTCCAGCAATACCAGCTGCTGCCCTTCCAATCCCCTCTCTGCCGCCTTTTCCAGCAGCATGGCGCCTCGCTGTACCGTGCAGCCGATCTGAGAATGATTGGTCAGCTCCAGTCCGCATTGCTCATATATGGTTGTAAGCCAGTTATTCTTCCAGATGCAGCGTTTGCCGTCTTTTTTTACAAACATACCCCGCAGGATCGAATCTCCGAAGATTATTCCTTTCACTAAAAATCCTCCTTAAAACCCTTGACTTAAACGTCATAACCATTCAGCGGGAAAGCAGCCCCAAAAAGGCTATAGCCTCGCCCAGCTCCCCAACTGCCAGCCTGCGCAGAGGGGAAGCCTCATTATCCCTGTTCTCCGGACAGACCGCAGTAGTAAAGCCCAGATTTGCCGCTTCCCGCAGGCGGCGCGATTCCTGAGATACCGGGCGCAGCTCGCCCAAAAGGCCTATTTCTCCAAAAAGGAGCAGTTCCTTTTCCACAGGAATATCCGCAGCAGAAGAAACTATAGCCGCCGCAGCAGCCAGGTCAGCGGCAGGATCATCTATACGCAGCCCGCCGGCAATATTAAGATATACGTCTTTGTCACTTAAACGCAGCTTCAGTTTGCGCTCCAGAACCGCCAGGATCAGCAGCAGCCGATTATAATCAAATCCGCCGGCCACACGTCGCGGATTACCAAAGGCAGAAGGCGCCACCAATGCCTGAACCTCTACCATTAAAGGACGGCTGCCCTGCAGCACGCAGGTGGCAGCAGAACCCGGCCCGGCCCCATGCCTTTGCTCCAGAAAATACGAGGCTGCCGAGACCGGCTGCAAACCGCTTGGCCCCATCTCAAAAACGCCGATCTCATTGGTACTGCCAAAGCGGTTTTTTACCGCACGCAGCAAACGCAGGGAATTATACCGCTCTCCCTCAAAATAAAGCACAGTATCCACCATATGTTCCAGCACTCTGGGACCGGCCAGAGTGCCCTCCTTGGTCACATGCCCTATCAGCATCACCGTACAGTTATGGGTACGCGCATATGCAATAGCCGCGGCGGCCACTGTCCGCACCTGCGAAACGCTGCCGGCAGCAGCCTCCAGAACAGGAGAAAACATAGCCTGAACACTGTCTATGATAAGCAGAGCCGGGGAAATATCCTCCGCCTGGGCCAGGGCTGAATCTATATCGGTCTGGGCCAGCAGATAAATATTTTCCTCATGGGGCAGCTTTTCCCCGGCCAGAAGCCGCTGATGCCGCTGTTTGATCTGAGAAGCAGCCTCCTCGCCGCTGACATAAAGAACCCGGCCGTGAGCAGCCATTCCCGAAGCAGCCTGCAGCAGCAAAGTGGATTTTCCTATGCCCGGCTCGCCGCCCAGCAATACGGAAGATCCGGGAACCAGCCCGCCGCCCAGAACCGTATCCAGCTCGCCGATATTCAGCGGATAACGGCTGACACCCGCTGTATCAACTTTACCAATAGGCTGAGGTCTGGCGCTGTTAAGAAGCACTTTGGCTCCGCGTCCGGCAACAGGTTCATTCTCAACCTTTTGCTCAACCATCGTATTCCAACTGCCGCAATGAGGGCATTTACCTACCCAGCGGATAGATTCGCCGCCGCATTCCGAGCAAAAAAAGACTGTTCTGGTTTTAGCCATAGCTCCTCCTTCCTAATAAAATTCCTTTTTTCGATATGATTTTTTCATTGTATCTTTTATGCTGAATACTGTCAAGCGCCTGCTTGCACCCATTGCGATGCAAAATCACCGGAAAACTTACACCAGTCGTTTCCTTGACAAAAATCGCGTCATAGTCTATTCTGAATAATAAATGAACTTATTTATCCGTGTTTCAATTTTCATTTGCCAAAAGGAGACTTACCATGGCCGGATACGAATACTTTACCAAGCCCGGTGAATATATCTGCTATTGTGATGAAGTAACGGAAGAACAAATGGTGCAGGCGCTGGAACAGGGAGCCCGCAGCGTCAAGGAAATGGCTGCCGCTACCGGAGCCATGCAGCATTGCGACTGCGTCCATAAAAATCCCAAGGGGCGCTGATGCACACAGGAGATCGCAGAGGTTCTGCGACGCTGGCTGCTGGCAAATAAAGACAGGCTTAAAACAGATATCAGGCCAGCCAAACAGCCATAAAGCGCATTGGAAGAACAAAAACCCGGTTACGGTTTTCCTTTCAGAAAGAGGTAAATAAAACGTTAGAACAAAAGAGATCCAAAAACTACGGAGTAGTGGTGCTTATAAGCTGCTTCGTTGCTTTTTTTGTAATGGTGGGCATGGTCAATTCCACTTCCAGCCTGTTTATTGTCCCCGTATGCGATACCTACGGTTTCAGCAGGGCAGCTTTTTCCGTTACCATCAGCCTATGCTCCCTGGGATCTGCCATCATCAATATTTTTTATGGTAAGATCTACCAGCGCTTTGGTATACGCAAAATGGTAGGTACCGGCTTTATCGTTGGAGGCATAGCTTTTCTGGTTATGACTAAGGCCACCAGCCTGCCGGTATTCTATTTAGGAGGCATACTGGCCAGCGTTGGCCTGGGTCTGGATTCCACCACTACTATGGCTTTGCTGATAAACAGCTGGTTTAAGGAAAAACAGGGGGTGCTTATCGGTTTCGTATCCGCCTCCAGCGGTCTGGGAGGTTTTCTCTTCAGCTCCCTGTTTGCTGTGCTCATAGCCAACCACGGCTATCAGTCCGCCTATCTGTTTACAGCCATCACTCTGCTTGCAGTATCCGTACCCATGATAATACTTATCCGCGAAAAGGAAGTGCCGGATAACGATACCCAGGATAAGCCCCAGGGAGCCAAAATGGGGGGAGCAGGCTATTTTGCCGGTTTTGCCAAACTGCTTCATGACCGCAGCGTCCGGCTGTCCCTCATCTGCACTTTTATCATAGGCCTGATCATCCACGGCATAGTGGTATCATCATCAGCCCATCTGCAGCTGAAAGGTATTGATGAAATAACCGCGGGCATCATTTACGGCGGCATTTACTTTTCCATGGGCGTGTTTAAGATAATCATGGGCTATATCCATGATAAGCTGGGCATCCGGCTGGCGGCCATTACCGGCATGGGCGGCTTTATCATCAGCGTTATACTGCTTATGTTCGTATCAAGTCCTGCCATGGGCTGGTTATACGTAGTTTTTGCCGGCATGGGCACAGCTACAGAATCCGTACTTACTCCCCTGCTGGCTCATAATGTTCTGGGCGAGAACAATTATAAAAAATACCTGGGCATATTCAGCGCCGCCCTTACTTCCGGAATCGCCGCAGGAGTGCCCATAATCAGCGCCGTATACGATATGTTCCGTACATATGTGCCCGGATTCATCGCCTATTGCGCCATAGCAGCGGTGGTGCTGTATCTGATAATGATAAGTATTCATGACAAGTACAGCAAGCCTGTCCGCCCGGAATAAATATTCATCTTACAGACTAATACCATGCACCAGGCAATACCGGATCCTGTATGTTTGATTATCGCCGATAAACAAATATACAGGATCTTAAAGTTTTAACCCAAACTAAAATTTCAACTGCAGGGGGTCTATACGCAGGCCATCCAGGAGCACAGGAAGAGAAGATTTCAGGGATCTGCTGAGAAGGGAAAAGGCTTCCTGAATATCATGTCTGGTGGCGTCATCAAGGGAAGCCAGGGCCCTGGCAACAGCAAAAGCATTGCGGCCTTCCTGAAGCTCCTTCAGGGTACGGCAGCCGGAAGCGGCAAAGATAGTGTATACACCGTCCACAAAGCGTTCCCGCTGCTCATCGCTCATATGAGACAACCAATCCTTAAAGGCGGCGTTCAGATAAACGCTGCTGTTGGTACGGCTGCTTACCGTGGCAAAACTGCTGCGTATAACCTGCCAGGAATAAAGATCGTGCTGGAAAAGCCCCATACGGTCGCTGCGCACTACGGAAAAGTCCTCGGAATGCTGCAAAAGCATACCGACCACAGATGATTGCGGCAAAATAGTATGAGTACGGTCCATAATATTTTGGAACTCACCTTTGCCCACTATATCCTCGCTAAAGCCGGGACCGTCCATATTACGCACTTCCAGTACCCGCTCCTGAACATCCCTGCCGCAAAAGGCCGCGGCATAAACCGCCAGATTGCCGCCTTTGGAATGACCGCCCAAACGGATAGGGCCGGAAAAACGATATGCTGCCTGCTGCAGGTAAATAACAGCGTCCTCCTGAGAAGGAACTTTATCGCAAAACCCCATATTAAAATCTTCCTTCCAGCCGACCAAAGTGCCGTCGGTTCCCCGGAAAGTCAAAAAAACACTGCCGTCAGGCAGCAGTACCGTAGTTGCGGAAAACTGTTCCTGATTCTGCTCCTCAAAAATATTTACATAATTAGTAAGCCGCATACCGGAAAAACGACGGCTTTTTATCAGCCAGGAAAGAAGCTGTTTATCCTCCTTCATATACAGGCTGCGGCCATCGCCGCTTTTTCCGGTAAGACGCAGCAGCCGCTCGGCTGCATCGCCCAAAGCCACAGCAGGCCGCGAAGCGTCTTCCGGCACCACGCCGCCAAAGGGCATATATGCCAAACGACAGAGGATCAGTCGGTCTACCTCGCAAAGAGGTACCCGTTCCAGGGGCAGGTCGCCCCGCCATTCCAGATAATCCAGAATATTAGCCACAATTTCCTCCTTGGCAGCTTTTGCTGCATTTATTTCAGAATACCCTGCTCCAACAGCCACCTGACCGATTGCCGCGCAGTCATATTTTCCAATGTATAGGTGGGGGCGGCTGTTTTTTCTATGGCTTCCAGCAACTTTAGGAAAGGCAGTCTGCCCTGCCCCAGAGGCAGATGCCGGTCAAAACTGTAATCATTATCATGCAGATGAACATGGGCCAGATATGGGGCAAATGAGCTGATAAAATCTGTTACCGACGCCCGACCATGAACCGCGGCGTGACCTATATCCAGACAGATACGGCAGCGGGGGTCAGCGGTAAGCTCCACGCTTTCCAGCAGGGGGAAAGGTTCATCATCCATCACATTTTCCACCAACAGCTGAAAATCTTCGGGTTTATCTGACAAAAAACGCCGCCAGAAAGCCGCGGCTTTTTCCCGATACCACTCAGGATAATATATGCCCCGGATATACCCGCTGTGCACTACCATTTTTTTTATACCATGCTCCAGGGCTATACGGGCCGCCTGCTGATAACGGGTCCAGGCTGCCTCTGCCACCAAGGGGTCAATAGCGGCCGGACACAGCTCCGCAAAAGGGGCGTGCAGCAAATAGCGGTCGCTTACATTCAGTTTGCTCTCAAGCTCTCTTTTAACACGAATATAGGCGTCGCCATCCATATTTTCTGCAGTTGTAAATTCATCAAACTCCAGCCCCAAACCGTATTCAGCCGCCAACTGCACGCAATCTTCTGCAATAGTGGCCACATAGAGCCGTTTTCTGTCCATATTGCCGCTCCGGTTTAATCTTCGTTTATTTGCTTTATTTTATCAATTCTATCATTTATCTCCCAAGTAAGCAATAAAAAAGCCCTGGCGGCTATATGTTCTCGCTACTAGGGCTTTTGAATTACTAATGCAGCAAGTTTATCTTTCTCTTTCGTCTCCCCAGAAAAACAGGGCTACAGTACCGGGGCCGGTATGACTGCCGATAGTAGTGCCTACATAATTGATCTCCACCGGGCCGGCCAGATTGGGAAAGCGTTCTTCCACCAGATCAGCCACGGCCCGGGCATCATCGTAGCAGTCGGAATGAGAGATATAGCATTTACCGCTGTAATCAAGGCCGTTTTGGGCATGCTCTGCCATTTTTTCCACAAGACTGCGGATAACCTTTTTCTTATGACGGATCTTTTCTCTGGGTATCAACTGCCCCAGATCGTTCATATTAAGCAGCGGGCAAATATTGAGCAAACCGCCTACAAAGCCGGATACTTTGGATATGCGCCCCCCTTTTACATAGAAACTCAAATCAGTGGAAAAGAACCAGTGATGCAGATGCAGCTTGTTCTGCTCCACCCAGGCATAAAGGGCATCGATATCCATACCCTCGGCCCGTTTGGCTGCCATGGCATCCATCAGCAGGCCATAGCCGGAAGACGCACCCAGGGAATCTATCACATATATTTTGCGCTGAGGGTACTTTTGCCGCAGGATATCTGCAGCCACATTTGCGGAATTAAAGCTGCCGGAAATGCCGGAGGAAAGGCAAACATGGATAATATCCCTGCCCTGCTCCAGAAACTTTTCAAAATGCTCCAGATATTCATTGGTATTTACCTGGGCGGTGCGTGTGTTTGCACCTTTTGCCATAGCATCATAAAAATCGGCAAAAGGCATGGATTTTCCCAGATCGTCAGGATACTCCACATCATTCAAAAAATAATGAAAACAGACATAATGAACATCTATCGCGGCAAAATGCTCGGCGGACAAGTCTGCAGTGGAGCAGCAGCTAATAATATAATCAGACATATCGGCCCTCCTTCTAAATTATATATTTTTAAATACTCTATATTACAGATGCCGGGCCGGTATGCAGTAAAATTTAATTACCGAATCCCTTAAATACCGATATTTGCAGTATAATCATGCCAACCGAC
Source organism: uncultured Bacillota bacterium (assembly GCA_934271085.1). Classification (GTDB taxonomy): domain Bacteria; phylum Bacillota; class Dehalobacteriia; order UBA4068; family UBA4068; genus HGM13862. Next base: position 8,031 of record CAKQQU010000013.1, on the reverse strand, counting down.
ATCACCCCATTTATAACATTTTCCCAACGGTTAAACAAGAACAATAACAACATTTATGTCGGATTATCCGAAATTTTTGTTTTATCAAGACCGGCAAATAAAAAAAACCGCCCGGGAACAAATCCCTGGGCGGTCATAAGCCGAAAATTTTTACCCGGTTTAATCCACAGGATAGCCCGGTGCGATAAACATGGTGTTTTTATCAATACTCCTGATATTATCCGACCATTTATCCTGGGGCACATCAGCAATGGATACGGATACTACGTCAGCATCAACTCCCAATTCCTCTACCATACACTGCTGCATTTTCGCAGCCAGGCGAGTCTTGGTTTCTTCATCCCTGCCGGGGAACATGGTTATTGCAATATGAGGCATAGCTTATCTCCCTTCCTGCCGGCTGTCTTTTACCGACAATAATATCTTATATCAACTGCTTTGCCCGGTCAAGACCGCATCCTGCGTCCCGGCGTATCCTGTAAAGTATCTCTTCATCAGCAGGACAAAAATGATAGTCGTAGGTTTCTTCCGCTTTTATCCAGCGTAATTGCTGATGCTCCAGAAGTTTTGGGATGCCCTCTTTGATATGGGCATTAAAAAGAAACAGACGTATTGTCATATCGGGATATTCATGTACCAGTTGCAGATAGAGGCTGCCTACCGCCACTTCCACAGCCAGCTCCTCCCGGCATTCCCTTATCAGTGCCTGCTGGGGGGTTTCGCCCGGTTCCAGCTTACCGCCGGCAAATTCCCAAAGGCCTCCCCTGGTCTTGTCTGCCGGACGCTGGCAGATAAGAAACTTCCCTTCCCCATTCCGGATAAGGCCGGCGGCAACTTCAATAATATTTGTCAAACTGTTTCACCTCGCTGATCTTTCCCGATTAAATATAGCATACAGCAGCAAGAGCAGGCAACCGGCCGGGGGAATTGTCTTTAAACATTTTTCGTATTATTTGACGAATAACAGTATTTAAATATTGCCCGCCGCATATTTTTTTTATATAATATAGTTTAAGTGTTAAAATATTTTCATTAATTAATTTGGGGAAAGGACTCGATCAAAATGAACGAAAAGAACTCTTCACCGATCTACCTGATCTCGGCCATGCTTTTTGCCGTAATGGCGATAATCAGCCTGGTCAATGGTATAAACCTGTTGACTTGGGGATGGTTCGCAATTCTGGGTGTCATGAGTCTTCTGACTATGCTGGGCTATGGATTCATGTCAGCCATTCTTTTTACCAGAAAAAGAGATATTTTATTGCTGATAAGCACCGGCGTCATCTGCTTTATCCATTTCCTTACTCTTATTGTGGTCAGCTTTGGCGCCGCCGGTATCATAGGAAACCTTTTCATTTTCCTGGGAAGCCTGGCTATGCTGGCCATAGCTGCTATCGTTACCCTGGAGCAGTTCGCCAAATACCGTAATATTGCACAGCAGCTCTGGTTCGTTCCCGCCATTGCCATTGCGCTGGGCGGTATGATATCACTTATCACCTACTTCATGTTTGGAACATTCTGCTCCGTACTGATGGAGATAGCCGCTTATCTGCTGCTGGGCATGTGGCTTGTTTATCCTGATGGTCTGGGAAACAGCCAGGCTTCCGACAACGGAACTGCCCCCTGCTGCGCAGGCAATACGGCAGACAATAATAGCAATAATAGCAATAATAACAATAATTGCGTTGGTAATACCGCCCCGCAAAGGGACGGCTACTGCAAAATGATCAAGCATGTGCTGCTGCTGTTCTTCACTTTTGGCATCTGGTACCTGATCTGGATATACCGTACTACCGATTATCTTAACCGCGTTCCCAATGAGCCTTACCGCAATCCCACTACCAAGTTGCTGTTATGTATCTTTGTTCCTTTCTATATCATATATTGGGTATACAAAAGCGCCCAGCTTATCGACAAACTTGCAGGCTACTATAATATCCATTCCGATATCGATACCCTGTGCCTGATCCTGGAAATCTTTGTAAGCATCGTACCGCCTATCATCATGCAGGATAAGATCAACGAGATAGCTACTGCGGAGCATAATGGCGTTCCCCAGACTGCGCCCCAGAGCTTCAACCAAAACTACTATCAGCAGCCTGCCCCGGCTCCCGCTCCAGCTCCGGCTCCGGCTCAGGATTCAGCAGCTGGCGGCGGCCTTACTCCCGCTATAGCCCAGGAGTTAAAAACATACAAGGAACTGCTGGATTCCAATGTTATTACCCAGGAGGAATTCGAGATCAAAAAGAAACAACTGCTGGGTCTGTAAAATATTCATGCCTTATTACAAAGCACATGCCGCAAATACGGCATGTGCTTTGTTAGCTTAGCAAATACATATTTCCAAAGGAGCTGTCAAAATATGCGTATTTTGCTTCTGGGCGGTTTTCTCGGCTCAGGTAAAACCAGCGTTCTGCTTCCCCTGGCCAAATATCTGACAAAATCCGGCAGCAAAGTGGCCATAATAGAAAACGAGATAGGCGATATCAGCATAGATGGCTATACCATGAAAAACGAAGGCATGCAGGTAAAAGAGCTTTTTGCCGGCTGCATCTGCTGCACTTTAGGGCTCGAGCTGGAAAAAGGCATAAAAGAGCTGGCAGAAGCCGAATCTCCCGACTGGATAATCATCGAAGCTACCGGTGTGGCCTATCCCAGCGCCATCACCGGCAATATTGCCGGCAAAATAGATACTGACCTGCTGCGCACGGTAATACTGGCGGATGCGGAAAGGCTGCCGCTGATCCTGGAAATGCTGGGGGAAATGATACCGCTACAGCTTGAACAGGCGGATCTGCTGCTGCTTAATAAAATCGACCTTGTTTCATCTGAAGAAGCTGATAAGGCAGAAGAGCTTATCAGAAAAATCAATGCCAGCGCCCCCATTTACCGTATCTGTGCAAAGGACGGCCTGACTGAAGATATTCTGGCCATCATTGCAGGTAAAAACTGAGGAGGATTTGTATGCCACATAATCACCATGACCAATGGGGTTGCGCCCATGACCATCAACATCAAGAGCATGGATCAGCCTGCCATTGCCCCCAATGCAATCCCGGCAAATATGGCATAACGTTTACCCATGCCGCGGGAGCCACCGCCGCAGCCGCAAGCTGGCGGCAGGCTGATCTTACTGAAGAAAAACTGGCAGAGGGCATTGCCTCGCTGACAGAGGCGATCAGGCAGGCAGGAGGTCTTATTGGCCATATCAAGGCTGCCCTGACCCTGCCGGAACAAATCGCAGTATTTTCCTGTACAGGCCGGGACGTCAGGATAAACCATCCGGCCTGCAGTACCGCAAAGGCAGAGCTGACCGCAATTGTTTTTGGACTGGAGGACGAGCTTTTGAAGAAATTGCTCACAGAAGAATTCCCCCAGATAACTGCTGAACAATAAAAAGAGGCTCCCGCTGATCGTACTCCATTCCTGATCGTCGGGATCCTCTTTTTAATACATAAGTATGGGCCAAAAACGCTTATACCGGCTATTCTCCGGCAGGACGCATATCGCCCAGGAAGAAAACGGCAACTGTGCCGGCTCCGCAATGGGAAGCTATTATGGTGCCTATATCGCATATACGGATATCACCATCTATATGGGGAAAACGTTTTTTCAGCTCGGAAACCAAAGCTTCGGCCTCAGAAAGGCAGTTAGAGTGGCAGACCCAGCATTTGCCGTCATAATCCATACCTTTACGGGCATGGGCTTCCATGGCCTTTACCGTTTCCTTAATAGCATTTTTCTTGCCTCGTACTTTATCATAAGCATAAATACGGCCTTTATCATCCAGGCGCATCAGAGGGCAAATACCCAGCACTGTACCTAAAGCGGCCATCGGCCCGGATACCCGGCCGCTGCGGCGGAAAAAGGACAGATCGGTGGAAAAAAACTGATGATGAATGCTTTGGCGATTATCCGTTATCCACTGCTCGATTTCTTCCATAGAGCATCCCTTATCCCGCATATCCGCGGCATAATCCACCAGCATACCATAGCCGGAGGAACTACACAGGGAATCTATCACTACCAACCGGCGCTGGGGATATTTAGCCCGCAAAGACTCCGCCGCAATATAAGCATTATTGATTGATGCAGTCATTCCGCTGCCAAAAGCGATATGCAGTACATCGCCCTTTTGCAACTGCTCCTCAAAAAACGTTTCATACTGGAACTCATTGATCTGGGATGTGGTGGGCAGCTTTCCTTCTTCCAAAAACTTATAGAAACCGGGCAGAGCCTGGGGATCGCGGCCCATATCATCCGGATATTCCTGCCCGTCCACCAGATAACTGTAAAACAAGACGGGGATATCCCTGCCATTAATATAAGAAAAAGGCAGGTCTACAGTAGATTCACAGGATAAAATAAATTTTCTTTCCATAATAATACCTCTTGAATAATAAAAATAATAATATAAAATCCGACAAATTAACAAAAAGTGTTTTGTTATAAAATAATTGTACCATTTTTGCCAGGTATATTCAACGGCTTTTACAGCAAACACCTCATAGAATGGTATATATCTTTCTTAAACAGCAGCTTATCCCGGGCTTCCGCAATAATACAGGCTCACAAGAATAACTGCGGGAGCCTGCTTAACTTATATTCATTTGCTTGCATCTTATCTTTGCGCATTACTTTTCTACTCAAAAACAGTCTGCAAAAACAAAAGCAGTTGCAACTTACCCGATATATAACGCTGGTCACAAATCATACCAGCCAGGTTGAGAATATAAACTATGCTCTGCTGATTTACAAAAAGAATACCAGCCAAGCATATACCGCCATAACCAGCAGGAATGCAGCGAGATACCAGGCGTCCGCCGTTGTAAAATGCAGGCTGCGCCAGCTGCTGCGCTGCTTTTGGCTGCGAAAAGCGCGGGCTTCCATGGAAATAGACATGGCTTCCGCCCTTTGCAGCGCCCCTGCAGCCACAGGCGCCAGCATGGAAACATATAAGCGGGCTTTTTGCAAAAGGGGGGTCAAGAAAAAGGACAGGGGTATATACCCCTGCCTTTAATACAAACTAATCAATAGCCCTGCGCAACGAAAACCTCAGCAGTTAAACATTATTACAGCGAAGCCAGGATACCCGTGCCCCGCTTCCCCAGCCAGAAAAACAGCACCGCTGTCAAAATGATCATCAGCAGATCCATCAGCAGCAGGCAGATAATTGTATTCACCGGCAAAAGCAGCCACATCAGGAAAAACAATCCCACAATAGCCCAGTTGGCAAAGATAGACAGCACAACGCTGAAGCTCTGCTTAACTGCTGCTGTTTCGCTGTTCCAGTCAAGGCTGGGCCATTTAAGATTGAAAAACAGGCCCAAGCAGGCATTTAAAAAGATAAACAGCACTATGCTAAGAGGAACCAGACAAGAGAACAGCCAGCCGCAACCAATGGCCATATCGCAGACGACAGCACAAATAACCGCAGGTATGGCAGTTACTGCCAAATGCAGTTTGATCTTGGCAGCTAAAACCTGCTGGGGACGAACCGGCAAAGACTGTAACAGCCAAAGAGTATGGGCTTCCAGGGAAATGGAAGGAGCTGTCACCACATTCATTGATGCCACCAGGCAGACTGCCCCAAAGACCAATAACGGAAAAGGTATGCTTATCATTCCGGCAAAAGTATTTATCAACTGCCATTTTATACCGATAAACACAGCGCCTGCCAACATAATAACGGATCCCAGCCCGCAGTTAAGCATATAAGTGGAACTGCGGCCAAAAAGGTTCAGCTCTTTATGGAAAAGGGTGCCGGTTACTGTACGGGCAGGAATATCCTTATCCCGATAGCTGACCCTGGCGCTGCGCTTGACAGTAGCCATTTTAAGGAAACTGCGGGATAAAAGGAAGTAGATCAGCAGGCAAAACACCCCTATAATGATGGCAAAAGTCAAAACAGAGAAGAAGTCGCCCACCATGGCTTTTCCCAGCATGAAAAAGGGATAAAGAACAACTCTCATCTTATAGCCCACAAGCTCGGTGTTGAGCAGTATAGACTGGATAAAATCGTTTGCCTTGAAAAAGCAAATATAATACAATACCAGGAAACCCAGTGAAAAAAGGGTAATTACCAGATTTTTGCAGGGGACCCTGGGTGCAATGAGAGCAATGACCCAGCCCAGCAAACAGGACAGGGCTACCGCAACAAATGGCAGCAGGGTGATGCCGATCAAGGACATCAGCAAGGAATATACGCTAAAACCAACGGTCTGCCAATAGGCAACGCAGGCCGGTATCATAACCACCAGTTCAAAAAGAGCGGCCATAATATATATTCCGAACAGGCGGCTTATCAGTATATTACCTGGAGGTATTGGCAAAGAAAGCAGCAGATCATTATCCTTGGCAGTGTAAAGGCTGGAATAAGTGGTAAAAACGCTGCCCAGGATACCGCAGGCAGTAGCAGTAACAGTCATCAGAGAAAAATAAAGCCATCCCATATCCGCCTGTGCCAAAGGCGAGCATAATTGCCCTGCCATACCATAAAAGAGGAAACAGATAGATCCGTATAAATAAACCATAAGCAGGGCAAAACCTATCACTGCCCCTTTGGAGCGGCGCACGCCTTTTTTGCCGCTTTGAAAAAAGAAAACGGCAAACTGCTGCAGCTGTTTTTTAAATAGCGCTTTAAGCATGCTCTTCCTCCAGTTCCAAAAATACATTTTCCAGGGATTCATCACCCTTTACTTCATCCATGGTGCCGGAACGGATAAGACGCCCTTCCTTAATAATAGCCACTTTATCACAAAGCTTCTCGGCTACCTCCAGCACATGGGTGGAGAAAAAGATGGCGCCGCCATTATCGCAAAGCTGGCGCATAAGCTGTTTAAGAAGATGCGCTGCCTTGGGATCAAGCCCTACAAACGGTTCGTCCATGATCATCAGCCTTGGATTATGGATAAGCGCAGAAATAATGGCCAGCTTCTGCTTCATCCCGTGGGAATAGGAGTTTATGGGTTTGGCCAGATCACCTTCCAGCCCGAACATCTGACTGTAACGTTCTATCCTTTCCCTGCGTCTTACCGAGCTTACGCCAAAAATATCTGCGATAAAATTAAGATACTGCTTGCCGGACATAAATTCATAAAGATCCGGATTATCCGGTATATATGCCAAACGTTTCTTGCAGGCAAGAGGATCTTCCCGGATGGATATACCATCCACCAGTATTTCCCCTTCTTCAAATTGCAGAATACCGCAGCAGGCTTTGATAGTAGTGGTCTTACCGGCGCCGTTATGGCCTATAAAACCATATATTTCTCCCGGCTGTATATGCAGGGAAAGATCATCCACAGCCTTTTTATTGCCGTAGGTTTTAGTCAGGTGACTGATATTTAGCATATGTACCTCCCTTTGCCGTTTAACCGGCCGCCATCATAGATAATCGTATTCTTAGAATATATCATTAACTTGACAAAAGCAAGCAACTGTTGGCATATTAAGGAATTTTAATAAATTTCCGGCATATAGGAAGATCATCAAATACGCCGGGGAAATAACCTCAAAAGAACCTTATGATAAATATGTTATAATAATGAACGAACATAAATATTCCCAGTTATACGAGGCAGAGGGCAAAAGCTAATCATATCTGCTTTATCTGCACTTTTCCATTGATTCAATACTGTCAACGCAGCGTAGGTTGTGCTGAAACACATGTGTCATTATACTTTAATCAAAAGGAGGGATAATGATATGGATAATTATATAACCGGCGCTACTATCAAACGCCTCAGAGAAGCTAAAGGCATTACCCAAACCCAACTTGCATAACAAATAGGCGTAAGCAGTAAAGCTGTATCCAACTGGGAGACCGCCAGGGGAATACCTGATATTTCTCTTATAGAGCCCCTGTCCAGGGCATTGGGAGTTTCCATTATTGAACTGATGTCAGGAATTATTTATTTTTTATGCCTGTTTAGCAGGATATTTGTAGGATGTGTCCCTCTTGTGTCCCTTTTGTGTCCCTCAAAAAAGGGCTAAATTTAGCCATTTTTGCCTATTCAGACAAGCTAAAAT
>CAKQQU010000012.1 GCA_934271085.1 uncultured Bacillota bacterium | reverse complement strand
TCTCAGGCCCAATTTTTCCAAGGCGATATCTGCCACATGGCTACAGACCACCAGTATGACCTGGTGTTCTCCTCTACAGTATTTCATTATATACAGGAGCTGGCGCCGCTTTTTGCCAGGATAGCCGCATTACTTAAGCCTCATGGGCAATGCATTATTTCCCAGCTGCATCCAGTTTACACCGCCCAATACCCCATAGCCAGGGAAGGTCATTTTCCTGATGATGAGGAATGGAATGTACGTTACCTGGACAAAAACCTGCGGGGATATATTCAGCCCTAGATAGAATACAATGATGATGTCAGCAACTTTTTAAGCTACAGCTATCATCATACTTTAAGCGATTATTTTCAGGCCATAACCAGATCGGGCCTGACCATTACAGATATGGCCGAACCTATGCCGCCCCGGGACTGGCAGGAAAAATACCCCGGAAGATATGAAGCATTTATAGAAACTCCCAGCTATCTTATACTAAAACTGCAAAAGGGCTAAAAAAACCCTGAGGAATTATCCTCCGGGTTTTACTATATGATATCTGAATCATGATATCTGGATCAACGAAGATGAAAGCGCTTTTTCAATTCCCGCAGCAGGTCGCCTCTGAAAATGATAAAGCTTACCAGCAGCAAAGCCAGGGATAATGAGCCCAACACAATAGTAGGCCAATTCATTTCATTCAATCCTAAAATAGCGCCGAGAACAGCCCACAACCCGGCTGCTATCAAAAAATACATAGGCAGCGAATTGATGCGGCGGCTGCGGAAAAAAACAAAAAAGAGAGTTCCCTGCACTATCAGCAGAGCAAAACACAGCACCGGCACCACAAAGCGGCTCCAGCCTCCCAGACCTCCGCAGACATCCAGCAGAACCAGGTAGGCGGCAGATCCCAGTAAAGCTGATGTGGCCCAGTCAAGCCAACTGTTCTCGATAAGGGGCAGATCCACCCCCAGCATCCAGAGCAGCAGCTCGCCGCCTAATATATAAAGGCACCAGGGTTTGCCGCCAACGCAGATATTCACGATGAAGCAAGCCAGAAATGCTGCGGCAAAAAGCCAGAACAACCAGCTCCGCAGCCTGCCTATGGTAAAAAAACGTCTTTTTACATAAGGATAACTATTTTTTACGTCCATTTCTATCTTTCCTGCTTTTTTTAACTGTAGCGCCGGAATGCTTTTGCTTATCAGGAGTTTTTCTGCCGTAGGGCCTGCTGCCGGTTATTTCAGGATAAAGCCCCTGGGAGTTCAAAACAGCCAGCATACTGTTTTCAAAGGAAGGGTCATGGGTAAGCTTGCTGATGGTAAACACCGCCTTATTACCTGCGGTAATAAGAGTGCAGGAAGCCCTGTTGCTGACTGCAGTTCCCAAAACAAAATCCATTTTTTCTATAAATGGTTCCATTTCGGGAGGCAGCTTCACGACCCCGATATTTGACAAAGTATTTGTTATGGTTTTATCCCCTACCAGACGATAAACCAGGTGAGCGCAAGGGCGCTTCAAAAACAGGGGAACTCCCCTGACAGAGCTGACAAAATGGCCGGGCATAGCCAAGTTATTGCGCAGCGATTCAGGAGAAACAGCCTTGGCCATCTGCTGTTTTACCATATCCAGAACTGCCGAAAAATCCCTGATCTGATCTTTTGGGATGCGGATGATATCATATAGGGCAAAATTGCGCATGGTTTGCGAAGGATAAAATTGCCGCATATTTATAGGCATCTGGATCTTGATAACACCTTTGCCGGAACTGGCGTCCCTGCAGGCAAAAAACATACAGGTAAGCAAATAGGCAGTGACGGTGGCGCCATGGCTTTTGGCCTTCTGCAGCAGTTGCTCCGCGGACATCTCAAAATGCAGCACCTGGGCAAGCTTATTAACTGACAAAGCGCCATCAAGCTGAACAGCAGGGGCTTCCATTAAAGGGGGAGGCACCGCCTGAGGGTCAGCCCGCAGAAATTCATCCAAAGCCTCTTCCCTACCGGGGGCTGCGGCAATATCCCAGACCCGTTCTGAGCAGGAAATATCATGGCCAAGCAAGCGCAGGTATTCGGCAGCCAGAGTAGTTAAAAATATGACGCCGCCAGTACCATCGGTAAGCACATGGAAAAACTCCACGCTCAGCCTGTTGTTATGATAAATCACCCTAAAAGGCTGAGCACCTGCCGCAGAAAGTTTAATATCTGAACAGGGGATAAAACGTTCCTTCTCTGCCAAATAACGTTTTTTGCTGCCATCCAGATAATTCCAGAAAAATCCTCGTTTTACGGAAGTGGCAAAAACAGGAAAACGCTTTATAGTAAAATCAAGCGCCATCTGCAAAAGCTGAGGCACTACCGGCTGATCAAAGTATATGGAAATGCGGAACACAGCCATCCACTTATAATCCATGGAAAGAGGATAAATCTGGCCGGCGGAATCCAACTGATACCAGTCGCAGCGCTCATTATAATAAAAATCACCTAATTTTTCAGGATCAAGCCGGTATAGGGCTTCAGGCAAAAAAACATCTTGTTTATGATAATAGATCAGCGCGTTACGAAAATCGGAGAGTATGGCCGCCTCATGCTTCCGCGGCAACCAAAGGCGGCAGCGCACATCATTCATAAACTCGTCCAGCATTTGCCTATCTTCTGCAGACAGCTCTGCACGCATCTGCAGATATGGATTTTTTTTATTTTTCTTTGACATTATCCAATACCGTAAAACAGCAAGTATATTCCTTACAGCAAAAGGTCTATATAATAGCTAATATAGACCTTTTCACTCAAGAATGAAATTGGTTCAGCGGCTGATCAGGACATTTTTCTGCCGATAAGCTCTGCCAGCTCTTGGGCAATATGGCAAATCAATTCTTTATCTTCTCCTTCGGTCATTACCCTGATCAGCGGCTCTGTACCTGAAGGACGGATAACTATTCTGCCCCGACCCGCCAGCTTGCTGGTATAATCCTTGATCTTCTGCTGGATCTCCGCGTCAGTACGCCAGCTTTCTTTATCTTTTACCCGGGGATTGATAAGGCATTGAGGCAGCTTTTTCATTATTCCGGCCAGTTGCGATAAAGGCTGGCTGCTTTCCTGCATAACTGTAAGCAGCCTCAATGCGGCAGCTTCGCCGTCACCAGTGCTATTGTATTGACGCAAAATAATGTGGCCGCTTTGCTCGCCGCCTATAGAAGCGCCGCTTTGCAGCATCCTTTCCAGCACATAACGATCGCCAACCTTGGTCTCATAAACAGTGGCGCCCAGCTCTTCCATGGCTAAACGCAGACCCATATTGTTCATAATGGTAATGACCAGCTCATTTTCAGCCAACTCGCCTTTTTCTTTCATATCACGAGCCAGAATAGCCAATATCTGATCGCCGTCAACTATATTACCATTCTCATCCACTGCCAGCATCCTGTCGGCGTCACCGTCAAAAGCTATACCAAGATCAGCGTGCTCGGCTACAACTGCTTTGCAAAGAGCCTCCATATGGGTACTGCCGCAATCAAGATTAATATTGCAGCCATCCGGCTTATTAGCCATGCATACCACTGCTCCACCCAGAGATTCCAGCAAAGGGCCTGCTATAGCCGATGCGGCCCCGTTGGCCGTATCCACAACTATCTTTAATCCTCTAAGATCAGGGGATTGGGCTTCCTGGAGCCAGGCAGCATATTCACCGGCAGCATTGGGATAAAAATCAATATGCCCAAGATCATCATCAGAGGCCAAAGGCAGCTGCTCGCCGGAATCGATAAAACGCTCTATTTCTTCTTCCACCTGGTCAGGCAGTTTATAGCCGCAAGCGTCAAAAAACTTGATGCCGTTGTCATAGTACGGATTATGGGAGGCAGATATCACTGCCGAAGCATCAGCCTGCAGCAGACCTGTCATAACAGCTACCCCGGGGGTAGGTATAACACCCAGCAAGGTAACATCGCAGCCACCTGCCGCCATTCCTGCAGCCAGGGCAGATTCAATATAATCCCCGGAAATACGGGTATCTTTGCCTATCAGTATATGGGGACGGCTGCTCCCGGCTTTGCCCGCCAGAATGGTAGCTGCGGCTATACCCAATCTGAACACAAATTCCGGCTGAAACCTTTCAGTCGCCCGACCGCGCACTCCGTCTGTGCCAAAATATTTTCCCATAAAGACCTCCTTGAGGTAATGCAATTTTTCAGTCTTCATCTGCTGCCAAAACCTATTTAGCGCCTTCCGCTACTTTGAAAGTTATCTGCGCCGGATCTGTGGATACCAGGGTGACATTTGCCGGCAATGTTGCGGATAAAGGCAAGGTATATTCGCCGGGGGTGCTGATGCCGCTGCAATCCACATAAGGCACTATCTCATTGGCAGCTACAGAATCAATATATGTTTCAGGGCCGGATACTACCACTTCCACCTGAATACCGGAAAGATCGCAGCTTAAACCGGCTGCAAGGTTCTGGGCATAAATTATATCACGCTTAAAGGTGGCCGTAGACACCGGTTCTATCTGGACGATAACAGTTACGCTGCTCTGGGAAAGAGTTATCCCCCCGGGAACAACAATATTGACATTCTGGGAATAGCTCTTTTTCAAACCGGTCAGGTTGATAGGCTCGGTTTCCAGATAATAAATACTGTTAAGCTGGGCCAGATCACCAAAAGCCTTTACCGTAGAAGGCTCCACGACCACCCGGCTTACCTGATATCCCTTGGCAGGCTCGCCTATAACAGAGGCATTGACAGCCAGGCTCTTTTCGGGAGAATCGGTAACTACAGGTATCACAATATTGGCAGTTGAGGGGTTGACGGAAAATTTATCAGTAATATTATTGCCTGCAAAATCCAGCACCTGTATCAAAAGGTTTTTACTGTAATTACTGTCCAGATCATCAACATCGGCGCTGACAATAACGCTGCCCACACTGTTTATATAATCCTTGGCTCCGGAAAGAGTGACCTCATCGGGAGAAGTTACCGGATCCATCAGGGTATACCCGCTGACAGGCTGGCCGATAGTCTTTACTTCCAATGGAAATACGGCGGTGGAGACTGTTTCCAGAGTAACCTCAACCGTATTGGGCGTAACAGAAACCAACTGCACTCCGGAGGGCAGATCGATTTTTACCTCCAACGTAGTATTACCGGCCTTGATATCGGTCAGATCCAGATATGCAGCAATAGAACTGCTGGTTATTTTATCAAGATCGCTGCTATTACCCTGTACTCTGACCTGAACCTGGTTTGTGGTCTCCATTAAAGCCAATTCGGAATTGAGATTGCGCATTTCCAGAGGCACTGTATAAAGAGTATCGGTCAGCGTATTGTTGCTGGCCATAACATAACCCCAGATAAGCAAAGCGGCAAGAACAGCGCATATTTTATACCCTATAAAGCGGGGCGGCTGCCATAAATCCTTTCTCCAGGAAAATTTTTTACCTTCTGATATATTATTCTCTGAAATAGTTTTCTCCGAAGATTTTTCACTGTCAGTCATTCCCTCTGCCTCCTTCTTCCCCAGGATGCTCAGCCTTTTTGGGACGATTAACCGCATCAGTATCGCGGGTCAGCTCCCGGGAAAGCAGTTCCCTGAGCTGTTTTTCATCAAGATGCCTTATCAGTTTGCCGCCGTTGGCAACGGAAATGACGCCGGTTTCTTCCGAAACAACAATACTGAGAGCATCTGACACTTCGGTTATACCAATAGCCGACCTGTGTCTGGTCCCCAAAGAAAGGCTTATATATGGGTTATCGGATAAAGGCAGAAAGCAGGCTGCAGCAACTATCCTGTCTCCCCTGATAATGCAGGCGCCGTCATGCAGCGGCGTATTGGGAACAAATATATTGCACAGCAATTCATGAGTAACTTTAGCGTCTATGGCGATACCGGTATCAATATAATCCTGCAGCCCGGTATTACGTTCGATCAAAATCAGCATACCGGTTTTAGTTTTGGCTCCGGCAACAGCGGCTGCCGCCGTTTCATCAATAACATGAGCGATATCCGTATTGGTAAGAGAATTTCTGTTTTTGCCGAAAATGCTGCCCCCGCGGCCTATTCTTTCCAGAGCGCGGCGTAATTCAGGCTGAAAAATGATCACCAGCCCTATCAGCAGCACAGTCCAGACCTTGCTCAGTATCCAATCCATGGCATACAGGCCGATATTACGGCTGATAAAAGCAACGACAACCAGGACTACAAGTCCTTTAATAAGCTGAACGGCACGGGTACCTCTGATAAGCAGTAATAATTTATATATAACAAAAGCTAAAACAGCTATATCTATAACAGCAGCTATATAGTTCCAAACAGACCAGTTGGCTAATGCAGAAAACAGCACGGGAGCACTCCTTTCTGATAATAATATGTAAAATTTATTATTCTCCATATATCTGAAAAAACCCTTTCAGGTCAGTAGATAAAGGGTTTTGCATAATGATGTTTAATATTATTATTCATTGCAATTTACGCGAATAATACGGTTAACAGCATATTTCGGGCAAACACAGACGCAAATGCCAAATGTGTGAAAACCCCGATAATCAAATGCTGAACAAGAGGTAAAGATGACGACAGAAAAATTTGTTTTATCCTGCGGTATGGAGATGCTGGTGGATTATATGCCTCATCTGCGTTCCGTTGCCAGCGGCCTGTGGGTCAAATGCGGTTCGGTATACGAAGACCCATCCCTTGCCGGAGCTTCCCATTTTCTGGAGCATATGCTTTTTAAGGGAACCAGTCACCGCAATTCTCTGCAGATAGCCTCGGAAATGGAGGAGGTAGGCGGCGTACTCAACGCCTTTACCGGTAAAGAGCATACCTGCTTTTATGCCCGCTCCCTGGACGAGCATTTTTCCCGCCAGCTTGATCTGCTGGCAGATATGTACCGCAACTCTCTTCTGCTGGAAGAGGAATTTGCCAGGGAAAAGAACGTTATCATTGAAGAGATAAACATGTATGAGGATAGCCCGGACGAAGTAGCCATGGATCTTTTTACCGGCACTATTTTTCCCCGGCACCCTTACGGCCCCCCTATATCCGGTACTCTGGAATCGGTCAGAAATCTGACCAGCGATCAGTTGCGGCAGCATTATCATAAATTCTATACGCCGGCAAACACAGTCTTGTCCATAGCCGGAAATATTGAACCCATGCTGGCAAAAGAAATGGCAGAGGAAAAATTCAGTGGTTTTAAGGGTAAGTGGCAGGCCCCTGATCCGCCAATCCCCCAAACCGCCTCGGCTACCGCCTATATTCACAAGGATACGGAGCAAAGCCATATTTGCCTGGGATTTCCGGGCATACCCCTGGGTGATGACGATTATTATGCGGCAGCTATCCTGGCCAATATCCTGGGCGGCGGCGCCAGTTCCCGTCTTTTTCAGGAGGTACGTGAAAAACGTGGTCTGGCTTACAGCGCCTACTGCTATCAGGAAGCATATGTGAAGGGCGGCTATCTGATGGCCTATGCCGCTACCGCCCCCGCACGGGCAGAAGAACTGACCAAAGTTATTGCCCAGCAGTTTTCCCTGATAGCTGATAATGGTTTAACTGAAAAAGAGATACGCCAAAGCAAAGATCAGCTAAAAGGCGGGCTTTTGCTTTCCATGGAAAGCAGCGCCAATGTAATGAGCAAGCTGGGGCGTACCTACCTTTCTCTGGGCAAGGTCTATGACCAGGATGAAATCGTTAACAAGCTGATGAATGTGACCGCAGACGATATAGAAAAAGTAATCAAAGGGCTGATAAAAAAAGACGCGGTTGTATTAGCGCAAGTAGGACCAAACGAGCCTACCCGCGATATCAGGGAGCTGCTGTGATGAAAAACAAAATAGAAGTCAGGATCAAAACATTTGAAAATTTCAACGGACTCAGCATACCGGAGTATCAAACCTGCGGTTCTGCAGGCATGGATATAGCGGCTGCTGTTTCCGAAGATGTAATTCTGGCGCCAGGCCAAAGAGCCCTTATTCCCAGTGGCTTTGCCATTGAACTGCCGGAAGGCTACGAAGCCCAGATAAGACCCCGCAGCGGACTTGCTGCTAAAGAAGGTGTTACCGTACTGAACAGCCCGGGCACCATCGACAGCGATTATCGCGGGGAGATCAAGATCATCCTGATAAACCTGGGCGATAAACAGTTTACTGTAAGCCGGGGAATGCGTATAGCCCAAATGGTCATAGCACCCCTGCAGCAGGCCCGGCTTATTCCCTGCTTCTGCCTGGAAGATACCCCAAGAGGCGAAGGAGGATTCGGCCACAGCGGCAAGTGATATCCAAATCATCATATCACTTTGCAGCGCATATATTTACCCTGGAGGTGTTTATATGCGACTGAGTGAATTTGCCGAAAAAAGGCTGATAAATATAACTACAGGAGAAATAATGGGATCTGCCGGTGATTGTGATCTGCTGATAGATCCGGCTGACGGCAGAATAATAGAGCTGCAACTGCAGATAGCAAACAGTCTGCTGAGCCGCAGTGAAAAAAGAACTGTTTCCATACCCTGGTCTGCAGTACAAAAAGTAGGGCCGGAAATTATCATTATCGATATGGATACAGATCTTCTCCGCTGAACCGGGCATATTTTATTGTGATAAATAATTAAAGAAGGATTTTGCTGTTTTTTGGTGAATTAGCCCAAAAACAGTTGGGAGGAAAAAATGATAAAAATATTATGTAATGGTGCATTTGGACGTATGGGACGGGCTATGTCCACCAAAATAATGCAGGAAGACGATATGCAGATAGTTGCTGCCGTGGATGTTAAAGGCGCCGGATCCGATATCGGCAGCCTATGCGGCATGGAGCCCAACGGCGTGCTGATCCAGGATGATCTGGAGGCAGCCATTAAAAAAGCAAAGCCCGATGTTATGCTTGATTTTACCAATCCCCATGCGGTAATGAAGAATATCCGTACCGCTCTTAGCAACGGCGTAGCCTGCGTGGTAGGCACCACCGGCCTGACAGATGAGGATCTGGCGGAAGCTGACGCTTTGGCGCGCGCCAATAACACTCCTATTTTCGCAACAGCGAATTTTGCCATTTCCGCAGTGCTGATGATGCGTTTTGCGGCAGAGGCCGTAAAATATATGCCTCAGTTTGAGATAGTGGAAACTCATCACACAAACAAACTGGACGCACCATCAGGAACCGCGCTTACCACAGCCAAAATGATGTGTGAAAACCGGCAAGTCTTTGAACAGGGTCCGGCCAATAGCTTTGAGCTTATTCCCGGCTGCCGGGGCGGCGATTATCAGGGCGCACGCATCCACAGCGTCCGGGTGCCCGGCGTTATCTCCATGCAGGACTGCATATTCGGAGCCCCCGGACAGCTGCTGACCATCCGGGCCGAATCCACCAATGCGGAGTGTTTCTTCCCCGGCGTGGCCATGGCTTTGCGAAAGGTTCAATCTCTCACCGGGCTCACCTTTGGATTGGACAAGCTGCTGTAAATCCTCCATAAACCAAACTTAAATCCCGACTGTTTTCCGTTGAAAGCAGCCGGGATTTTTTTATCCAATGCCTGGTCAAAACCTCCCCTTAGCCTGTTTCACTTTATTTAATGCGGCAAACTGCGGATTGGATACATTGTCCCGGATATCTAATTTTATTCGGATTATATAATACCGCCTGCTCCCGCCATATCGGTATTCCAATGCTTCCCCTCTTGGGACAATAAAAACGGTGTGACCTGTAAGGCCACACCGTTTTTCATCATAACAAGCCGGCTGATACCGCTTGTATTTACCAGGTTTGCTTTATTACCAGAGCCTATTTTATGGTTATCAGCAGTTCGCCCGCTTTCACATCCTGGCCTTCCTTGATAAGCACCTGATCAATGGTGCCAGCCATTCTGGCTACTACGGATGTTTCCATTTTCATAGCCTCGATAACGGCGATAACCTGATTTTCGGTTACCTGATCTCCGGGTTTGACATTAATCTTGGAAACAAGTCCCGGAATAGAAGCGCCGCTCTGGCTCTTATCTTCCGGATCAGCCATGACCACATTGCGTACCTGAACATTGGCATGCTTATCGGGAACAGCAACTTCCCTGCGCTGGCTATTCAGTTCAAACTGAACGTTTCTTGTTCCGTCATCATTCAGGGTACCCAAGCCCAGATATTTGATTACCAGAGTTTTACCTTCTGCAATATTGATGCGGGTAGTTTCGCCCAAAGCCATACCATTAAAGAAGACATGGCTTCCCATACGGGTCATATAACCATATTCCTTGCAATGCCGGTAGAATTCCTCCACTACTTTGGGATAGAGGCACCAGGAGACAACAGAACGGCGGGAAGGATTGGGACGTAATTCGTGGACATGGGCGCGGGCTGCTTCGAAGTCTACCGGCGGCAGCAATTCACCGGGCCTGCAGGTAATGGGCTCTTCCCCTTTGAGCACTACTTTTTGCAGGTCTTCCGGGAAACCCCACGCAGGCTGACCCATCATGCCTTTAAAATAGGAAACGACAGAATCGGGGAAGGTCAGAGCTTTGCCACGCTCCACTATATTCTCGGGAGTAAGGTCGTTCTGCACCATAAATATGGCCAGATCGCCGACCATCTTTGAGGAAGGAGTTACCTTAACCAAATCGCCCAGCATATCATTGACCGTTTTGTACATTTCCTTGACTTCATCAAAACGGTCGCCCAGACCCAGAGAAACGACTTGGGGCTGCAAATTAGTGTACTGACCGCCGGGGATCTCATAGCGGTAAATATCAGTTACCGGGTTCTTGATCCCGGATTCAAAGGAAGCATAGCGCAGACGGACATCCGCCCAATAATCAGTGAGCCGCTGTATCTGCTCCAGATCCAGGCCGGTATCTCTTTCAGTACCCTGCAGGGCAGCCACCACAGCATTCATGGATGGCTGAGAGGTAAGGGATGACATGGAAGCGATAGCGGTATCAACTATATCCACTCCCGCCTCGGCTGCCATAAGCAAGGCAGCTACCTGGTTGCCGGAGGTATCATGGGTATGCAGCTGTACAGGAATGCTGATCTCATTTTTCAGGGCAGTGACCAGCTTCTTGGCTGCATAAGGCTTGAGAAGGCCGGACATATCCTTGATCGCCAGAATATGGGCACCCCTTTCCTCCAGCTTTTTAGCCATGTCAATATAATAATTAAGAGTATATTTATCCCGCTTGGGATCCATAATATCGCCGGTATAGCAGATGGTGGCTTCGCAGATCTTGCCCTGCTTCAAAACCTCATCCATTGCCACTTCCATACCGGGAATCCAGTTGAGCGAATCGAAAACACGGAACACATCGATACCCGAAGCGGCAGCCTCCTGAACGAAAGCGCGGATCAGGTTATCAGGATAATTGGTATAACCCACAGCATTGGCGCCGCGGATCAGCATCTGGAAAAGGATATTGGGGATGCGCTCCCGCAGCATATCCAGGCGTTCCCAGGGAGATTCGTGCAGGAAACGGTACGCCACATCAAAGGTAGCTCCGCCCCACATCTCCAGGGAGAAGGCGTCAGCCAATATCTCGGCAGTACCGGGAGCTGCCAGCACCATATCCCTGGTACGCATTCTGGTGGAAAGCAGGGACTGATGGGCATCACGCATGGTAGTATCGCAAATCAGCAGCTTTTTCTGATCCAGCACCCATTTTTTAACAGCTTCCGGTCCCTGGCTGTCCAACAGCTGTTTCAGGCCAGGCTTGGGTTTTTCCAGTAAAGGTTTGGGGATACGGGGCGCATCGTATTGTTTGCGCTCTGCATCCGGATTATCCACCTGGATCTGGGCAATATAGCGCAGTACCCTGGTAGCGCGGTCTTTGCTGTCTTGAATATCGAACAGCTCGGGAGTATCATCAATGAATTTGGTATGGCATTTGCCTGCGCGGAAAACCGGATGGGTCAGAATATTGCTGACAAAGGGAATATTGGTTTTAACTCCACGAATATGTACTTCGCTTAAAGAGCGCAGGGCTTTGTTGCAAACGCCTTCAAAAGTATTATCAAAAGTAGTGACTTTGACAAGCAGTGAATCATAATAGGGAGAGATCACAGAGCCGGTGCTGGCATTACCGCCATCCAGACGCACACCGTAACCGCCGCCGGTACGGTAAGCGGTTATCTTACCGGTATCCGGAGCAAAATTATTGGTCGGATCCTCAGTGGTGACACGGCACTGTATGGAATAGCCGTTAAGCTTAAGATTGGACTGCTTCGCCATATCGATACGGGGATCAGCCAGAGTATGCCCTTCGGCTATCAGTATCTGCGCCCGCACGATATCGATACCGGTGACCATTTCGGTAACAGTATGTTCCACCTGGATA
The DNA here is from genome assembly GCA_934271085.1 of uncultured Bacillota bacterium. Lineage (GTDB taxonomy): Bacteria > Bacillota > Dehalobacteriia > UBA4068 > UBA4068 > HGM13862. The sequence goes on along the minus strand of CAKQQU010000012.1, from coordinate 23,040 downwards.
CGGGGATTCATCTCGATAAAATAATGATGGCCGCTCTTATCTACCAGGAATTCCACAGTACCGGCATTAACATAACCAACGCTCTTGGCAATCTTTACCGCATCGGCGCACAGAGCGTCGCGCACTTCCTGGGGAATGGTGAAAGCGGGGGCGATCTCCACAACTTTTTGATAACGGCGCTGCAGGGAGCAATCGCGCTCGCCCAGATGCACTACGTTGCCGTGACCGTCGGCCAGGATCTGTACTTCAATATGTTTGGGTTCTACAAGGAATTTTTCGATAAAGATATCATCATTGCCAAAAGCCTTTTTGGCCTCGCTCTTGACCAGCTCAAAGGCAGGCTTGACTTCCTCGGGGGTATCGCAGCGGCGCATACCGCGGCCGCCGCCGCCTGCAGCGGCTTTCAAAATCACAGGAAAACCATAGCTTATGGCTTTTTCCAAAGCCTCGTCTGCGCTTTTGAGCGGATGAGTGGAACCTGGGATAATAGGTACATTACAGGCTATGGCAATAGCCTTGGCATTCAGTTTATCGCCCATCTTGGATAAAACATCGGAAGGAGGGCCGATAAAAACGATACCTGCCTCTTCGCAGGCCTTGGCAAATTCGGCATTCTCGGAAAGGAAACCATAACCGGGATGGATAGCGGAAACTCCACGGCGTTTGGCAAGACTGATAATAGCCGGGATATCCAGATATGCGCCTAAGGGGCTTTTATTCTCGCCGATAAGATAAGCTTCATCAGCCTGTGTACGGAAAAGGCTGTTACTGTCTTCGTTAGAATACATAGCTACCGTATGCAGTCCCAGATCGTGACAAGCGCGGAATACGCGAATAGCGATCTCGCCGCGGTTAGCTACAAGAACTTTTTTAAAATCCTTAATTTCTGTCATGTGCTTATACCAAACCTTTCTTAAACGATTTGGCCGCATGGCCCTGCATACAAAACGCACGGCGCTTTGTAATTATTAAATTATACCCTACCAGCGTTTTTTTTGCAACGGCTTTATTGTATTTTGCTCAATTTTTTGTATACATTATTCCTGCAGCAATTCTGTTGCCGCCAATTCGCGGCCGCTGCCATCTTTCAGGGAAAGGCTTTCCTCCCCCTGCTTAAGGTGCCACTCCCAGTGCAGATCGCCTATTTCATCCTCTTTTACCAGCGCCCTAAGATCATCCTTGGCCTTAAGCCGGCGCCAGCCCCCTTTATCAGGCAGGCAAACCAAAGTTTTATCCTTGCAGGAGAAACTGATAAGCATATACCTTTTTGCTGCATAATTAAGCAAAGAATAGCTTTCACCGTAGCGGTCGGGACTGTCCATCACCACGGAAATATACAAAGCCTCTCCATCCTGATAAGCGGCAACCAGACATGGCCCGGCAGCATCAGTGGTACCGGTCTTTACTCCTACTATATGCTTATCCTGCCATAACAGTTTATTGGTATTCTGATATCTGCGGTAAGATGTCCCCTGCCCTATCTGTATATATTTGCTGGAAACCGTTTCAGCGAAAAGCTGGTGCCCAAGGGCATACCTGCTCAGACGGGCCAGATCTTCCGCACTCATTTTGTGGGCAGCGGCAGGCAACCCGTTGGTATTGGCAGCATTAACAGAGTATGCCCCCAAAACAGCGGCCTTCATATTCATCCATTTAACAAAAAACGGCTCGTCTCCGGCGATGATCTGCCCAATGGCATAGCAGGCATCATTACCGGAATGAACCAGCGCACCCTGAATAAGCTCCTCAAGAGTCAACATTTCTCCGGCCCGAAGATTTAGGCTCATATCGCCAACTGCAGCGGCCTGGGGGGTTATCGTCCGCTCTTTTGCCATATCCGCATGCATATCCATAGCCAGAAGTACGGTAAGTATTTTAGTTGTGGAAGCCGGCGGCAGAGGCGTATCGCTGTTTTTGGCAAAAAGTATCTTGCCGCTATTGGCCTCTATCAGCACCGCAGCCTTGGCATAAGGCAATCTCAGCTCATCTGAAACAGAAATCGCCGCATCTTCCCTGATTTGCTCATCAGCTGCCATAGCAGCCCCGCTGAAACAGCAGATAACAGCTAAACTACAGATCAAGATTTTGGGAAACCGTGACAAATTCATAACCTTTCTCCTGCAGGTCATCAATAATAGTGGGCAATGCTTCCGCCGTAGAAGCTGTGGGATGAGCCAAAATGATCGCGCCGCCGTGTATCTTATCTTCCACTCTTTTGATTATGGTATCTGCATCCGGCTTCTGCCAATCTATGGTATCCACGCTCCACAGTATGGTTTGATAACCGGATTCGGCGGCAGCCTGCAGCACATGATCCTCGCATTCTCCGGAAGGCGGCGCATATAAACTGGTACAATACCCTGTTGCCAGCAAAACAGCATCTTCCGTGCGCTTTATCTCGTCCTTGATCTCTTCTTTGGCAGAAGCATTGGGACTGCGGTGACTATAGCCGTGATTGCCCAGCTCATGCCCTGACATGGCAATATTACGTGCCAGCTCCTGATTATTGTCGCACCAACGTCCGGTAAGAAAAAACGTGGCATGGATATTATGCTCTTCCAGGGCATCCAGGATCTGCGGTATATATTCCTCACCCCAATCCACGTTTATAGCCAAAGAAATACTATGGGAATCTTCGCTGCCGCAGCGCCAGGGCTGAGGTACGGTATCAGCGCTGCCTGTTACAAAAACACTGTCCGGCATAATAATACCTGTCCCTGCAGCCAGAAGGCAAAACGCCATAATATATATACCTATCAGCATACCGCCCTTTTTGCTCAAAAAAAATACCTTCATAGCGCACCTCCTTTTTTATCAGCATATGAATGAACCCCAGGGAATAGACTAGTCTATCAGGATAAGGAGGTAAGATCATGCGCACGCTTTATATACCGGTACCAAAATGGCTGCTTTTGGGATGCACCGTAATACTTACACTGGCTATGCTGGTTTTTCTGAGGGTCAATTTTCTCAATCAGCAGGCTTTAACCACCATGTCGCCATCGCTTTTCGGAAAAATCGTCGTTATCGATCCGGGGCATGGAGGCTGGGATCCGGGCATGAAGGGCAGCAGCGGCAGCGCCGAAGCTCAAGTCAATCTGGAAATCGCCCAAAAACTGGCCAACTACTGCAGGGAGGCCGGCGCTACTGTAATAATGACCAGAGAAAACGACCAGGCTCTGGGGGATACCAAGGCTATTGATATGGCTAACCGGGTAGAGCTCACCGCCAATACGGATATATTCATCAGCGTCCACTGCAACAGCTATCCAGGACAGCATGGGGCGCAGGTATTCTATCAGAAAGGAAACGAAGAGGGAAAGCTGCTGGCGGAAAGCATACAGCAATCCATAATCGATAAGCTGGCGAATACCGAAAGGGTGGCAATGACGCACGCCAATTCCTATCTGCTGAAAAATATAGACGGCCCCGCAGTTATCTGCGAGACCGGGTTCCTGTCTGATGCCCAGGAAGAAAAACTGCTGCTCAGCGACAATTATCAGTGGGATATGGCCTGGGCTATTTTTTCCGGATTGATCGATTATTTAAGCGGTCAATAAAAGTAAAAGACGGATCTTCGGCTAAAGCCGAAGATCCGTCTTTTATAAGTATATAAAAAAACACCCGCGCCGGTGCGCGGGTGTAAAAAACGATTTAACGTTTGGAGAACTGGCTGGCCTTACGGGCTTTCTTCAGACCGTACTTACGACGCTCTTTCATTCTGGGGTCGCGAGTCATAAAACCGGCGGCTTTCAGAGCAGGACGCATTTCAGCATCAGCCTGAACCAGGGCGCGGGCGATACCGTGACGGATGGCGCCGGCCTGACCGGTGGTGCCGCCGCCCAAAACGGTAGCGGTCACATCGTATTTATCCAAAGTGGAGGTCAGCTCCAAGGGCTGTCTTACGATCATTTCCAGAGTCTTTTTATCGAAATAATCGCTGAGCTCTCTCTTATTGATAATAATATTACCGGTACCGGGAGTGATCCAAACTTTGGCAATAGCGTTTTTACGTCTGCCGGTTCCGTAGAATTTCATTGTTTCTGCCATCTTAGCCTTCCTCCTTTTCTTAGAATTCCCAAACTTCCGGTTTTTGAGCGGCATGCGGATGTTCGCAGCCGACATAAACCTTCAGCTTCTTAGCACAGGCACGTCCCAGACGATTATGAGGAAGCATACCTTTGATTGCTTTTTCCACGGCGAGAACAGGCTTCTGAGCCATCAGATCTTTATATTTGATCTCGGTCAAACCACCCGGATAACCGGAATGGTGATAATACATTTTTTTATCCAGTTTATTACCGGTCAGAATAGCTTTATCAGCATTGATAATGATAACGAAATCACCGGTATCGATATTAGGTGTAAAAATAGGTTTATGCTTACCGCGCAGGATACGGGCTGCCTCACTGGCAGTGCGGCCCAAAGGTCTGTTGGCTGCGTCGATGATATACCATTTTCTTTCTATCTCGGCAGGCTTGGCCATAAAAGTACCCAAGATTATTCCCTCCTTAAAATTGAAACGCTCTCTTTGGAGACGCTGTTGCCAACGGGGCAGAAGTCAACAAGCGTACTTATATAGTATATATTTTCTCTAATCTCTTGTCAAGAAATAAAAATGCATTACCGGCTAAAAAATAACATTTACCATGGTGATATCTTCATCCCCGCCTCCAAGGGACAAATCCTCGTCATGCTCATAGCCCACACTGGCCAAAAACAGCCCCTGAGCAGGAGCGGGCGGGATATTCTCTGTAACTTCCCCATTCAGGTAACCCAGCATTGCCCGGGAAGGCAGCTTGCCCTGGCCGATGGCAACCAAGCGGGCTACTATAAGCCTGACCATTTTATACAGAAAACCATTGCCCACCACATCTATAACAAGAGGGGAATTAAGCTGCTGCCAGGGGAATACGGCTTCCATCTGAAAAGGCTCGTATATTTCCACATTGGAAATGCGCCGCACAAAATTGGTAGCGCTGACCCCGCTTAAGGTAAAATTACGGAAATCATGCTCTCCTACCAAAGCCAATGCGGCATTATGCATGGCGCAGATATCCAGCATCTCCCCTACCTGCCAGCTATAATGAGGGGCAAATGGCGATACCCTCTTTTCCTGCTCGATAATATAACGATAGCACTTCATATGGGGCGTAAAGCGGGCATGAAAATCCGGAGATTCTATGCTTGCTTTCATAACCCGAATATCCTCTGGAAGGATATTATTAAGTATGGAGCACATCTTATCCACAGGCACCGGCTTATCGCAAATAAAATTGGCTACCTGGCCGAAAGCATGAACTCCTGCGTCAGTGCGGCCGGAACCGTTTATGGTAACGGCATGGCCCAGCATTTCAGACGCAGCTTCTTCCAGGCGCTGCTGTATGCTTATGCCCTTATTCTCCGGCTGACGCTGCCAACCTACATAATTGGTACCGTCATAAGCAACTGTTATCCTGATATTATGCTCAGTCATCTTATCACCTCAAAATAAATTATTATCCCAAATTGCGGTACACTATAGCCCCGGCAAACAAAGCGCAGGCAAATATGACCAAAATGGTATCTCCCGTTCTCCAGGGGCAGATTTTCCATTTTGTGCGTCCTGCTCCTCCCCGGTAACATTTTGCCTCCATGGCCACGGCAAGATCCTCCGCGCGCCTGAAAGCTGATACGAACAAGGGAATAAGCATGGGGATAAAGGCCTTAAGACGGCGGACTATGCCTCCCTGGCTGACAGAAGCGCCTCTTGCTTTCTGCGCCAGGGCTATGCGCTGAAATTCTTCCATTATGGTAGGAATAAAACGCAGGGCAATGCCCATCATCATAGCTATTTCATGAGTAGGTACGCGAAGCAATCTCAAAGGCTTAAGCAGGCTTTCCGCCGCATCCGTTAATACCAGAGGTTTGGTGGTAAGGGTAAGCAGCGAACCTGCGAGTACCAGCAGCAGCAATCTTAAGCTCATGGCAAAACCATATAGCACGCCTTCTTTGCTGATGCTGATGAATCCCCAGGAAAACACAACGTCTCCGGGATAAAAGAATACATTCATCAGCAGGGTAAAGGCGCAAAAAACAAAGATGATCTTCAAGCCCCTTATTATTGCGGAAAAAGGCAGACGGGAGGCAATCACAAACAGCATGGCCATGGCGGTCATTATCCCCCAGCCTAACCAGTTATCAACAATAAACAGGGATATCATATAGGAAAAAGCGGCAATGATCTTAGCCCGGCCGTTAAGGCTGTGGACAGGCGAATCAGCCGGATAATATTGACCCAAAAGGAGTTTTTCTTTAAACATGGGCCTTATCCTCCAGATAAGCGGCAATTTCCGCGAAAGCACCGTCGGCTGTGACTGCAATTCCCGGTATATCCGCGCCCCTTTCCTTCAGTTCCCGCACCAGATGAGCAGCAGGCGAAGGAGCAAGGCCGGCCGCATCCAAAGCATCCTGCCTGGAAAATACATCCTGGGGATTGCCGTCGGCTATAATATGTCCCCTATCCATAATGATGACCCGCCTGGCTGTCTCCGCTACCTCGGCCATATCATGGGAAACCCAGATAACAGTATGGCCGGAAGCGTTTAATTGACAAAGCAATTGCCTTATCCAGATGCGACCTGCGCTATCCAGACCGGCAGCAGGCTCGTCAAAAATAAAAGTCTGGGGAGAAATAGCCAGCATACAGCCAATAGCAACTCTCCTTTTCTGCCCTCCGGACAAAGCCAAAGGACTGCGCTGGGCATATACTGCAGGATCAAGACCTACAGTCAGCAAGGCATTCTCCACCTTTTGCTTTATATGCTCTTCCGGCACTCCAAAATTGCGCAGGCCGAAAGCTATCTCATCATATACGGAATCGGCAAAAAGCTGCTGCTCCGGGTATTGGAATACCAGTCCGACCTGTGTAAATATCCTTTCCGGAGAAACAGGCTGTCCATCCACCAGTAAGGTTCCGGATGTAGGCGTATATAAACCGGCCAAAACCAATGCCAGAGTGCTTTTACCGCTGCCACCCCTGCCGATAACCGCCACCATCTCGCCCTCGGCAATACAAAGGTCAATACCTTTTATGGCCTCATGCTGATTAACAGATCCCGGCTGATATACATATGAACACTTTTTCAGTTCTATCCGGCACATAATACCAGCTCCATAAGCTCCTGCTCGGTAACGGCATCAGCAAACTCCCTGTATCCGGCATCAACCAGCATAGCTGCTATCTGGCGTGCCGGAGGGAGCTCCAACCCGTGACGGGAAACGAAATCCCTGTCGCAAAATATTTCTTTCGGAGTGCCTTCCCTAATAACATTACCGCTTTCCATTACCGCTACTCTGTCAGCCAGCAGGGCTTCTTCCATAATGTTTGTAACATACAGGATGCCAAGCCCCTGCTCTTTATGGATCTTGCTTAAGGCGGCCAGCAGCGAGCTGCGCATTTGAGGATCCAGCATGGAAGTAGGCTCATCCAAAACCAGATAATCACAGGACATGGCTAATGCTCCTGCAATAGCCACACGTTGCTTTTCGCCTCCGGAAAGAAGATGAGGCTCCTTGTTGCGCAGCTTTTTAAGCTCCAATGCTGCCAAAGCGTTTTCTACTCTAAGGCTTATCTCTTCCCTGGGTATCCCCAGATTCTCCAGCCCAAAAGCAATATCATCCTCAACGGAAGCTGCAATAAACTGATTATCCGGATTTTGAAAAACAAATGACACTTTGGAGCGAATCTGCCATAATTGCTCAGGATCTGCTGTATCCAGCCCATCTACCCGGACATAGCCAGACGAAGGCAGCAAAAGTCCGTTAAAATGGCGGGCCAAAGTACTTTTGCCACTGCCGTTACAGCCTATCAGGGCAAGCCATTCCCCCTGCTGGAGAGTAAGGTCAACTCCCCGCAAGGCAAAGGATTCACTCTGAGAATATGAAAAATACAGATCTTTTACCTGGATCATATCTGAGCCTTTCCGAAAATAAATGCAGAAAAGGGGCGGACATATGCCCGCCCCTTATAGATGATGCGTTTACTATACCAATTGGATGCGAGCCATCTGAGCAGCATCGCCCCGTCTTTGATCCAGACGGATGATACGGGTATAGCCACCCTGGCGATCCGCATATTTAGCAGCAACCTCACCAAAAAGTTTGGTCACCACATCTTCCTCGGTAAGGAAGGCAAGTGCGGCGCGACGGGATGCCAGATCACCCTTTTTGGCCAAGGTAATCATTTTTTCTGCTGCGGAAACGATCTCCTTAGCTCTGGGTTCGGTGGTATCTATCTGACCGTTTTTGAACAGGGAAGTCACAGCATTACGCAGCATAGCGCGACGATGTGCACTTTTTACCCCAAGTCTGCGGTATCCCATTGTTTATCCTCCTATTCTTCACTCTTTTTCAAAGACAAACCAAGCTCATCCAACTTAGCCATAACCTCTTCCAGGGATTTACGTCCCATATTGCGAACCTTCATCATCTCATCTTCGGTTCTGTTGGCCAGTTCCTGAGCGGTATGAATTCCTGCCCGCTTAAGACAATTATAGGAACGAACGGAAAGGTCAAGCTCTTCTATAGTCATTTCCAGCAGCTTGTCTTTTTTGCTGTCCTCTTTTTCAATGAGGGTAACGGATTCCGGCAAGTTCTCGGTAAGTCCGATAAAGAGTTTCAGATAATCGCTGAGAATCTGAGCAGAACTGGAAATAGCTTCGTCAGGAGCAATAGTCTTATCAGTGTAAACATCGATAGTCAGTTTATCATAATCCGTCTGCTGGCCAACACGGGTATTCTCTACCCTGTAATTGACCTTCATTACAGGTGAAAACAGGCTGTCGATAGGGATGATGCCAATAGGCTGATCTTCTTTTTTGTTCTTATCTGCTCCCACATAACCGCGGCCTTTGGCAACAGATATCTCCATATGAAGAACACCATCTGTTTCCAAAGTGGCGATATAATGATCCGGATTAAGAATCTCTACATCAGGGCCGGTTATAATATCGGAAGCATAAACAACACCTTCGCCTTTAGCATCGACGGTAATTATCTGCGGTTCATCGCAATGCATCTTAACAGAAAGCCCTTTAAGGTTAAGAATAATATCGGCGATATCTTCCACAACGCCTTTTGCGGTAGAAAACTCATGCAGAATACCATCGATCTTAACGGAGGTAACGGCAGCACCAGGCAATGAAGAAAGCAGGACCCGGCGTAAGGCATTGCCCAAAGTCATGCCATAGCCTCTTTCCAGCGGTTCAATAACAAAGCTGCCGAAAGAATTATCATCTGCCTTGCTAACACATTGAATATTGGGTTTTTCTATACCAAACATTATACCCCTCCTTAATTTTAAACATCTGGTAGGGTTCGGGGCGGCTTATCTGGAGTACAACTCAACAATCAGCTGTTCATTGATAGGCAGATCGATATCTTCACGGGTAGGCATAGCATTTACTTTGCCAACCAGATTATCTTTATCGAAATCCAACCAGCCGGGAGCGGTATGATGAGCGGCAGCGGCAGCAATTGCTTCAAACTTGGGCGATTTGCGGCTACCCTCTTTTACAGTGATAACCTGCCCTTCTTTAACCAGGAAAGAAGGAATATTAACTTTTTTGCCGTCAACAGTGAAATGACCGTGACGAACCAGCTGACGTGCGTCAACGCGAGAGCTGGCCAGTCCCAGACGATAAACAACATTATCCAGGCGACGTTCCAACAGAACCAGCAGATTAGCGCCGGTTACGCCCTTCATAGCGGCAGCTTTGGCGTAATAAAGGCGGAACTGATTTTCCTGGATGCCATATATTCTTTTAACTTTCTGTTTTTCACGCAGCTGCAGGCCATACTCAGAAACTTTTTTACGAGAGGTGCCATGCTGACCAGGTGCGGCTTGTTTGCACACAAATGCGCACTTATCGGAATAGCAGCGATCGCCCTTCAAATAGAGTTTCATTCCTTCGCGGCGGCAAAGGCGGCAAACAGCACCAGTATATCTTGCCATTTAATTTTACCTCCTAGACTCTTCTTCTTTTAGGCGGACGGCAGCCATTATGCGGGATGGGAGTGACATCCTTAATCAAGCTGACTTCCAAACCAGCGGCCTGCAGTGCACGGATAGCGGCTTCACGGCCGGATCCGGGACCTTTTACCAGGCATTCGACCTGACGCATACCATGTTCCATAGCGGCTTTGGCAGCAACTTCAGCAGCCATCTGAGCAGCAAACGGAGTGCTCTTTCTGGAGCCTCTGAAACCCTGAGCGCCTGCAGAAGACCAGGAAATAGCATTGCCGAACTTGTCGGTAATAGTAACAACAGTATTATTGAAGGTGGACTGGATATGGGCTACGCCCAGCTCCACATTCTTTTTCTCTTTCTTTCTACGAGTTTGTCTACGAGCCAATCTGGTGACCTCCCTTCCCTTATTTCTTTCTCTTAGCGCCTACGGTGCGTTTGGGACCCTTGCGGGTGCGTGCGTTGGTCTTGGTCTTCTGACCGCGAACCGGCAGACCGCGACGATGACGAATACCGCGATAGCAGCCTATTTCAGAGAGTCTTTTAATATTGAGAGCAACTTCGCGACGCAGGTCGCCTTCGACCTGGTATTTATTAGCGATGATTTCCCTGATTTTGGCAGCCTCATCCTCTGTGAGGTCTTTAACGCGAGTATCGGGATTGATGCCAGCCTCAGCCAGGATGTTTTGAGAAGTTTTAAGGCCAATACCGTAAACATAGGTCAGGCCTATCTCAACTCTTTTTTCTCTGGGCAGGTCAACGCCAGCAATACGAGCCATTACATTACACCTCCGTTTATTATCCTTGAACCTGTTTATGCTTGGTATTAGGGCAGATCACCATGACTTTGCCCCGTCTTTTGATTACTTTGCATTTTTCGCAAATAGGCTTAACAGAAGCTCTTACCTTCATGTTATTCCCTCCTCTATTTATATCTGTAGGTTATACGGCCCCTTTTCAGATCATAAGGACTCAACTCCACGGTGACTTTGTCACCGGGAAGGATACGAATATAATTAGTGCGTATTTTTCCTGAAATATGAGCCAGAATACGATGACCGTTAGCTAACTCTACGGTAAACATTGCATTCGGCAAAGGCTCAACAACAACGCCGTCAATTTCTATCGCATCTTGCTTGGACATATCATTTGCCCTCCTTAATCAATTCCGCTATTGCGGCACGAACTTCCAAATCGCCCGGCAGCGTCCCGTTCTTTTTTTTCATAAGGTCAGCCGCTACCTTATGAACTACTTGAACATGACAAATATTCTTCTTTTTTGGATTGGTAACGCCTCTTCGACGGCCATCCGCCAAAAAGAGGATATTATCTGCTTTGGCCAGCACCAGATAATAATGATCCTTATCGTGACCGGCCAGCGAGCGGACCAATCGGCCTTGCCAGCAGTCGCCGTAAGAGGATGCGACAGCCGCCAGAAAGGCGCCATAATCAGGATATTTTTTTTTCTTCATATGGTTTTCCCTGGTTTTCCATCCGAGCCGAAAGCATGGGCCGTTGGAATATCCGCGTAAACATTAGTCCCATTTCTGTCCCAAGGCTTTGCCCAATTCCACCATAACAGCGTTGATGGGCTGATCGCCGTTGATAGTATGCAGGATACCCTGTTTTTCATAATATTCTATCAGAGGAGCAGTCTGCTTTTCGTAAACGCTCAAGCGGCTCTTAACCGTTTCTTCCTTATCATCATCGCGCTGATAAAGCTCACCGCCGCAGGCGTCGCAGACATTTTCCACCTCAGGAGCATTATAAAGCAGATGATAAATGGTGCCGCATTTACGGCACATTCTTCTGCCGGTAAGACGGTCGATAAGACGATCCAGAGGAACGCTGATATTAAGAACAGCATCCAGGCTGGTGGACATATCGCGCATCAGGTCATCCAATGCAGCAGCCTGAGCAATGGTACGGGGAAAACCGTCCAGCAAAAAGCCTTCCTTGCAATCGCTTTGAGCAATTCTGTCCCTGATAATGCCAACTGTTACCTCATCCGGCACCAACTGGCCCTTATCCATATAACTCTTTGCTTCCTTGCCCAACTCAGTGCCGTTGCTTATGGCAGCACGGAACATATCGCCGGTAGAAATATGAGGAACCAACAGTTTTTTGACCAAAATCTCAGCCTGGGTACCTTTACCAGCGCCGGGAGGTCCAAGTAAAACAATTTTCATATTATATCCTCCTTAAATGGGCCGCGCTGCTGAAAACAGCGGCGGCGGAACGCCGCGCAAACGGCGTTCGGCCATCACTGGCTATTTCATAAATCCTTGATAATGCCTCATCAACAAATGGGACTCAATTTGCTTCATAGTATCCAGTGCAACACCAACAGCGATCAACAGAGAGGTACCGCCGAAATAAAGATTCATCTTGGTGGCAGCCATGCAAATTGAAGGCAACAGAGCAATGATGGTGAGGAAAGCAGCGCCGGAGAAGGTAAGACGGGAGAGGACTTTATCCAAATACTCCGCAGTAGGTCTTCCGGGGCGCAGGCCGGGAATGAAACCGCCATTCTTTCTCATATTGTCCGCAACTTCCACTGTATTGAAGGTAGCGGCAGTGTAGAAATAGGAGAAAAGGAAAATCAGTATTGCGTACAGGATAATGTAAAGCGCACTGTCATAAGCGAAAGCCCGGGAAATCCACTGAGCGAAACTGCCATTGGGGAAGAATCCGGCAATAACAGTGGGGAAGGTCAGTATAGCCATGGCAAAGATAATAGGAATAACGCCGGCCTGGTTGATCTTCATGGGGATATGGGTGCTCTGACCGCCATAAACTCTGCGGCCTACCACACGCTTGGAATACTGTACGGTAATTCTTCTTTGGCCTTCCTGTACGGCAACAACTGCAGCAATCATAAGCAGTGCTGCTATAAGGAAAATAATCACAGCTATAATGCTGACCGAACCGGTGCTGACATATTCATATATGGTATTGATACCACTGGGCAGACGGGAAACGATACCGGCAAAGATGATCAGCGAGATACCGTTACCGATGCCGTTTTCAGTGATCTGCTCACCTATCCACATCAACAGGGCAGTACCAGCAGTCAGGCAGATAGTGCAAACCAGAATGCTGAGGATGCCGGGATTGATCATGGCTTTATTCAGGTATACCGACATGATGATGGCCTGGGCAGCGCCAAGCACTACAGCACCATAGCGGATCCACTGAGCCATTTTTTTACGGCCTTCCTGACCAGCACGCTGCAGCCTCTGGAAATAAGGAACTACCATTGTCAGCAGCTGTACAATAATGGAAGCATTGATGTATGGGATAATACCCATAGCAAAAATGGTCAAATTTTTGAAAGAACCGCCGGAAATGATATCGATCCAACCAAAAATATCAGACTGGAAAAAGCCGGAAAGTAAGGTCTTATCAATACCAGGAACCGGGATGTGACAACCGATTCTGAAAACGACGAACATCAGCAGCGTGAAAAGAATTTTTTTACGCAACTCCGGAATTTTCCAGGCATTGCTCAAAGATGATAGCACTTACATCACCTCTACTTTTCCGCCTCTGGCAACGATCTGCTCGGTTGCGGCCTTAGTAGCAGGCACGCGTACAATAAGTTTTTTATTGAGCTCACCGTTATTCAGGATCTTGACTCCATCTTTGATATGATCGATGATGCCGGTCTCCCACAGCAATTCAACGGTTACTTCTGCACCATCATCAAGGAAGTTAAGAGCTTCAACAGGAACTTCAACTATCTCTTTCTTCCAAATATTGGTAAAACCGCGTTTAGGCAAACGGCGGGAAAGGGGCATCTGGCCGCCTTCAAAGCCGGGGCGCACGCCACCGCCTGAACGGGAGTTCTGACCTTTATGGCCTCGGCCAGAGGTTTTGCCCTTGCCGGAACCGATACCTCTGCCCACTCTGATGGAGCGATGAGTGGAACCGGGGGCGGGGGAAAGTTCATTCAGCTTCATGTTGCACCTCCTAATTATCTGCCTTCTCGGAATAAGGTTCAACCGTCACCAGATGGGCTATAGCATGAATCTTGCCCAGGATGTCGGGGGTATCCTCCTGGATGGCAGAGGAATGCATCTTCTTCAAACCGAGAGCTTCAGCAGTAGCTCTTTGCTTTTTGTTGTAGCCAATGGGGCTTTTGGTCAGAGTTATCTTGATCTTTGCCATTTGCTGCCCCTCCTTAACCTAAGATCTCGCTGGGCTCTTTGCCGCGCAATCTGGCTACTTCCTCAACGGTCTTCAGAGATTTAAGGCCGGCGATAGTAGCATTTACCATATTGACAGCAGTATTGGAACCCAAAGATTTGGTGAGAATATTTTTCATTCCGGCCAGCTCGCAGACTGCACGGACAGGACCGCCGGCAATAACGCCGGTACCGTCGGCAGCAGGTTTGAGCATAACCTTACCGCCGCCGAAACGACCGATAACTTCGTGAGGAATAGTGTTATGCAGCAGTGGGATAGTTACCAGGTTCTTCTTAGCGTCATCCACAGCCTTGCGGATAGCTTCGGGAACTTCGGCAGCTTTGCCCATACCGGAACCAACACGGCCTTTACCATCACCAACGACTACCAGGGCGGAAAAGCTGAAGCGACGGCCGCCCTTAACGACCTTGGCGACGCGGTTAATGAAAACTACTCTTTCCTGAAACTCCGGGACCTCGGCAGGTTGTTCCCGTCTGTCTCTTCTATCTCTATTATCTCTGGAATCAGGTCTTGCCATTATTTAACCTCCTCGCCTAGAATTTCAGGCCGCCCTCTCTGGCTCCGTCAGCAAGAGCAGCAATTCTGCCGTGATAGATCAAACCACCGCGATCAAAGATAACTTCGGAGATACCTTTGGCGGAAGCTTTCTCGGCGATTGCCAATCCAACTTTCTTAGCCGCTTCCTTGTTGCCGCCGTAAACGCCAAAGCCGGGATCCTTAGAGGAAGCCGCAGCCAGGGTATTACCGGCAACATCATCAATGAGCTGGGCGTAGATATGCTTATTGCTACGATATACCGCTAAGCGGGGGCATTCGGCAGTACCGGAAATGTTTTTGCGGATGCGGTAATGTTTCCCGGCGCGAATGGCCTTGCGGTCAATCTTTTTATACATCTTACCCTTCCTTTCTGCCGCTCTTGAGGATTATATCCCTCATTCTACGCGGCAAATAACATCAGATAGGCCGCCGCAACAGCGGCCGGACGGCACATATAGCACCAATTATTTTTTAGCACCGGCCTTACCGGCTTTACGGCGGATAACCTCATCCGCATACTTGATGCCCTTGCCTTTATAAGGTTCGGGAGGACGAACTTCGCGCACAACAGCCGCGAAAGCACCGACCTTTTCCTTGTCGATACCGGAAATAACAATGATATTGGGCTGAGGGGTCTCAACCTTCAGATCTTCACCGGGATCCATCTCAACAGGATGGGATTTACCGACAGTCAAAGCCAGCTTGTTGCCGTTCATAGCAGCACGGTAACCTACGCCGACCAGGTTCAATTTCTTTTCAAAACCGGTATTTACGCCAACGACCATGTTATTAAGCAAGGCGCGGGTAAGACCGTGGAGAGCACGCTCGCTGGGCTCATCGCTGTGGCGGATGACCCGGATGACGTTATCCTCCATCTCAATATCGATTTTCGGGGAAAACTCTCTTGTAAGAGTGCCCTTGGGTCCCTTGACTTCGACGGTATGACCATCGATCTTAGCGGAAACGCCGGCGGGCAATGTGATAGGCATTTTGCCGATTCGAGACATTATTACACCTCCCAGCGCTTACCAGACATAGCAGAGAACTTCTCCGCCAAGTCCTGCTTTACGAGCATTTTTATCAGTCATCAAACCACTAGGAGTGGAAATGATGGCGATACCCAGGCCGCCCAAAACTTTAGGCAGCTCATCTTTTTTAGCGTATACGCGCAGACCGGGGCGAGAGATTCTCTTTAAACCGGTGATAACTCTCTCTTTGCCGGCATATTTCAGGAAAACGCGGACAACGCCCTGCTTGCCATCTTCAATATATTCCACATCCTTGATAAAGCCCTCTTCCTTGAGGATATTCGCCAAAGCCATCTTAGTGTTAGAAGCGGGGATCTCCACCTTTTCGGTGTAGACCATATTGGCATTACGAATTCTGGTCAGGAAATCGGCAATAGGATCGGTAACAACCATTTATTTAACCTCCTTGTTCCGGATTTACCAACTGGACTTGGTGACTCCGGGGATCTCTCCTTTATAGGCCAGTTCGCGGAAGCAGATACGGCAGATGCCGAATTTACGCATATAGCCATGAGGACGGCCGCAGATGCTGCAGCGATTATACCCGCGGACAGAAAATTTGGGAGTCCTCTTCTGTTTTACCAACATAGAAGTCTTAGCCACAAAAATACCTCCTCTATTACTTTTCAGCGAAAGGCATACCCATCAACCGCAACAGTTCAGCACATTCCTCATCGGTTTTAGCGGAGGTAACAAATGCTACTTCCATACCGCGGATGCGATCGATCTTATCATATTCGATTTCCGGGAAAATCAGCTGCTCTTTGAGGCCCAGGGTATAGTTGCCGCGGCCGTCAAAAGCCTTGTTGGAAACGCCTTTAAAGTCTCTGACGCGAGGGATGGAAGCCGAAATCAGCTTATCGACGAACTCATACATTCTGTCGCCGCGCAGGGTGACCTTACAACCAATGGACATACCCTGACGAAGCTTAAAAGCGGCTATGGATTTTTTGGCTTTGGTGATGATCGGTTTCTGGCCGGTAATAGCGGTCATATCGCTGACAGCTGCATCCAGAGCCTTGGGGTTCTGAATAGCCTCGCCCAGACCCATGTTGACAACTACTTTGACCAGACGGGGAATCTCCATAACGTTTTCATATTTAAACTTTTCCTGGAGTTTGCCCTTAATTTCTGCATCATAACGCTCATGAAGCCTTGCCACTGCTTATTTCCTCCTTTCCCTCTTGTCTACTTATCGAATTCTGCGCCGCATTTTGCGCAAACACGAGTTTTGGTTCCATTAGCATCGATTTTCTTGGCAATACGAACGCCCTTACCGCAGGCATTGCAGAAAATCATAACATTGGAAGCGTCAATAGCAGCTTCCTTTTTGATGATACCGCCCTGAGGAGCAGCCTGGGTGGGTTTGGTGTGTCTGCTGACCAGATTGACCTTATCCACAAAAACGCGGCCGGCTTTTGCATCCACATCAATGATCTTACCCTTTTTGCCAGCGTCTTTGCCGGTTATTACCACAACGGTATCGCCTTTTCTGACATGCAGTTTCTTTTTATCGTCCATCTTTCACCCTCCTAGAGTACTTCGGGAGCCAGAGAGATGATCTTCATGAAATCTTTATCACGAAGTTCCCTTGCAACCGGACCAAAGATACGGGTGCCCTTGGGCTGCCCGTCATCATTGATAATAACCCCGGAGTTCTCGTCAAAACGGATATAGGAACCGTCAGGACGGCGAATCTCTTTGGCAGTACGGACTACGACAGCCTTAACGACATCACCCTTTTTAACAACGCCGCCGGGGCTTGCTTCTTTAACGGCGCAGATAATGACATCGCCAACTGTAGCATATTTACGGCGGGAACCACCCAGGACTTTAATGCAAAGCAACTCTTTGGCGCCGGTATTGTCCCCGACTTTCAGTCTTGTTTCGGCCTGAATCATTACTGATAGCCTCCTTCTTAAAAGTTACACAATAGGCGCCTTTTCGAGTATCTCCACCACTCTCCAGCGTTTTTCTCTGGAAAGAGGACGAGTCTCGCTGATCAGCACTTTGTCGCCAACGCGGGCTTCGTTGTTCTCATCATGGGCCTTATACTTTTTGTTGCTGGTAGTGATCTTGCCATACAGCGGATGGCGAGTACGGGATTCGACTTTGACCACTACGGTTTTATCCATTTTATCGCTGGCAACAATGCCAATGCGGGTTTTTCTGGATTTTCTTTCCATAAAGATTAGCCAACCTCCTTTTCCCTTTCGTTACTGAGCCTTTTCCATGTCCAGTTGGCGGAGCACGGTTTTTACTCTGGCCAGATCCTTACGGACGGCTTTAATTGTCATGGGATTATCCAACTGGCTGGTGGCCAAACGAAAACGCAGGTTAAAGAGTTCCGCCTGGAGATCTTTCTCCTTCTGTACCAGTTCATCGTAGGTGAGATCACGGAGTTCTTTAGCTTTCATTTGCTTCACCACCTATCGTGTTTTCTCTGCTGACGACTTTGCACTTGATAGGCAGCTTATGCTGAGCAAGACGCAAAGCTTCTTTTGCCAGAGCTTCGGGAACGCCGGCTATTTCAAACATAACTTTGCCGGGTTTGACCACTGCTACCCAGTATTCGGGAGAACCTTTACCGGAACCCATACGGGTTTCAGCAGGTTTTTCGGTAACTGGTTTATGGGGGAAGATCTTGATCCAAACCTTACCACCACGTTTGATATAACGGGTCATTGCAATACGGGCTGCCTCGATCTGGCGGCTGGTGATCCAACCACATTCCAAAGCCTGGAGTCCATATTCGCCGTAGCTGACGAAATTACCCTTATGGGCAGCGCCCTTCATGGTGCCGCGGTGTTGGCGGCGATATTTGACACGTTTCGGCATTAACATATTACTCGCCCTCCTCCACGGCAATTTCCTGAACTTTGGCAGCGCGCTGCGGCAGGACCTCGCCTTTATAAATCCAAACTTTGATGCCGATCTTGCCGTAAGTGGTGTTGGCTTCGGCAAAACCGTAATCGATATCTGCACGCAGGGTGTGCAGAGGAACTTTACCTTCAGCGTACCATTCGGTACGGGCTATCTCAGCGCCGCCCAAACGGCCAGCGCACATAATCTTGATGCCGCCGGCGCCCATACGCATGGTGCGAAAAACAGTCTGCTTCATAGCCCGGCGGAAAGCAATACGTTTTTCCAGGGAAGCAGCCACGCTCTCGGCTACCAGCTGGGCATCCAGCTCAGGTCTTTTGACCTCGGTAATATTAACGGAAACTTTCTTTCCGCTCATGCGCTCCAGCTCTTTGCGGAGGTTTTCTACTTCCTGACCGCCGCGGCCGATAACGATACCGGGTTTGGCAGTGAAAACATTGATAATAACACGGCCGCCCTTACGTTCGATATCAACTTTGGATACACCGGAGGCATAGAGCTTCTCTTTGACGTAACGGCGAAGCTGATAATCCTCATAAAGGAAATTTTTGAATTCCTTATTGTTGGCATACCAGCGAGCATCCCAATCTTTGATCACGCCAACTCTGAAACCCTTAGGGTTAACTTTCTGACCCATGTTAAACCTCCTCTCTTGTGCCAACCACTATGGTGATGTGGCTCATTCTGTGAACCATTCTGTCCGCACGTCCCTGGGCACGGGGTTTATAGCGGCGAAGGCTGGGACCTTCATCAACATAAGCTTTGGTCACAATAAGATCATCCTTGGCCAAAGAAAGGTTGTTTTCAGCATTGGCCACTGCGGATTTCAAGACCTTGGATGCGAATTCAGCGCCCTTATTGGGGCAGAATTTTAATATGGCTTCCGCTTCCCTAACGCTCTTGCCTTTGATCATATCGATGACCATGCGGGCTTTGCGGGGGGAAACGCGGAGATATTTTGCTGTTGCATTGACTTCCATGTGCTTCCTCCTTTCTACTTCAGAGCCGTGGAACGCTCGGTTTTACCACCATGGCCGCGGAAGTAGCGAGTGGGAGCAAACTCCCCGAGCTTATGGCCGACCATATCTTCGGTAATATAAACAGGAACATGCTTTTTACCATCATGGACGGCAATGGTATGTCCCACCATTTGCGGGAAAATTGTGGAAGAACGAGACCAGGTTTTCAGAACTTTTTTATCGCCGCTTTCATTGAGGGCCTCGATGCGGGCCAGCAGTCTTTCTTCAACAAAAGGGCCTTTTTTGATTGATCTACCCATTATTACGAATCCTCCCTTCCCTATTTACTATTGCGTCTCTTGACGATCATCCGGTTGCTGGACTTCTTAGGATCACGGGTCTTAGCACCAAGAGCAGGTTTGCCCCAAGGAGTAACCGGGTTGCGGCCCACCGGGGAACGGCCTTCGCCGCCGCCGTGGGGATGGTCGACAGGATTCATAACAACACCGCGGTTGGCAGGACGGATACCCATCCAGCGGCTGCGGCCTGCTTTACCGATATTGACGTTTTCCTGATCGATGTTGCCAACCAGGCCAACAGTAGCGCGGCAACGATCAAGAACCAGTCTCATCTCGCCGGAAGGCATACGCAGGGTAACATATTTACCTTCCTTGGCCATCAACTGAACGGAGCTGCCGGCGGAGCGAGCCATCTGACCGCCCTGACCGGGACGAAGCTCAACATTGTGCACTACAGTACCTACAGGGATGGAGGACAGAGGCAGAGCATTGCCGGGCTTGATATCTACGCTAACGCCGGAAACCAGCTCGTCGCCGACCTTCAGACCATAAGGTGCAAGGATATATCTTTTTTCGCCGTCAGCATAATTCAGCAAAGCGATGTTTGCGGTACGATTGGGGTCATACTGAATGCTGGCAACTTTGGCAGGGATATCGTCCTTATCGCGTTTAAAGTCGATAACACGGTACATCTGCTTATGACCGCCGCCCTGATGACGGGTGGTCAATCTACCCTGGTTATTACGGCCGCCCTTAGATTTAAGCGGCTGGAGCAGCGACTTCTCAGGAGTTGCAGTGGTGATTTCCTCGAAGGTGGAAACAGTCATACCACGACGACCGGGAGAAGTAGGCTGATACTTTTTAATTCCCATTAGTCATTTCCTCCTTTTCCAAACCTACTGCAAGTTGCTGAAGATCTCGATCTTGTTTCCTTCAGCCAGCTTAACAATAGCGCGTTTGGTGTCAGGGCGACGGCCCCGGTTGCGACCGAGAGTCTTGATCTTACCCTTATAGTTACGGGTGGTGATGTCCACGACTTTGACGTTGAAAAGAGTTTCAACGGCATGTTTGATCTCTATTTTATTGGCAGCCTTGGCAACCATAAAAGAATACTTATCATCCTCCATAAGGATGAGAGACTTTTCGGAAACCATGGGTTTTACCAATACCTGATGAGGATCCATCATTATGCGTACACCTCCTCGATCATAGCTAAAGCTTCTTTGGTAATAACCAGTTTGTCATGATAAAGGATGTTGTAGGTATTCATACCATCGAAGGGAACTGCCTCAAAACCCGGCATATTGCGGAGGGAAAGAGCAGCTTCATAAGCCTCATCATTGAGGACTACCAGGGCATTGGCTGCGCCCACATTTTTCATGATGCGAGCCATTTCCTTGGTTTTGGGCTCATCCATTGCCAGATCGTCTATAACGATGATGCTGCCATCAGCCAGCTTGGAGCTTAAAGCAGAGAGCAGAGCGGCCCGGCGCATTTTCTTGGGCATGGTAATGGAATGATCGCGGGTAACGGGGCCAAAGGCCACGCCGCCGCCACGCCATACCGGGTTACGAGAGGAACCGAAGCTGGCGCGACCGGTACCTTTCTGGCGCCAGGGTTTTTTACCGCCGCCGCTGACATCAGAGCGACCTTTGACACTGTGAGTGCCGCGGCGCAGAGAAGCCAGATAGACGCGGACTGCCTGATGCATAACAGGTACGTTTATCTGATTCATGAAAATGGCGTCGCTGAGTTCAACTTCGCCTACGCTGGAACCTTCGCGGTTCAGTAAATCTATCTTAGTCATGCCTGACCTCCTTTCTTCGCTTAACCCTGTTTACGGGATTCTTTGACGACGACCATAGACTGCTTGGCACCGGGGATAGCGCCCTTGATCAGCAGCAGGTTGCGTTCTGCGTCAACCTTGACGATTTCCAGATTCTGGACAGTGCAGTTCTCGCAGCCCATATGACCGGGAGAACGTTTGCCCTTAAATACGCGGGCAGGGCCTTTAGCACCGGCACTGGCGGGACGGCGATGGTTTTTGGAACCATGTCCCATGGGGCCGCGGCGCTGGTTCCATCTTTTGATGGTACCGGCAAAACCTTTACCTTTGCTAACGCCGGAAACGTCAACGTTCTCGCCTTCAGCGAAGACATCAACGGTGATGGTGTCACCAACGTTGAATGCGGAGATATCTTTGGTTCTGATTTCTCTAAGATATTTAACGGGGTCGATTCCCGCTTTATCAGTATGACCTTTACTGGGTTTATTTACATTAACAGGTTTGATTGCGCCAAAACCCAACTGGATAGCGGTATAGCCGTCGTTCTCCATGGTTTTGATCTGAGCGATACGGCAAGGGCCGGCTTCCACCACGGTGACCGGAACAACTTTACCATCAGCAGCAAAGACCTGAGTCATGCCCAGCTTGGTGCCGAGTATTGCTTTCGGCATTTACTACACCTCACTTTCAAATATTACAAAGCGTGTATTGCAGAGGTCGGATGAATCCGACATGTTAGCGGTCTGGACCGTTTTATGCGACCAAACAACTAAAACAGGCGTTACAGTTTGATCTCAATATCAACCCCGGCGGGAAGATCCAGATGAGTAAGTGCATCCATAGTCTTGCCGGTGGGTTCCAGAATATCAATGAGGCGTTTGTGGGTTCTCATCTCAAACTGCTCGCGGCTATCCTTATTAACATGGGGGGAACGCAGGATAGTATAGATATTCTTTTCGGTGGGCAGCGGTACAGGCCCGGAGACCTGAGCTCCCGTTCTTTTGGCGGTTTCAACGATTCTGGCTGCGGAACTGTCCAGCAGTCTGTGATCGTAAGCCTTAAGTCTGATTCTTACCTTCTGTTGTGCCATGATTGTTCTCCTTTCGCTCGAATTTTTTCGAACTGGCTCCGCGGAAATTACCTCTCCTCCTCGCGAGGCGAGCAACCTCCCGCTTCTCAGCTTTATATCAACCGGAAATCACCGGAAGATAACACACTAAAATCCCAACCTCTGCCGGCCGGTTGGCCGGCAGGGCGGGAAGAATTTAAAACCTATTCGTTGATGGCGATAACAACGCCGGAACCAACGGTACGGCCGCCTTCACGGATAGCG
>CAKQQU010000011.1 GCA_934271085.1 uncultured Bacillota bacterium | reverse complement strand
GTATACCGTTTTGGCAGGGAACGTTTCCCTGGCAAAGGCCGCATCCGAAAGGACCGTCGGCATTGATTGGCTTGCTGTGGCGGTAGCTTTCCTTGAATTCCGCAATATAATTATTGCATTTGCTTTTATCATGGCCCTGTTCGCTGATGGCATGGGCAGGGCAGGCTTCGATGCAGGCCCGGCAGGAACCGTTATGATAATACAGGCACCATTCGTGAATATCGTCATAAGGCCGCTTATCGGCGGGGAATTTACGATCCAGGATAATGCTGCACCAGCGCAGCGCCTTGCCTATGGGGGTAATCAAACCGTCGCAAAGGCCGAAAGTGCCCAGACCTGCGACATAAGCAGCATGACGGTGCGACCAGTTGGAGGCAAACCCGTATTTTTCCGATTTCTGCCAGCCGAAACCGGGGGCAGTATCTACCACTACTCCGGTGATACCTGCTTCCTCCTTAAGTCTGGATAATACGCCGTTGCTGATCTCCTCTATGATAGGCTCCCAGCTATTGCGGGCATAAAGCCAGCGGTAGTTGGGGGCGATCTTTTGCTTCTTTTGCAGATCGCGGGTTATCTGATCCACGCGGAATCCCAGGCTGAGGGAAGTGACGTCGGCATCGGTGAGTTTGCTGTCCGGATAGGCATGGCGAAATGCTTCGGCAGGGCTCCAGAAAAAATCGCCTATATCTTTTTTAAAAAAGGCAAACAGAGGATCATCCCCTGCGGCAAATCCGGCTATAACATCAGTCCATATCTGCTCTTCCGGATAACCTAAAGCAGCATAGTTATTCAGCTTGCTTTTTTTCATTTCCTCCCGGACTATCTCCAAAATACGGTTCTTATCCATGGAATCTCCTTCTTTTATACTTTAGGTTTTTTATAATACTTCGCTGAAAAGCCTGCCCAGACGAGCGCAGGCTTCCGTTATCAGTTCCGGCCGGCTGCTGGAATAATTCAGCCGCAGGCAATCCGTACCATCCGCCTCGTTGACGCAGAAGGGTGCGCCGGGTATGAAAGCTACTTTATAGTCCTGTACCGCTTTTTTGTTCAGTTCAGCCGCATCAATGCCGGGAATACGAGCCCAGACGAAAAGTCCGCCGTCAGGTTGGGTATAAGCTGTATTTTTGGGGAAATATTTTTTGATGCCTGCTTCCAGCGTTTCGAAACGCTCTTTATATATCCTGCCTACTTCTGCCAGATGATCCGGCATAAGCCCGCATTTCATGTATTCGCCGCAAATTGCCTGGGGCAGGGTTGCGGTATGGGTATCCATACCCTGTTTGACCAGTTCCAGTTTGCCTATCCATTCTGCCTTGGCCACAGCCGCGCCTACACGCAGGCCCGGAGCTATGGTCTTGGAAAAGGAATTCAGCATGATAACATTGCCGCTTTCATCCATGCTTTTGATGGGTGCTACCGGCTCGCCCCGGAACCGTACATCGCCGTAGGGATCGTCCTCCAGCACCACCATATCGTAAAGGCCGGCAAATTCCGCTATCCTGGCCCGGCGGGCTGCGGAAAGGGTGCGGCCGGAGGGGTTCTGGAAAGTAGGTATAGTATAAAGCAGTTTGGGTTGGTGTTTTTTGATTTTGGCTTCCAGATCTTCTATGATAATGCCTTCTTCGTCCATAGCTACAGGAACGATTTGGGCACCCAGTTTGCGCATAACATTAAGGGTAGCCAGGAAGGTGGGGCTCTCTACCAGCACCACATCCCCGGGATCAATAAATAAGTCCAGTATCATATATATGCCCTGCCCGCTGCCGGTGCAGGCTATAACATTGGTGATATCTGCTTCCACGCCTTTGGGCCGTACCAAGGTTTCCAGATAGGATTCCAGGAAGGGCCGGTAACCGGTGGTAATACCATATTCCATCATCTGTATGCCCTTGTCCTGCAGCAGCCGGTTGGTTATCTCCCGGATCTGCTCCAGCGGGTAGCTTTCTTCTGCAGGATTGCCGCCGCCCAGGGATATAATATCAGGATCAGCCATCATTTTGAATATTTCCCGGATGACGCTGCCTTTGACTTTTCCCAGTCTTTGTGAATATTCCATGACCCATAGCTCCTTTTTGCGGCGATAGCCTTTTTTATTGAACTATTATAATCCCTGGAGCAGGCGGGTGCAATACTGCAGAATCAGAAATTTTAACTAATTTTTATTCTTGTTTATCTTCATCCAGGAACCCCAGGTACTCAGCCAGCTGGATAAGCATTCTGCTGATCCAGCGGTGGGCTGTGCGTTCGGGAATGCCCAGGTAAGCCGCTGCTCCGTAAAGAGTGTGGCTGCGCCGCAGGTACACCATTTGCAGCAGAGCCAGTTTGTAACGGTTATCGCGCCGTTCATCGTTAAGCGAGGCCAGCAATTTTTCCACAGCCCGCACCTGCTTATGTAGATGACCCAGCTCTCCCTGGGTCATCAGGACGCTTTTCACCGCGGTGGGATCGGAGATACCGCCGTGATATTTCTGATCCCGGTGTCTGCCTTGGGACCAGATCAGATCATTTTCCAGAGCTTTCATACGGCGACGGTTCTCTTCATAGCAGTAGAGTGCATTTTTAGTTTCCCTTCTCCATGATCCTCTGTTCATTGACTTTAATATCACTCCTTCGTAGGCTCCCCCACAATAGGGGCAGCAGTCTGTTCTCTCTTCGGCGGTAAAGCCGAAGTGTTCTCCCCGGTGTTCTTTTGCTTGGGCCGGCTGGTCAAAATATCCGCCGCAGTTTTGACAAATATAGTGCATGTCTTGATTATAGAACTTATGTTCGTATTTTGCAAGATATTTTGGGATTTTTTTTATAAAAAAACTAAAATTTAGGAGAAGTGACCGATAAAAAGGACAATTTAATGGAAAATGCGACTTTTTCAGAAAAAACATGTCAATATTAGACATTGGGCTTGGCGTAAATGTATACCCGAAAAAAGACGAATATTCTGCTGCAGACAAAAATAACACCGGCTGTTTGCAGCCGGCGTTATTGAAAACGGTATAAATCGTTTTGCTTTAGGGATAATGCTTTTTTATAATGCCTTGTCTTAATCCAGCTCGTGGATAAACAGTCCGGAAAGCAGTTTAGGCTCAAACCAGGTGGATTTGGGGGGCATTATCAGCCCGGCATCGGCAATAGCCATCAGCTCGCTGACAGAAGTGGGATACATAGCAAAGGCCACGGCCCAACCGCCGTCCACTCTGCGCTCCAGTTCGGATAATCCCCTGATACCGCCGACAAAATCGATGCGCTTGTCGGTACGGGGATCGCCGATGCCCAAAACCGGATGGAGCAGATTGTTCTGAAGAATGGAAACATCCAGCGCGCCTACAGGATCTGTTTCATCGAAAGTGCCCTCTTTGGCGGTGAGCAGATACCACCGGCCCTCCAGATACATACCAAAGTTATGTCTTTGTTCCGGTCTGGCTTGACCGTCGTGAAGCTCTACGGTAAATTTTTCCCCGATTTTGGCCAGGAACTGCTCCTTGCTGTTGCCGTTCAGATCCTTGACCACCCGGTTATAATCCATGATATAAAGCTGCTCATCCGGGAACATTACTGCCAGGAAGTAGTTGAATTCCTCAGCGCCGTTGTAATCCGGATGCTCCTGCCGCCGCATTTTGCCCACCCTGGCCGCGGAAGCGGTACGGTGATGGCCATCGGCAATATAAAGATAGCCTGCTGCGGCTATTTCCTCAGTAAGCAGCCGCTGATCCTCTTCGCCATCGATGATCCAGACGGTCTGCTGCACTCCGCCGGAAGTAAAATCATATACCGGATCTTGCTCCATTATACGCGCTATAAGCCGGTCGATGGCGGGACGATCCCGATAGGCCAGAAAGATAGGGCCGGTATTGGCATTGCAGGCATCAACGTGGCGGCAGCGGTCATCCTCTTTATCCGCCCGGGTCAGCTCATGCTTTTTGATAGTATTGTTGAAATAGTCGTCAATGGAGGCGCAGCCTACCAGCCCGGTTTGGGCCCGACCGTCCATTATCTGACGATATACATAATAGCAGGGTTTGTCTTCCCTGATAAAAGTACCGTCGGCTATCATCTGCTGCAGGCGGGCGGCGGCGGTCTCATAAACTATATCGTCATAAAGGCCGGTGCCCTCTGGCAGGTCTATTTCTGCTTTATCTACATGAAGGAAGGAATACGGATTATCCCCCACCATTTCCCTGGCTTCGGCAGAATTCATAACATCATAGGGCAGAGCTGCTACTTTATCTGCCAGATGGGCCGCGGGACGTACTGCGCGAAAAGGTCTTATTTTAGCCATAGCTTTCTCCTTTCAGCCGGATCTTAGGCGAAAAAGTCGCTGATGATCTCCACGATCTCGGCGCCGATACGCTTCTGGGCTTCCTTGGTGGAACCGCCGATATGGGGAGTGCAGGAGATCTTGGGATGGGAGAGCAGGCGCTGGTCCTCTGCGGATTCGGTGGGATAAACGTCAAAGGCAGCACCGGCCAGCCGGTCGTTATCCAATGTGTCCAGCAGAGCGTCCTCGTCGATCAGGCCGCCCCGGGCAGTGTTGATGATGAAAGCGGTGGGTTTCATCAGTGCCAGCTCGTCTTTGCCGATCACCGCTTTGCCATCGGCAGGAGCGGGGATATGCAGGGTGACGAAGTCGCCCTTGGCCAGCACTTCGGCCATCTCGGCATATTCATAGGGAACAGGCAGTTTGCCCAGAATATCGGTGTAGATCACGTTCATGCCCAAAGCCACGGCCCGGCGGGCCAGTTCCTGGGAGATGCGGCCCATGCCGATAAAGCCCAGGGTCTTGCCGGTAAGCTCGATGCCCTCGTATTTCTTTTTGTTCCACTGGCCCTGGCGCATGGTAACATTGCTGATGCCGATATAACGGGCCAGAGAGAACATATGGCCCAGGGCCAGCTCGGCTACGGAAGAGCTGGAAGCCTTAGGGGTGTTGGTAACTTTTATGCCTGCTTTGGCCGCATAGTCAGCATCAATATTATCGATGCCCACACCGCCGCGGATAACTATTTTGAGCCGGCCGGTCTGGGCGGCTGCATCCAGCACGTTCTGGCGCACCTTGGTAGCGGAACGCACGGTCATAGCGTCAAATTCCTTTACCGCGTCCAGCAGGGCGTCGCCGTCATAATGCTGGGTGACAACTTCAAAGCCTTTGGCTTCCAATGCTTCTTTGGCAGCAGCTTCCATGCCGTCGTTTGCTAAAATTCTGATAGTCATTTTTTTTCTCCTTATGCGCCCCGGCAGTATCGCCCGGAGCTTATCCTTATTATTGGTATCTGCGCTGTCCGGCGCAGTTATTATTGGTTTTGGTCTTTGCCTGAGGCAAAGCCGTGGAAAAAACAGGCGGGGCCTGTCTGACAAGCCCCGCCCCGATCTTGCTTACAGTCCCAGAATATCCACGATATTGCCGGTGACTTCCTTGATATCGTCCAGGGTGCAGTCTGCCATATGGGCTATGCGGAAGGTCTTTTCCTTAAGGTCGCCGTAGCCGTTGCTGATGCACATACCCCTTTTGGTCAGCTCAGCGTTAAGATCAGCCACGCTGATGCCCCGGGTATTGTCCACGCAGGTCAGAGTGTTGGAAAGATAGCGCTCATCCGGGAAAATGGCAAAATATTTGCGTGCCCATTCCCTGGTGTATTCTGCCATCTGGATGTGGCGGGCATAGCGGTTCTCCAGTCCTTCAGCCAAAATGCGGTCCAGAGCATAGTCCAGAGCGAACATATGGGAGATAGAGGGGGTGGAGGGATACTGATATTTGTCCCGGGCCTTTTTCACCAGGGATACCAGGTCGAAATACAGACCCCGGTTCTCCACGGTCTGAGCCCGCTGATAAGCCTTTTCGGATACAGAGGCAATGGACATCCCGGGGGGCAGCCCCAGAGCCTTCTGGCTGGAGGTGATGCAGACATCGATGCCCAGTTCATCTACGGGAATATAGGTGCCGCCCATGGAGCTGACGGTATCTACCAGGAATACCACGTCCGGGTATTTCTTGATAACAGCGGCGATCTCCGCGATGGGATTCATCACGCCGGTGCTGGTCTCATTATGAGTGATGGTGACTACGTCATATTTGCCGGTAGCCAGGGCTGCGTCTACTTCCGCAGCGGAAGTGGCCTGGCCATTGGGGACGCGGAAAATATCGGCGTCGCGGCCATTGGTCACCGCCATTTTGTACCAGCGTTCGCCAAAGGAACCGATAGAGAAAACAGCCGCTTTTTTGGAGGTACAAGATCGAATGGCTGATTCCATCAGACCTGAACCTGAGCTGGTAGACAGGACGATGGTATTATCGGTGTAAAATACCTTCTGGATTTTTTCGCTGATGCTCTTTTGCAGCTCGGTAGCTGCTTTGCTGCGGTGGCCTATCATGGGAGTGGCCATACGGGCCAATACGTCCTCGCTGACTTCCACCGGTCCGGGAATAAATAATTTGGTATGCATTTTTTGTACCTCCTGCATTTTTTATACTCTAAAGTATTACCTTTAGGATATACCTTATATCATAGCATTACACTAATGTATTTGACAAGCGTTTTTTGGGAAATGTCCGCTTTTTCCACAATTAATATCCAGTGTCCTCTTTTTTTCCACAGCAATTTGTGGATAATTATAAAAAACACCCGGCAAATTTCGGAAAAAATCTCTCAATATTGACTTTGCCGGTCATAATATGTACAATTATTATGATTAACTGGATAAGCAGGCCTTGTTTGCTTTTTGGTTTTTCTGTGCTGCGGCAAGAGTTTTTCGTTCTGATTTTTGCCCCAGGGTAAAGTGTTTTCCGGCAGTTCTCCGGCAGACTGCTTTTTCCTTCCGGATAGCCTTTGTCTAATACGGTATTTTACATAAACAGATGCGGGAACATATCCCGTTTTGCGGATTTTTTGGAGGTTTTTATGAGAAAGTATCTTATGTCATTGTTGCTGGGTTTATTTGTGGCAGCAGCTTTATCCCCCGTTGCTTTGGCCGATGCGGTGGCCCCGGATCCCGGCTGTAGCCAGATGCTGGTCAACAGGGATCATTTGCTGGTCAGCGATTATGTGCCTGCAGGTCTGGTAAAACTGAGCGATTATATGCCTGCCGGCAGCTCGGTCATGATGACCCGGGAGGCTGCGGAAGCCATGGGGCAGATGATAGCTGCTATGAAGGCCGACGGTATCAGCGATATTTACGGCTCCAGCGGTTACCGCAGTTATGATACCCAGTCCTGGCTATATGACAGAAAGGTCAATTATTATCTCGATCTTGGCTATGACCGGAGCTCTGCCCGTACTCTGGCTGCTCAGGTAGTGGCAATTCCCGGCGCCAGCGAGCATCAGACGGGGCTGGCTGTGGATTTTACCACCAGCGATGCCGGGCTTACCGATTCTTTTGCCAATACTGCTGCGGGTAAATGGTTGGCGGAAAACAGCTGGCGTTACGGATTTATTCTCCGTTACCCTAAGGGCATGGAGCATATCACCGGATATATATATGAGCCGTGGCATTTCCGTTATGTGGGCAAGGTGCATGCAGAATACATATACCGCAATGGCATAACTCTGGATCAGTATTATGAGCAGCTTGTAGGAGAAACCGTTATCACCTATCAAAGCGTCAGCGGCGAGTATTATGTGATATATCTTAACGATTATAACAATACCGCTTCCCTTGTCGGTACGGTGCTTTCCGTAAGCCGGGCTTACGCCGACAGCCAGCTGGGCTTTAATATAACAGCCATCCGTCCGGAGGGGGATCTTTTTGATATAGTGGGCCATTGGTCCGAAAACTATATACGGCAGCTTGCCGCCTTGCAGATAGTGGAAGGCTATACCAATAACACCTTCCGTCCGGAAAAAAGCATCAGCCGCGCAGAGCTGATAACCCTGATATCCCGGGTATATGACCTGCTTTATCCCAATGGGCTGGATAAAGACAGCCGGGAATATATCGAAGAGATACTTGCCGCAGAGATAAGCCCTTATGGGGATGTGGCGCCCAATGCATATTATCTGGAGCCCCTGCTTAAAATGGAAAAGGCCGGGATACTTCCTGACCGGCTGCTGACGGGAGCTGCCGACGCCCAACCCCGTTTTCTGCCGGATACCGCTGCCCTGCGCCAGGATGCGGCCCTGACCATAGCGCCGCTTTTACGGGATAAAGATGTGGCAGAAAGCGAAAGCAGCTTTACGGATATGGCCGGCCGGGATCAGGAGCTGCAGCAGGCTGTGAATCTGCTGGCCGGCGCAGGTGTGCTGACCGGCAACCCCTCCGGAACCTTTGCTCCTGATAACAATATCACCCGGGCAGAGATCTGCGCCATGCTTTGCCGGATTCTGGTGTATTTCCGTTATATCTGATAAATACGAGGTGATCCATGCTTTTGATCCTGAAGACCCCGCTGGATGAAAAAAGGCTGGCACGATTGCGCCGGCGGCTGGCAGAAGCGGGATTTGACAGTGAAATAATCGATAGCGGAGGCTTCAGTTTGCTGCTGATCCGGGGCGATACTGCCTTGCTGGATACGGATATGCTGCTGGCTTCCGGGGTGGTGGCAGATATAAAAAGGCTGGATGCGCAGTATAAACTGGCTTCCCGGCAGTATCATCCGGCCGATACTGTTGTTAAGGCCGGCGGTATCAGCATCGGCGGAGGCGGGCTTTGCCTTATTGCCGGGCCCTGTACAGTAGAAAATGAGCAGCAGCTTATAACCATTGCTTCCGCAGTGAAGGCCGGCGGTGCAGGGCTGCTGCGGGGGGGCGCTTTTAAGCCCCGGACTTCGCCCTATTCATTTCAGGGACTGGGTGCGGAAGGCCTGAAACTGCTGGTGCGGGCCAAGAAAATTACCGGTTTGCCCGTGGTAAGCGAGATAATGGATAGCAGCCAGCTTCCGCTTTTTTCGGATATAGATATCATTCAGGTGGGAGCCCGCAATATGCAGAATTTTTCTTTGCTTAAAGCTTTGGGCAGGCAGGAAAAACCGGTGCTGTTGAAGCGGGGCCCCGGCGCTACTTATGAGGAATTGCTGCTCAGTGCGGAATATTTGTTATCCTGGGGCAATGCCAATGTGATCCTTTGCGAGCGGGGCGTACGCAGCCTTGGACGGCGGAACTCCCTGGATATTGCGGCCATACCTTTGCTGCGGGCTTTGACCCATCTGCCGGTATTGGCAGATCCCAGCCATGGTGCGGGCAGTTCCGATCTGGTCTTTCCGTTGGCTGCCGCTGCAGTCGCCGCAGGCGCCGACGGACTGCTGGTGGAGGTGCATAATGCGCCGGAGATGGCTCTTTGTGACGGGCAGCAGGCTATTACTCCGGAGGTATTTAAAGAAGCTGCTGCCAAATGGCAGGCAATTCACGATCTGGTAATCTAAAGGCAAGGGCAATATTATGCGGGTGAAAACATGAAGAAAGGCAGCTACACAGATTTATCCGTACAGGATAAACCTATCGGAGGGGAATTACCGGCAGCTCCTGTCAGGATATATATCAGCACCAGTCCTCCATATACGGTGCTGACCGGACGCGGACTGCAAAAAAGAGGCGGCAGTATACTGCTGCCTTATCCGGGCGCGGTCAAAACGGCTTTGGTTTGCGATAATACCGGTATTTGCAGGAAAAGGTTTGCTTTTTCCCGGAAAATGGCGGGCTTTGCGGGTCGCCCCTGTGTTGCGGCTGCATACGAATATGCCAAAAACCGGCAGGACATGGCTACAACTTTGCCCGTTGTGGATTCCATGGTTGATAAAACAGGTATAGAATATCCGTCAGGCCAAGGTCTGACGGGTATTTTTTACAAAACAAAGCTGTTTAATGATAACCCCTATATGGGTATATCGGAAGTCTTGGTGTTTGCTGAATAAACGGAGGTTTTTGATGAGTTTTTTGCTGTATCCTGCAGTCTTGGGAGGTGCGGTCAGGGCTGTACCTTCCAAATCTTCTGCCCAGCGTGCGGTAGTCTGCGCAGCCAACGGAGATAAGCCCGTGCTTATACCCAATCTGCCTCAGGGAGAGGATATGGAAGCAGCCTGCCGCTGCTTCGCCGCCCTGGGCGCTGAGATAAAACAGGAACAGCTGGGCACGGTAATTTATCCCATTAAGGATACTCCCGCCTTTCTGAAGGTGGATTGCGGAGAAAGCGGCGCGGCGGCCCGGTTTTTGCTGCCGCAGCTGGCTGCCAGAGGCATCAAAGCCACTGTGCTGGCAAGAAGCCGTCTTACCGAGAGACCATTCGGCCCCCTGCTGTCGGCTTTAAATTCCCGGGGAGCGCAAATAGAATCTACTATTTCCGGCTGGCAGGTAGGTGGACAGCTCCGCCCCGGAGAATTTCGGATACCGGGAAATATCAGCTCCCAGTTTATCAGCGGCCTGCTGCTGGCCTTGCCCCTGCTGGCTGCAGACAGCAAAGTCAGGCTTACCACTCCGCTGCAGTCGGCAGATTATGTAGATATGACCTGCTATTTTCTGGAAGCCTGCGGTATTGATATGCAGCGGCAGGAAGACAGCTTTTTGATACCCGGGGGTCAGAGGTTCTCGCCCCCCTCTTATATGCTTATCGGCGGGGACTGGTCTAATGCGGCTTTTTGGCTCACCGCCGGTTGTATTGGCCCGGAAGCTGTTACGGTCAGTGGTCTTGATCCGGATTCTCTGCAGGCAGACCGCCGAATAGTAAGGTTTCTGCGCCGTATGGGCGGGCGTATCGCTGAAAACGACTGCAGCGTTACGGCTTTTCCCTCTGCTTTGCGCGGCTGCGTTATCGACCTTGCCGATAACCCGGATCTGCTGCCTCCTCTGGCAGTTGCGGCAGCTTTTGCCCGGGGCGAAACGTTCCTGATAAATGCCAGCAGCGGCAGATTCGGAAAAAGAGGCCGTATCAGGGGAGTCACCGGCCTGCTGCGTTCTTTGGGCGGCAGGGTGGAGGAGCGCAGTAACAATCTGCTGATCTACGGTACCGGACTTATTGGAGGCAATGCCGCAGTAGGCCCCGATCATCGCATAGTCATGGCTGCCGCAGTTGCTGCCGCCTCCTGTTCCCGGCCGGTGCGTCTGGAACATGAGCGGTCGGTGGCCAAATCTTATCCCTGCTTCTGGAAGGATTACGCTATGCTGGGGGGGAAAATAAATGCTGTCTGAAATAGGAAGAAAGCTCAGGCTGACCATATTCGGCACATCCCACGGACCTGCCCGTAGGTTGCGTACTGGAAGGGCTGCCTGCAGGCTTTACTGTAGATATGGAGCCGCTGCAGACCTTTTTGAACAGATGCCGCCCCGGAGCCTCCCTTACATTCCGGCGTCATGAACCGGATATACCGTACTTTACAGCCGGTATTGACAAACAGAGAGTATGTGATGGCAAACCTTTGGCGGCTGTAATAGCCAATCGTGATGCGCGTGCCGGTGATTATAAAATGCTGAAGGCAAAGCCCCGGCCCGGACATGCGGATTATCCGGTTTATTGCAAATATGGCTCCAGGCTGGATATGTCAGGCGGCGCCCTTTTTCTGTAAGGCTTACTGCTCCTTTGTGTCTGGCCGGGGGTATTGCGATACAGCTTTTGGCTGAGGATGGCATATATGTGGGCAGCCATTTACTGCGCATTGGCAAGGTGGAGGACAGGCCTTTGCCTCTTTATCCCACCAGACAGTTGCTGGTCGGCCTGTCGCGCAAAGTATTGCCGGTGCTGGACGATGAAGCCAGACACAGGATTAGCCTGACAGGAGAACTGGCCAGACAGCAGGGAGATTCTTTGGGAGGCATTATTCAGGCTGCAGCCATTGGTTTGCCTGTTGGTCTGGGAGGCCCGCTTTTTGCAGGGCTGGAGCCCCGTCTGGCAGCAGTATTAATGGCTATTCCCGCAGCCAAAGGCATTGAATTTGGTGCAGTATTTGACTCCGACCGGCTTCGCGGTTCACAGAATAATGACAGCTTTTACCGGCGGTATGATGGCAGCATAGCTACTGTCAGTAATAATTGCGGCGGTATTCTGGGCGGTATGAGCAACGGTATGCCGCTTACCCAGCAGATAGCCTTTAAACCTACCCCATCCATAGCTCTTGAGCAGCGGACGGTGGATATGGTTTCCGGGAAAGAGACTTTCATCCAGAGCAAAGTCAGGCATGATCCCTGCGTGGCTTTGCTCTGCTGCCCTATTATGGAAGCTGCCATGGCATTGGTTCTGGCTGATATGCTGATGGAAGCCCGGAAAACTATTTGTATTTAAGAAGGAAGTTGCTGTCCAGAAGTAGAAAACAATCTGAATTTGCAGAGGGTTACCCATGATGCTCCGGCTTACCGGGAACCCCCAAGGAGAAACAGAACATGGCCAGGTTTTACGGTTTGGTGGGCGGTGCGCTTTCCCATAGCTGGTCGCCGTTTATCCACAGCCTGCTGGGAAAAGCTGATTATAAACTGTTTGAATTGGCAGAAGCGGATCTGGAATCATTTTTGCATGATCCGGATCTGGGTGGGGTCAATGTAACCATACCATATAAAAAAACCGCTGCCGCCTGCTGTGATGTGCTTACGGAAAGAGCCGGGATGACCGGCTCGGTAAATACAGTGGTACGGTTGGCCGACGGCAGGCTGCTGGGAGATAATACGGATATCTGCGGTCTGCTTTATCTGGCTGAGCGCAGCGGTATATGTATGCAGGGACAGAAAGTGCTGATAATAGGCTGCGGCGGCGCCGCAGCGGCCGCGGCCGCAGCGGCCCGGCTTTCCGCAGCAGGGGAAATGGTTATGCTTTCCCGCGGGGGCGGGCCGGATGGGGATATGTCCCGCCTTGCAGACCATTATGACAGCGATATTATTATCAATGCAACTCCCTGCGGCATGTATCCTCATTGCGGCCAAAGCCCGCTTTCCCGGGAAAATCTGGCTAATATGAAGAAGCGCCCCGCTGTGATTGATCTTATTTATAATCCTCTGCGCAGCAGGCTGCTTTTGGATGCCGCCGATATGGGTTATATATGCAGCGGCGGCCTGCCTATGCTGGCTGCCCAGGCAGTAGCAGCCAACCTGGTGTTTAACGGCAGTGAGCCTGATTTATTATATCCTCAACAGCAGACAGAGGATATTATCAGCCGTCTTTTGCGGCAGCAGGAAAATATAGTGCTTATCGGCATGCCGGGCTGCGGTAAAAGCAGTATAGGCAGGGAGCTGGCCGGTATTTGCGGCAGAAGGCTGGTGGATCTTGATGAGGAGATCTGGAAAGCAGCCGGTAAAACGCCGGAAGATATCATTAATGAGCAGGGAGAAGAAGTATTCAGGGATCAGGAATCTGCTCAGGCTGCCCGCTGGGGCGGTGAAAGCGGTCTTATCATATCCTGCGGAGGCGGTGTGGTAATAAGGCCGGAGAACCGATTTTACCTGCAGCAAAATGCCAGGATATACTGGCTTCAGCGCAGCCGCGGCAAATTAGCCACAGAGGGGCGCCCCTTATCCCGGGGAGATTTGGCTGCCCTGGAAGAGGTACGCTATCCCATGTATGAAAAATTTGCCGATATGGCGGTAAGTAATGAAGGAACTGTGACAGACTGCGCGGCAAGGATATGGAGGGATTATCTTGAAAGTACTGGTAATAAACGGGCCTAATTTGAATATGCTGGGTATACGGCAGCCGGAGATTTATGGCCAAAACAGTTATCAGCAGCTGGAACAGTTTATCCGCAATGAGGCTGCTGCCCTGGGTATGGAGGTCAGAATTTTTCAGTCCAATCATGAAGGCAGCATTATCGATGAGGTGCAGGCTGCTTATGGCAGGGAGGACGCCATTATTATCAACCCGGGAGGCTATACCCATACCAGCGTAGCTTTGGCGGACGCCGTGGCGGCTGTAGCTTTGCCCACAGTAGAGGTGCATCTTACCGACCCGGACAGCCGAGAGGATTTTCGCCGAGTTTCCTATATACGTCCTTATTGCCTGGCTACCTTTAAGGGAGTCGGTTTTGACGGCTACCGGCAGGCCCTGCAGTTGCTGGCAGAGCTGAAGTGATTTTCCCGGCAGCGCTGCCGGGATGGATTCCTACAGCTTGCGGAAGCATATCGTAGGGCAGCGGCTGCTGATACCAAAAATATAATGATAAAACAGATATGCCCGCTTAAAAAGCGGGCATATCTGTTTTATTAACCGGTCGGTATACTGCACCCTGCCCGGGCAGGGAATATTATAATCAAAGCAATGTCAGATATCACATACACGCTGCAAAAAGATCAGTATTCCCCCAGCATTGTCTGAATATAATCTGTTGAGCCGCTGATACTCCATGCCGATTTCCGGCTGCGGTATTATTGATATTACATAGGGGATGTACTGTTTGCGGATGAGTCGTCCGGTACTGGGGTATTGCCTGCAAAAAGACAATGCACCGGCCCAAAATAGTTGAGATCCCTTACCAGCCTCACCAGATTTTCGGCACTGATGGGTTTTTCGGCGCTGGCCCACATTCCCAGCAGAGCTATCTGCCCTGCGATAATATATTCCATTATGTATTCCAGATCATCAGGAGGCGCTACCCCCATACCGCTGAAACGCTTGCGTAATATATCCACGGAAACAGTTTTAAAACCGTCCACTATACGGTCGTCCCGGTTTTTGACTAAAAAGGCCCGGTAAAGAGCGCGGTTTTCCTCATACATTTTAATAATGGTATAACTGGCCTCAGTCATATTGCGTCCGTAGGCTATATCCATTACCAGGGGAAGAACCTTTTTTTGCATGGTGGCACGAAAATCTGTCAGCACCTGTTCCTTGAGGTCGTAAATATCCTGATAATGAGCATAAAAGGTGCTGCGGTTGATACCGGCCCTGGCAGTAAGCTCCTTGACGCTGATCTTATCGATCTTTTTTTCGCCGCACAGCTCCAGAAAAGCGTTTTTGGTGCGTTGCTTGGTTTCCTGTACTTTGCGGGATTCGTTTTGTTCCTGCATTTTTCGACCTCTTTCTTCCATTTTTCCAAAAAAACGACAGATATTCCTGAAATTGTTTGTGGGAATTATCGTTTTTTTCTATTATAATTATATCATAATCGACATAATCAGACAACGTGTTGTTCGCAGATTTTGGAGGAATAATGGGAAGATATACCGCAGGATTGGATATAGGATCCACCACCGTGAAAATGGCAATACATAATGAAGCAGGGGAACTGCTAAAAGATGATTACCGGCGCCATTATGCGGATATAGGAGGAGCTGTGGTCTCCCTTTTTAGGGATATGCTGCAGGGCATGGAGGACGAAGAAATATCCCTGATGGTAACGGGTTCTGCGGGGATCGCTGCGGCTGAACTTCTGGAGCTGCCCTTTACCCAGGAAGTGGTGGCAGGGCTTACTGCCATACGCGCCTATGCCCCAACTGCTGACGTGGCTATTGAGCTGGGTGGGGAAGACGCCAAGATCACCTATATGGGTGTCTGCCCCGAGCAGCGGATGAACGGCTCCTGCGCAGGCGGTACCGGGGCCTTTCTGGATCAGATGGCATCTTTGCTCCAGACCGATCTGGCCGGACTGGATGAGCTGGCAGCCTCTGCCACTACCATTTACCCCATTGCTTCCCGCTGCGGGGTTTTTGCCAAAAGTGATATCCAGCCCCTGCTTAACGAGGGGGCAGCTCGCAGCGATATTGCAGCGTCAGTATTTCAGTCGGTGGTGAATCAGACTATATCCGGGCTGGCCTGCGGTAAACCCATACGCGGCAATATCGCCTTTCTGGGCGGGCCGCTGCATTTTCTCCCTCAGCTGCGCCGCCGCTTCGGGGAAACTCTGCATCTCAGTGATGAGCAGATAATCCTGCCGGAAAAGGCCCAGGTTTTCATCGCCAGGGGAGCTGCTCTGGAAGCAGATCCGGCCTGTGCTGTCAAGGGCAGCGAATTATTGGCCAGGCTTGCGGGATTGGAAAACCGCAGACTGGATAGCGCTAATGTACTGCCGCCCCTGTTTGCTGATGAGCAGGAGCTGCGGGAATTCCGCAGCCGTCACAGCCGGGAAGGAATAGCGGAAGCCCCTCTCGCAGAGGCCGAAGGTCCCGTATGGCTGGGCATCGATGCAGGCAGCACCACTGCCAAAATGGCGGTAATAGATAATGAAGGCCGTTTGCTTTTCAGCCGTTACAGCAATAATGGCGGCCATCCTTTGGAAACGGTCATTGCCATGCTGCGGGAATTCTATGCCCAAAAGCCGGAGGGCGCATATTTGGCCCGCTGCTGTGTTACCGGCTATGGCGAAGCTCTTATCAAGGCCGGTCTCCATACGGATATGGGGGAGATAGAAACAGTGGCTCATTACCGGGCGGCGGAAGAACTGCTGCCTGATGTCAGTTTTGTTTTGGATATCGGCGGTCAGGATATGAAGTGCCTGCGTATACGGGAGCACAGTATTGACCGTATCCAGCTCAACGAGGCCTGCTCTTCCGGCTGCGGCTCTTTTATAGAAACTTTTGCCCGCGCCATGGGCAAAACCCCTGCCCAGTTTGGGGAGATGGCTCTTAGCGCCCGCCACCCGGTGGATCTGGGTTCCCGTTGTACCGTTTTTATGAATTCCCAGGTAAAGCAGGCTCAAAAAGAAGGGGCAACTCCGGCGGATATTGCTGCCGGCCTTTCCTATTCTGTTATCAAAAACGCCCTTTATAAAGTTATCAAGCTCCACAGTCCTGAGGAAATGGGCCGTAAGGTCATAGTGCAGGGAGGCAGTTTTCTTAACGAGGCAGTGCTGCGCTGTTTTGAGCTGATATCTGGCCATGAGGCTTACCGCCCGGCTCAGGCCGGGCTGATGGGCGCTTACGGCGCGGCTCTGCTGGCCAGGGATGAGTATCTGGAACAGGGCCAATGCGGCAGATCATCCTTGCTGGAAGATAAGGATCTTATTGATTTTTCCGTCACCAAGACCACTGCCCGCTGCGGCCGCTGCGGCAATAACTGTTTGCTGACCATTACCCGTTTCGCAGACGGGGGACGGCATATATCCAATAACCGCTGCGAGCGGGGGGCGGAAGGTTCAGGCGGGCAGGAGGCGGCTGAGAATCTTTTTGCTTATAAATATCAGCGGCTTTTTGATTATCAGCCTCTTAGTGAAGAAAAAGCTTACAGGGGCAGCATCGGTATTCCCCGTGTTTTAAATATGTATGAAAATTATCCCTTCTGGTTTACTTTCTTCAGCAAGCTGGGCTTTCGGGTAGTCATCTCTCCCCGCAGCAGCCGCGAGCTGTTTGAAAAGGGTATGGAGACCATGCCTTCCGAATCGGTCTGTTATCCTGCCCGGCTGGCTCACGGTCATATTCAGTCCCTGCTGGATATGGGTATAAAGACTATTTTTTACCCCTGCCTGCCTAAGGAACAGGATGAGCATTTGGGCGGCGATAATAATTTCAACTGCCCTATCGTTGCCACCTATCCGGAAGTTATCCGTAATAATGTACCGGGGCTGCAGGAGGAGGGAGTGCGTTTTCTTTCGCCGTTTTTGCCCTATGATGATAAAAAGCGCCTGGCCTGCCGTCTTGGCGAGGAACTGGCTTATCTGCATATCCCAGCCTCAGAGATTAAGGACGCTCTTGAAGATGCTTACCGGGAGGACGCCGCTTTCAAGCATGATATCCTCTTTCAGGGAGAGCAGCTCCTGGAAAAAATCCAGCGGCAGGGGCGTAAGGGCATAGTATTGGCAGGACGCCCTTATCATACTGATCCGGAGATCAATCACGGTATCGCCGAGATGATAGCCGGTTATGGTTTTGCGGTATTTACCGAGGACAGCGTGGCTCATCTGGGCAGGTTGCCCCGGCCTATCAAGGCTGTGGATCAGTGGAGCTATCATACCCGCCTTTATCAGGCTGCGGATCTGGTGCGGCGTTATGATTGCCTGGAGCTGGTACAGCTCAACAGCTTTGGCTGCGGCCTGGACGCTATCACTGCCGATCAGGTACAGGAAATACTGGAGCAGGGACGCAAGCTTTATACCCTGCTTAAAATAGATGAAGTCAATAATCTTGGCGCGGCCCGTATCCGTATCCGTTCCCTGATAGCTGCTATCCGCCAGCGGGATAAGCTGAGCCGTCTGCCGGAATCCGATTTTACTCCCCGGTTGCGGCCTGCTTTCAGCAGGCAGATGAAGCCCCGCTATACCATTCTTGCTCCCCAGATGTCGCCTATTCATTTCCAGCTGGCGGAGGCGGCCTTCCGTTCCTGCGGCTATGATTTTAAAGTTCTGCCAGTAGCGGAGCAGGCAGATGTGGATTGCGGTCTGCAGTTTGTCAATAATGATGCGTGCTATCCGGCCATTATGACTGTGGGTCAGCTGATGCGGGCCCTGCTTTCCGGCAAATATGATATAAACCATACTGCGGTAATGATATCCCAGACCGGAGGCGGCTGCCGCGCCACCAATTATATAGGCCTGCTGAGGCGGGCCCTGGAAAAAGCGGGATTATCCCAGGTGCCGGTGATATCCTTATCCGTTGCCAAGCTGGAAAAAAACCCGGGTTTCCGCATTACTCCCAGACTGATCTTGCGAGGCCTTTACGCAATAGGGCTGGGCGATCTGCTGATGCGGCTGCTTTATCAGACCCGCCCCTATGAGGAGGTAAAAGGCAGCGCCAATGCTTTGACCGAGCAGTGGATCCGCCGACTGACCGGCCTTATTCCCCGCATCAACCGCTGCAGTTATTTGCGGCTGGGCAAACAGATCATCGATGACTTTGCCTCCCTTCCCCGGCTGGATATAGCAAAACCCAAGGTGGGTCTGGTGGGGGAGATCCTGGTAAAATTTCATCCTGACGCCAATAATCATGTGGTGGATCAGATAGAAGCCGAAGGCGGGGAAGCGGTAGTTCCCGATCTTATAGGGTTTTTCCTTTATTGCGCTTATAACGGCGATTATCGCTACCATAAGCTGTCAGGCAAGCTACATTCCAAACTGTCAGGCGATTTTGCCGTCAGTTTTCTGGAGGGATTGCGCAAGCCTTTTTATCCCCGGCTCAAGAAGTATGGTTTTCGTATTCCTTCCAATATCGGCAAGCTGGCCAAACAGGCTCAGGAAGTGGTGGAGCTGGGGAATATGTGCGGCGAGGGCTGGTTCCTTTCCGGCGAGATGATCGATATGATACATGAGGGCATTGATAATATCATCTGCGTTCAGCCCTTTGCCTGTCTGCCCAATCATGTGGTGGGCAAAGGCGCTATCCGTACCATTCGTGATAAATATCCTGCCGCCAATATCGTAGCTGTCGATTATGATCCCGGCAGCAGCCGGGTAAATCAGCTTAACCGGATCAAGCTGCTGATGAGCATAGCGAGAAACAAATCTGAAGGGCAGAAAGATAGCCAAGGAGGATGTTAGTCAGGATCTGCCTGGGAATATCTGCCGCTATATAGATATATGTTAAAGAAATTCCCCGCTGTGGCGGGGAATTTTTAAATACCCGGAAAGCGTGGATAAAAATTTATAATAATTAACTATAATTATTATTTTATATGTTTTGACAAAATAATTGTTTAAAGTTATTATATTTCAGTCCCACAAATACTTTATCAATAAAAAGGAGATCATCTAATGAAGAAAATCAAAACCATTATTATAGTTGCTATGCTGGCTTTGGCTATGGTGGCAACCTGTGCCTGCGGCAATGATAATGCTGACAATAATGCTGCCGACGGAGAGCAGACCAAAACCACCCTGCGCATCGGTACTGAACCAGTTGCTCGTATTATGGCTGAATCCGCCATCAAACCTTTGGAAGACATGGGATACGAAGTAGAGATAGTTATGTTCGACGATTATTTCACTCCCAATGTAGCCCTGGATGAAGGCAGCATTGACGCTAACTTCTATCAGCATCAGCCCTTCCTGGACATGTACAATGAAGAAAAAGGTACTGATATTGTGATGCTGGCGCCCTGCTTCCTTTATTATGGCGGTATTTATTCTGAAAAATATTCCACTTTGGATGAGCTGAAAGCAGCAGGCGGCACTATCCGGGTAGCTCAGGATGCTTCCAATCAGAGCCTGGATCTGTTGGCCCTGCAGGATAGTGGTCTTATCAAGCTGACTGATGAGGAAAAAGACCTGTATGGACTGGCTGATATAGTGGAAAACCCCTATAATTTCGAGTTTGTCTCCAATGACTCCTCTGCCGGTTATGCGGCGATCGATGAAGTTTCCGCTTACATTGGCTCCTCCAATACCATGGCTAATGCCGGTCTTGATCCTACCAAGAATCAGCTTTATTACATCGATCATTCTGCCGAAGCCCTGGGAGTTTGCGTCCGCGCAGAGGATAAGGATACCCAGTGGGCCAAGGATCTGGTGACTGCTTATACTTCTGACTACGCCAAACAGTATGTTATTGATAACACAAACGGCGCTAATGTGCCTGTGGAATAAGTGAACCCTCCATTTTAGTTAAGGCAAAGGGCAAGGGAATATAAGCGTCCCTTGCCCTTATGTTATCATTGAAAAGTACATTAACCATCAGCCAAGCGGGTAAAACGGCAATAAACGGAGGTAATATGATAGAAATTCACGGCCTGCAAAAATCCTTTGGGTCGCTTAAAGTTTTGCAGGATATAGAGCTGACCATAGATAACGGGGATATATATGGCCTTGTGGGCAAAAGCGGCGCCGGCAAAAGCACCCTGCTGCGCTGCTTAAACGGGCTGGAAACCTATGATGCCGGCAGCATATGGGTGGATGGCGTGGAGGTCAAAGACCTGAATAAAGAGGAGCTGCGGCGCTACCGCAAGGATATCGCCATGATCTTTCAACATTTTTCCCTGATGACCCGCAAGACCGTTTATGATAATATAGGCTTTCCTATGAAATGCTGGGGTTACAGCAAAAAGGAAATTGACTGCAGGGTGCGGGAGCTGGCGGAACTGGTAGGCATAACCGAAAAGCTTAAAGAAAAGCCGGCAGTGCTTTCCGGCGGACAGAAGCAGCGGGTGGCTATTGCCCGGGCTCTTTCCATGGAGCCGAAGATCCTTCTCAGCGATGAATCCACCTCTGCGCTGGACCCTGGCACAACTCACTCCATATTGGATCTGCTGAGGCGGATCAATAGGGAGCTGGGCATCACTATCATCGTGGTAACCCATCAAATGCAGGTGATCAGGGAACTGTGCAATAATCTGGCGCTGCTGGAA
Source organism: uncultured Bacillota bacterium (assembly GCA_934271085.1). Lineage (GTDB taxonomy): Bacteria > Bacillota > Dehalobacteriia > UBA4068 > UBA4068 > HGM13862. The sequence continues at coordinate 14,228 of CAKQQU010000011.1, read as the reverse complement.
AAGGGCCGCCTTTCCATAGACGGCAATGTGCGCCGGCTCTTTTTGGAGCAGCCGGAAGCCCTGCGCCGCTTTATGATGGAAAACGACGCCCCTGCCAGCAGTCAGGGAGTGGATATTCAGCTTATGGTCTGCGATGAGGCATCCCGGGATGTGTTCAGCAGCATCGGCCGGGAGCTGGGGCTGGATTACCGGGTTATCGGCGGCAAGATGGAACCTTATCAGGAGCAGATGCTTGGCTCCCTGGTGATAAATATTGCCGAGGCCGACAGACAGCGGCTTTGCGATTGGCTGGACGGCAAAAAGGTGCTGTGGCATATTTATCAACCCAATGAAAACAGCGGCGAGGGGGCGGAATAAATGTTGGATGGAATTTTGAGCAACTTTTTAACAGAATACCAAATGAATTTTTGGCACCGCATTTTGCTGCCCGCCTATGGCGCCACTTTTAAAATGCTCTTTTTTACTACCATTTTCAGCATTATTCTCGGTTTTTTGCTGGCAGTTTTGCTGGTAGTCACCAACCGGGGCGGCATCTGGCAAAACAAGCCGGTCTATGAGATACTCAGCTTCATCATTAATATCATCCGCTCTTTTCCGGTGATAATCCTTATTGTTTTTATGCTGCCGGTGACCAAGGCTATTGTGGGTACTGCCATTGGGGTCAAGGCAGCCATTGTGCCGCTGACCGTCAGTGCGGCGGCTTTCATTGCCAAGCTGGTGGAAAGCGCCCTGCAAGAGGTGGATCCGGAGCTGGTGGAGGCTATGCGTTCCTTTGGCCTGAGGGACAGGCAGGTAGTATTCCGGGTGATGTTTTCTGAGGCCATGCCCGCTATCGTTTCCGGGGTAATAATCGCTACCATTGCCATTTTGAGCGCTACTGCTGTGGCCGGCGCGGTGGGAGCAGGCGGCATCGGCTCGGTAGCACTGACCTACGGGTACCAAAGCTTCAATTATACAGTGATGTATATTACAGTTATCAGCCTGATCATCATGGTGCAGTTGATACAATGGATAGGAAACGCGGTTTACCGCAAGATGAAGCAATAGAAGGTATATTATGTTTAAGAGTCAGATGACTCCCGTAGAGCGGCGCAAGGCTCTGGCAGAGGGCAGGGAAGCAGATCGTCTGCCTATCGGCATCATTTACGGGCTGGATGCCCACCGTCACTGCGGCTGGGTAAGAAGCCAGGAGCTGGCGGATGGCCGCAGCATGGCTATGGTGCAAAAGCGGCTTTATCAAAAATTTCATTTGGACGGACTGGGAGCGGGCCATGGCTTGCACGGGCTGGGGCTGCTTTACGGCGCGGAGCATGATATGCCTGAGCATGCGGCTATCTCTTTGCTTTCCTTTCCTTTGGAAAAAGCCGCGCAGGTAGAGCGGCTGGATTCGGAAAAAGCCACTCTTAAAGGGGATAAGCTGGCCAGGAATTGCTTTGAGTGTCTGGAAATACTCCGGGAGGATCTGGGGCAGGAGGTGGGCTGCGGCATGAGCTTTGCCGCGCCCTTCACCGCGGCCTCCGGTCTGCTGGGGCCGGAAAAACTGCTGATGGGCCTGCTTACCGATACGGAGAATATCCATAAGCTGCTGGATTTTGCCACCCGGGCAATAATTTCTCTGGCGACGCCTTTCTGGCAGGCCGGATTCGGCACCAGTCTTGCTGATCCGCTGGCTACCGGGGACGTGCTGTCGCCCCGGGCTTTCCGCAGCTTTGCCCAGCCCTATGCCCGGCGGGTGGTAGAGGCAGCCAAACCTTATGGGCAGGGTTTGGTCAGTGTGCATATCTGCGGCGATACCAGCCGCCTGCTGAAAGATGTAGTGGATTGCGGCTACAGTGCCTTCAGCGTAGATAATGTGGTGAAACTGGCCAAAGTTAAGAAAGAGATAGGGGAAAGCATCCCTATCTCCGGCAATGTGGATCCTATCAATGTGATGCTGCTGGGCAGCCCGGAGCAGGTGCGTGCCGCGGTACGCCGCTGTTTTGCCGCAGCCTGGGACAGCCCCCGGGGCTTTACCATCTCCACCGGCTGCGATTGCGCCTATGGTACGCCCGATGAAAACCTGTTGGCCTATTTGGATGAGGCCAGGATCTGCGCTGCTTATCAGTACCGCAGGGACCCCGGTTATTTTTTACAGGATCAGGGCAGCTAATTAATTTTTTCTTCCGCGGCTGGCGCCGGGTTGCTTTTCTTAGGCAATCCGGTGTCTTTATTTTTACGAGCAAGTCTATGCTGTTTCCGTGGTTTGCCGATAAGCTGTACTATACCGATGATTTGCCCGGAAAGTACCACTGACAGAGCGCTGACCGCAAACCGTTCCAGATCCAGATAGGTAAGGGACAGCAGCAGCACTATCATATCGCTGGCCAGATATACCCAGCGGATATCCCATTTGACCAGCTTGCAGATACTCATGGCAAGAGCGTCGTCGCCGCCCGGCGCTCCGCCGGCCCTGACGCATAGCCCTGCGCCTAAACCTACGAAAACAGCGCCCAGCAGGGCTGCTGCCAAAGGCATATCTGCCAGTTGCGGCCAGATCGGCGGAAAAAGCTCAAAAATGGCGTAAAACCCGGAAAAGCAGCCGCCGCTGATAATGGAGTAAACGATAAAGGAGCGGCCAAGCAGGCGGCAGCCCAGCGCGTAGCAGGCTGCGTTCATAATAAGGCCTGATATGGCCGGAGACAGATCCAGCCAGTAATTAAGCAGCAGGGTAAGACCCAGAACGCCGCCTTCGGTAACTCCGGACAAGGCATGGATATTGTAAAGGCCAAAAGCGAGGATAGCGCTGCCGGCAACGCATAGCAGTACTTTTTTCGTATTAAACAGTTTGGTCAGGTCTCGAAGTTTCATATTATATCATATTCCTTTTCCCCCTGCGGTGTGTTTTGCCATTGTTTTTTTATGGATGCAGGGAAATCTCTATCTAATATTGCGGATATATCCTTTGTATGATATGATAAACCGTACAGTAACTGTATTGTCAAGGGGGTATTTGCCGTGTTATTACAAAAAAGCAAACTTTTTACTATCGGGCAGTTCGCAGATTTGCATCATATTAATAAAAAGACCCTGATGTGGTATGACGAAACGGGTATTCTGAAGCCTGCCGTGGTAGGGGAAAACGGCTACAGGTATTATACTTATTATCAGAGTTCAGTGCTGGAGACCATTTTGCTTTTGCGGGAGCTTGGAGTATCCATAAAGGAAATACGGGATTTTATGAGCCGCCGTTCTGCCTCTGCCTTGGAACAGTTGCTGACGGAGAAGATCGCCCAGGTGGATAAAACTGTGGATCATCTGCTGGAGATAAAAAGAACCATGATAAAGCGCAGGGACGATATGCGCCGGCTGCTGGATACTGATATTTCCGCAATAAGCCTGGGGGAAAAAGCAGGGAATTATCTGGTAACTGCCCCTTTTACCACCAATGCTCCTTTTGAGCAGGAGATGGCGGCAATACTGGCACAAATCAAAAAGCACAGCATCCGCCGGCTATATGATGTATCCTATGGTGTGATGATAAGCGTTGATAATCTGTACCGGGGAGATTTTGACAGCTATTCTTCGATGTTCATTGAAATGCCCCAGCCGGTACCTGAAAAGGATATTCATGTACAGCCCGGGGGAAAATATCTTCGGGCCTTTCATAAGGGGGATTGGGGGCTGCTGTATCAGAAGTATCAGGAGATCCTGGAATATGCCGCAGACAATGATTTGCATTTTTATGGTTTTTCATATGAAACAGGCATTAATGATATAGTTATAGATGAGCTGGACGATTATATTATTCAGATAGAGATACCGGTAAAAGAGAATAAACGCTGAATTTTTGAGCAAAAAAACCTTGCATTGGTGTAAGATATATGATATTATAATCAAGCAGCCAAATGATGCAGTATTCAGCGGCAGCTGCCGTAGTCATGCCGACGTAGCTCAATTGGCAGAGCAGCTGATTTGTAATCAGCAGGTTGCGGGTTCGAGTCCCATCGTCGGCTCCACCCATTTATTTAATATTATGGAGAGGTTCCCGAGTGGCCAAAGGGAGCAGACTGTAAATCTGTTGGCACCGCCTTCGATGGTTCGAATCCATCCCTCTCCACCAATGCCGTTGGCTTTCGCCAACGGTATATGTCGCGGAGTAGAGCAGCTGGCAGCTCGCCGGGCTCATAACCCGAAGGTCGGGGGTTCGAATCCCCCCTCCGCAACCAAATCAGTTACCGTTGTTGATACAATTTCAACAACGGTAATTTTTTATTTATTCCCGTTCTTGAGATGTTTTTGGCATGAAACCGGGGATATTCCGAACATTTCCGGCCATAAGCACATTGTATGCCCGGATTTAATGCGTCCGTGGTCTGAAAGGACAGGGCTTGGTAAAATGACAATCGTTATAAGAATATAAACGATAAATTATTATTATCTATATAAACGTAATCACACCGCCATTGCCACATATCAAAGAGTTGCATTGTAAATTGCTTGCAACCCATCTTGCGGGTCTGGGGCTCTTTGACATTTTTGCTCCACCAAATCCCATCTTTGTCCTTCTCTGTGACTGGCACAATAAGAATGCAGCGTTTCTCTGGATTTACCTCTATCCGTATCCGCTCACAGCTATTGAGCGCTATGAGCGCAGTCTTGCTAAAGCGGATACTGTTCGACCAGATGGTACATGTCGGTTCGCTCTTACGGGGCAAGTGTACAAACAGATCGCCGCTTACTACCTTGAAACCTTCGACACTGATTTCTTCAATTGGCCCTGCCTGCTCATAAAACATTTTTATCACCTACGCCTTATCGGTCGTTATGTACCCGTCCGCCAAATCGATTTTGTATGACTCTTCATGCTGTTCTACCGGTATGCCGAAGAAGTTTCGCCATTCTCCGGGAAGATATGAGCCTTTCTTTCTGCTGCCCGACACAAAGAGCTCGAAATCCGTGAGCTTAAACAGGAACAGTATGCGTAAATTAAACAGATCAGCAGTAAGTGGCCGGCAGGGTTTTTCATTTCCCGCGGGGAAATTTTATTATATATATAATACAGGCAGTACACCCTTGGCAGCCGGGAATAGGTTGCTTATTGCAATATGGTATTTGCAGACAGACATAAGGAGGAACACAATGGTTGATGATGTAAAAAAATGCGTGGATGCAAGAGTGGGGTTTTTTGCTCAGTATTTTGATATTCCCCAGCAAATGCAGGAAGAAGTGGATGCTTTTATCCGGGATACCAACGCTTTGGGAGAAAAATGCGCCGATGCCGGCCAGTTTGAGGCGGAATTTGCAGCAACCGGCTTGTCTGACAGGTTTAATGCCATTTTGCCCAGATGCACCCAGAAACAGAGAAAGATGACCAAGGAAGAAAAGCAGGCTTCCCGTAAAATAGCCAAGGAAATAATGTATGAGAACCGGCAGGATCTGGCTAAAAGCGCCCTGGATGACGCAATGCAATGGGTGCGGGTGGAAGCCGAAGGCGAGCTGACAACCCGCAACCGTGAAAGAATGATAGAGGAGGGCACTTTTGCTGATTACACTATTGCCCACAATATCGGCGATACTGTAGGCAGCCTCCTGGGCGGCTTATTCAGGAAGAAGGATCGTAAATAAAGGCCGTCAGCCCTAAAGCGCATTGTTTATATTGTTATTACGGCGGTTCAAATAAGCATAAATGTATTGGGGAACGGGTGCTTCTGCGCATTTAAAAGCAGGAGCAGCCGTTTTTTGCTATATATCAGGTCAAGACCTTTATTTTTGAAATATGCCCTTGTTTAATCAGAATGTTTGTCTTTGGCATTATTTTGCTATAAAAGGCTAATACTATCTGAAAGGGAGGCGGGGTATATGGAATTTTTATGGACAAAAGAAGTAAAGACCCGGGATTTCCCTGTGCTTGACGGGGACATTGATACTGATGTGCTGATCATCGGCGGCGGTATGGCCGGCGTATTATGCGCGCTTAAAATGCAGGAAGCAGGGGTCGATTATGTTCTTGTGGAAGGCAGAAAAATAGGGGGCGGTATAACCAAGGGCACTACCGCTGTACTTTCCGCCCAGCACGATACGGTGTATCAGGATATGATACACAAGTTCGGCAAAGAAAAGGCCAGATTATATCTGCAGGCCAATCTTTGGGCGCTGAAACGGTTTGCCAAACTTTGCGAAACCGTTTCCTGCGATTATGAAGAGCGGCCGTCTATTATGTATTCCTTAAATAATAGGGCTATTATGGAGCAGGAAGTGGACGCAGTTCGCCAGCTGGGGTTCGCGGCGGAGTTCATTAGAAAAACGCCGCTGCCTTTTCCCGTGGCCGGAGCAGTACGGTATAATGGTATGGCCCAGTTCCATCCCCTGAAGTTCCTTTACGGTATAGCCGGGGATAAGAATATTTATGAGAACACCTTTGTAACAAAGATCAAGGGCGCCAGGGCTTTTACCCAAAAGGGCGTAATCAATGCCAAAAAAATTATCATAGCCACTCATTATCCTTTTATTAACAGCCGGGGACTTTATTTTGCCAAGCTGTATCAGCGGCGCTCTTTTGTTATAGCTTTGGAAAACGGGCTCGATCTTGGCTGTACCATAGAGGATGGGGCAGAGAACGGGTTTTATCTGCGCAACTACAAGGATCTGCTCCTTGTGGGAGGCGGCGACCGCCGCACAGGTACAAAAGGCGGCGGTTTTGCCGAGCCCCGGGCTTTTGCCAAAAAGTATTTCCCTCAGGCCAGAGAAAAATTTGCCTGGGCAAATCAGGATTGTGTAAGCCTGGACGGCGTGCCCTATATAGGAAGATACAGTCCAGCCCTGCCGGATGTTTATGTTGCTTCCGGATTTGATTTATGGGGCATGACCAGCTCCATGATATCCTCGGAAATTATCGGCAATATGATACTGGGCAGGGAGAATCCCTTTGCGGCTGCCTTTGCCCCGGACCGGAATATCCTGACCGGCCAGCTTTTTGTTAATATTGGCACCACGCTGCTGAATTTGCTTACTCCCACTACCAAGCGCTGCTCTCATATGGGCTGCGCCCTTAAGTGGAACCCCCAGGAGCATAGCTGGGATTGCCCCTGCCACGGCTCCCGCTTTAACGAACATGGACGCATTATCAATAACCCTGCTATGAGGGATGGACATGTGGAATAAAGGTTTTACAGAGGTATCCCGGTATTTTGCCGTACCTGAGCTTAGGATTGAAAAGGGCGTTATCCACGGGGGGAATTGCCTTTTTTCTTCCCGGGGTTGCCGTATCGATCTGCCCGGAGTCAGCGGAGAAATATTTTATGGAAAGCTTACTGCTTTGAATTCGGATATAATGGGGCCCTTTCGTTTTTTGCCTATGGAATGTCGCCATGGGGTTATCAGTATGTATCATAAGCTAAAGGGCAGCCTTGTTATAGATGGGAAGCGCCACAGCTTTGACGGCGGCATAGGGTATATCGAAAAGGACAGCGGCAAGTCTTTCCCCAGTTCCTATCAGTGGCTGCAATGCAATGATTTTGGGGAGCCATGTTCGCTGATGGTTTCCATAGCCAATATCCCCTTTTGCGGGGGGAATTTTACCGGATGCATTTGTTCAATAATCTACGGAGGCAGGGAGTATCGCCTGGCTACTTATAAAGGGGTGCGTATTCTGGCTGCTGATGAAAACCATATCCGTCTTTTTCAGGGGAAACTGCTGTTAGAGTTGGAAATAACTCCTCTTTGTCCCGGTAAATCGCTGTATGCTCCGGTGAAAGGTCAAATGACCGGCATCATCAGGGAAAGCGTCAGCGCCGGGATCCGGGCCCGTCTGTGGGACAGATCAAGGCAGGTGTTTGATCTGCGCAGCAGCTATGCCGCCTATGAGTTCGCGTCCTCTGTTGCCGGGCAACAGAGGGATATTTTGGAGGATAAGGGTTTAAAGCAGAGCTTTATTTTATGAAGCGGCAGATTTGCCCAACCTGGCTGTCGGCTGACCGGGGAGCTATCAAAAATCGGTATCTCCGGGATAAGGATAGCCGGGGCTGCAAGTAAAAAACCGCCGGGCAGTTTTTGCGTTTCAGTATATCAGTATTTTATTCATCCTCGATCAGGCGTAATCCTGCGGTGGAATTTACCGGCAGGGTAAAGCAGATAGCCTTTGCCTTGGTATCCATACCGGCTTCCTGCATTACCGCTGTCATTATGCCATTGCGCAGTTCCCTTTTTACCACAATGAAGATCATTTCTTTTTCTGCCGCCAGGGAAACGCCCAGGAATTTTTCCGCGCCTTCCATGCCGGTGCCTTTGGCATGGATGACTGTGCCTCCTGCCGCTCCGGCGCTGCGGGCGGCATCCATTATCAGATCGCTGTATCCATGATTGGCGATTATCAGCAGCAGTTCATATTTGGTATCTTTCATGATGGATTCCTCTTCCTTTTGAAAATTCTGATGTTCTGTAAGGAATTGCAGCTCCCTTTTGCCGCCTATGGAGCTTAGGGGTATGGTAAAGGCGATGCCGGTGCCGGGGATATCTATGCGCAGCTCATGGCGGAGATCGTGTTCCAGCTGCGTCCATTTTTCATCTGTCACCAGGCTCATAAGTACGCATTTGCTGCTGCGCTCCATTCCCAGATAGTTGAGAGTCTCATGGCTGGCGGTACCCAGAGCCAGGGAAATAAACTGTACCGGTACCTGCCGCTCCCTGTAAAAGGTGATAAAGGTACTTAGCTGCGCCCTTTCGGTGATGGTGATCATCATATGTAATTTACTCACGGCCGGTTCTCCTTTACAGATCGATAATCTGGTGGTCGGCAAGTGCTGACAGATAATCGGTATTCGCCGCATCAGGTTCTGCCGCTGCTGCTCTGCGGCTGCGCAGGCGGTAGAGCAGGCCCAGGGCCTGTATGGTTATCAGAGGAGTCATGGCTACCATAGCCACCACGCCGAAAGCGTCCACTACTATATTGCCCCCTACCGCGTTGCAGGCTCCCATGGCAAAGGGCAGTAGGAAGGTGGCTGTCATTGGCCCGGAGGCTACGCCGCCGGAATCGAAAGCAATGGCGGTGAACAGTTTTGGTACGAAGAAAGAAAGGCCGATGGCAATGGCATAGCCCGGTATCAGCAGCCAGAATACGGATATACCGGTTAGTACCCGCACCATGGCCAGGCCTACGGAAATAGCCACTCCTATGGAAAGACTGCGCTTCATGGCTGTGCCGGAAATAGAACCGTCAGTAATATCTTCTACCTGCCGCATCAGTACATAAACTGCCGGTTCGGCCATAACGATGAAATAGCCGATCACCATACCGATGGGTATGATTATATAGCGGTAGGGAAGAGATGCCAATACATTTCCCAGGTAATTACCTGCCGGCATAAAGCCTACATTAACGCCGGTGAGAAATACTACCAGGCCGATATAGGTATAAAGTATGCCTATGCCTATGCGGATAAGCTGCTTTTTCCCCAGCCGCATACTGAAAAGGTTAAAAATAAGGAAAAAGACGACTATGGGCAGGAGGGCCAAAGCTATTTCCTTGAAATAAGTGGGGAAACCTGCGGCAAATATATGCCACAGATCCAGTGAATCGGCTACATCGGGGATCATTACCGGCGTATATGCCGCATTTTCGGGATGAAATATCATGCCCAGCAGTAATACTGCCAGAATAGGCCCTATTGAACATAAGGCTACCAATCCGAAGCTGTCATTGGCGGAGTGCTTATCGCTGCGCATGGCCGAGACGCCGATACCCAGCGCCATGATAAAGGGAACCGTCATGGGGCCGGTAGTAACGCCCCCGGAATCGAAAGCAACTGCCAGGAATTCTTTTGGCACAAAAAAGGCCAGTACGAACACGATAATATAAAATAATACCAGCATGGTATTGAGGGCGATGGAAAAAAGCATACGCAGGAGCGCCAGACAAAGGAAAATACCAACCCCTGCTGCTACAGTCATTATCAGGATATTGTTAGGTATGGATTGCACCTGGTTGGCCAGTACCTGCAGATCAGGTTCTGATACTGTGATAATGAAGCCAAGAATAAACCCCAGCAGCAGGATAAGGACTACTTTGCGCGATTTGGTCATGCTGCTGCCTACTCTTTCGCCCATGGGTGTCATGGATAGCTCCACACCCAGAGAAAAGAGCACCATACCTGCGATGAGCAGCGCGCCCCCCACCAGAAACGCCATCAGGATACCGGGAGGTATGGGCGCGATTGTGAAGCTCAAAAGCAGCACTATGCCGATGACCGGCAAAACTGCTTTTAAGGATTCCTTCAGTTTTTCATTGAGTTGGCTATACAATTTTTTGTCTTCTCCCTTAAAACAGTCTGTTTTGGTATTGCAGATATGGCTGATCCTTGGGGTATGATGGGGATGAGCCCATTGTATGAAGGAAACTCAACATTTTATCTACTTATTTGATAATTATATCAGATATTATCTTTTCATTCCAGTACAAATCAAAGACAAAGGCCGCCGTCCTTCTGCACAGATAGACAGCGGCCGTAAATATAAGCCGGTTTGCGATATTAAAAACAGCAAATATTATAGAAAAATGATCGTGATTTAAATATGCCGGAAAAGCTTCGACTGGATTATGCTGTAATAGCGGCAAATTCTTCGGCCATTTTTTCCAGATCAAAGCTGTTTTCCCGTTGGATGGTGGTAAGATAATTTTCCGGAAAGACGCTGCTGCCGGCAGAGGCTCCGCCTATGGCGCCCACCAGTGAGGCTATGGCGGCGGTTTCATCGCCGATATTTACAGCGTCATAAAGAGCGGGTAATACCTGGCCCTTATGGGCAATAAGCAGACCCAGGGCTGCGGGTACGGTTTCCGCAATAGCCGGACCGCTGCCTACCAGATCCCGTATAGGCTCCATAGCGTTTTCGCCGTGGCGAACCGCCAGATCCACTGCTATTTCCAGCCGGGCGCTGGTAGAGGGGCCGGGGTAGGTGCAGATATCCCGGCGTTCCCGGGCCAGTTTTTCGCCCTGCTCTGCGCCGTAAAAGGCAGATTGGATAATATCATAAACGCTGCTGTCTTTATCCATGGCCCGGCTGGCTGCCGCGGCAACGGCGCAGGCGCCGGATACGCTCAGCACATCGTCATGAGAGGCTAAAGTGGCTTCCAGAGTATCCCCAATGGCGCTTTCCTCATCAGCAGGATGAAGAAGGCCTATAGGCCAAGCCTTTACGGCAGCGCCATTGGAGGAAAGGGCATAATAATGACTTTTGAACAGCTTGTTGCCCAGATGGCCGGAGTAAGACCACATTTCCTGCCGGTCGTCTTCAAAAAGGCGTTTGACTACCTTACGGGTGGTCATTCCGGCAAAAGGCTGGAACCATTCGCTTTCGCCCCATTCTCTTAAAACATCTTCGCCCAGCTTTTTGCTGACTTGTCCCTGAGCTGCCAGCAGATGGCGGCATAATATCCAGGGAATGCTGAAAGCGTCTGTAACCTGTCCGGCCCGGCGTCCTTCTGCCAGAGTACCGGGAGGCGGGGTCATAAAATCATGTACCGGTCCGCCAAAATGCTGATAGATCTGTCTGGTGGAAAACAGCTCGGTGGCTGCGCCCATAGCATCCCCCGCTGCTGCTCCCATAAGAGCTCCCAGGATCTTTTCTTTTTTGTTCATGCCAGTACCTCCTTATCCAGACGGGCTGCAGCAATAGCGGTGATCCGCTCTGCCAGCGAGGCCAGGGGCAGTCCGTTGGCCTTTTCCAAAGTAGGCAGATAATGAGCCGGGAAGGCGGCTGCTCCATAAAGGGCGCCTACGATAGCGCCGGTCATGGTGGCAATGGTATCGGTATCATAGCCTACGTTTACCGCGCCTGTTATTGCTCCTACCGGATCTCCCGGATGAGCGGCGACAAAGCCTACCGCGCAGGGTATAGCCTCTGCCACATGGAGGCCGGCGCCGATCACATCCCCCAGTTTATGCATTTTCTGCTCTGCAGTACCGCTGCCCAGGCCTATCTCTATAGCTTTTTCCAGGCGGCGCGCTACTGAGGGTGAGGCTACGTCATGGGCTATGGCCAGCCCCTGTTTTTCGCCTTGCCGGGCTCCGTAAAGCACGGCCTGAAGCACCTGATAAAGGTCTGCGTCCGGCATCAGAGCCTGGCTGACCCCGCAGGAAATGGCGCAGGCTCCTGAAAGGGCTGCGTAATTATCGTGGGTGAGCATGGTAACAGTGATGGAATCCCGTATGGTACGATCCAGATCGCCGGGATTGAACATACCCACCGGCGAGATGCGCATGGCAGAGCCATTGGTAGCCTGCCTGCTCAGCAGCTTGACACCTCCGGATACCGGAATATCCTCGCCCTGAAAACGCTTAATGGCTACCCGGGTGGTGGGGCCGGCAAAGCGGTCGAAAAACACAGCATGTTTGGACCAGTCCACCAGCGCGTCTTTAACTGCCTGTTCATTGATATTGCCGTTATTGGCGGCAATACTGTTGGCCAAGAACCAAGCAGAACTGAAATCGTCCGTAGCCTGCCCCGGAACATTGCCGGCGCCGAAGGTATCCAGCGGGGGCGTTTCAAAATCCGTCACCGGATGACCAAAATATTCAATGATCTGTTGGGTAGTACGGGCTTCTGTAGCGGCGCCCATACCATCGCCTGCTGCAGCGCCGATAAGAGCGCCCAGTATCCTGTCATATAATGAATATGTCATATTACCTCCTGAAAATAAAGTACTAGAGCATTTCGGTAAACGCGCCTAATCTGGTTTTAAGCTGACCGCAATCAGATTGAGAGTAATCGGTCTCCACACAAATGAAAGGCAGACCCAGCTCATTGGTGACCAGATCCCGGATGATGCCGCTTTCCACAGAATAAGTAAGGCAGGTCTGCAGCACTACTTCCACCACGCCGTCGATACGGTATTCCCTGGCCAGCCGGCGGATGAGCTCCAGCCTGTTGGGGTTAGGCGTCATGCAGGAGCAGCCTATGGAAAGATACCTTCTGGCAATGGCTTCGTAAATATCGTCAGTATCTTCATCTACCAGCATTTCGGTGGATTTGACGCCGTTGCAGTTTTCGAATGTCACTACATAAGCGTTATCTTCCAATGCTGCCAGTACCTTTTTGTATACGCCGCCGATAGGGCAGCCGGTGATGAGGATACGGGGTTTGCGCTGTTTTAAAGAGCCCTGGGATCTGATACGGTTGGTCAGATCCTGCACATCGGCTATCAGTTGTTCCTGATCAAAGCGGAAGGAGGCGCCGTCCAGCACATTATAGCATTCCAGACCGGTCATGGGCGGCGGGTCCAGCTTCATGGTGCCGTAAAAATCCCGCAAAGCCATTCTGACCCGGTTACGCTGCTTAACTGCCGCCCGCAGTTTTTCTTCGGTTATTTCAGTTTCAAACCTGGTCTCAAAAACATTTTTGAGTTTGTGCAGTTCCGTTGTCCACAGTTTAAGAGCCTCGGGAGACTGGGTATTGGGCAGCTCCATAACATGTACCGGTTTGAACCGGGAAAGGTATTCGTACATTTTCTTTTTGCCGTCGCAGGTAGTTTCGCCGATAACCAGATCGGAAAAATAAAAATAGGGGCATTTATCTGTTTTGGCAAAGCCATAGCTGGCTTTTATCAGCGGGCAGAGATTCCGCGGCAGATCCTGTTCGGCAGCGGGAATGGTTTCATCGCTGACCGAGCAAAGGCTTACCACCTGAGCTCCGGCGGCCAAAGCCAGTTCGCTGGGCATATAGGTGCAGAAAGCGCCCACCAGGGGTTTGCCCTGCTTTTTGTATTCCCATGCCCTGATAAAGCCTTGTCTGCGCTGTTCGCTGAATTCGTCGAATATTTCCGGCAGATCTTTAATATATTCCGCCATTACTGTTCCTCCCGTATAACAAATCTAATATAATGTATGCCCGGTATCAGCAGGCAGTGCTTTGACAGGGAGGGACAGCCTGACCCGGCTGATCCTCCCATGAGACGGGCAGGGAGTATGCCCTGCCCGCAAAGATAAAACTCGGTAATAATGGCTTATTTCCAACCGTCGTACTGGTCTACATTTTCAGCGTTGACCAGAGCATAGGGAGTCCAGAACATATCTTCGGTGACAGTCTGACCCTGAACAGCCTTAAGGGCCAGGATCAGTCCGGCTTTACCGAACAGATAGGGGGACATGACTACAGAGCCGTCCAGCTCGCCGTTTTGGATGGAGGTCTTGGCTTCTTCGATGAAGTCGATGCCAACCACCTTGACCTGATCTTTGACGCCGGCAGCCTTCATGGCTTCT
>CAKQQU010000010.1 GCA_934271085.1 uncultured Bacillota bacterium | reverse complement strand
GATCTCGGTCAGATGCAGATGTACGTCAACTACTATACTCGTGAGTTGATGAACGAAGGGGACACACCGCCGATTGGAATTGTCCTCTGTGCTGATAAAAGTGATGCTGTGGTAAAGTACACTTTGCCGGAGGATAATCACCAGATCTTCGCATCCAAGTATTTTACCTATCTGCCGACAGAAGAAGAACTGAAGCGAGAATTGCGGCCGGATGAATTTCAAAAGCTGGATGAGTAATGCCTGTGTTGAATTTGGACGGGGGTTCGAATAGCGTCAGTAGTACTTCAAAAAAATTGCGAGTATTTTTTGTTGGAAATTTGCAAGCCGTTGCGGCGCAAGGCTTCCGAGGCGAAAATATCCGAATTGAAGCCACCTGACAGACCTTCACCATCGGTTGAAGGTTTTTTGTTGTCCGTAATCGCCGGAATAAAGCAAGTCCCGATAATTGTTTCCAATATATTTGGCCCAGCTATATCCCAATATAGATCCGTTATATACTGCTAACTACATCAGTTTAGTCTCTTCCAGCCGGTTTTCAAAGAACTCGTTAAGTTTGATAAGGGGTTTACGCAGTATAAGCCCGAAAATCAGCGCAACCGGGATGTAAACCAGCAAATGCAGCAGATTCAGGACATAATCGCCTGCATAAATACCGGCAACAGTGCTGCGTAAAGCATCTATAGCATAAGTAAAAGGCAGGAATGAATAAAAACTCTGGAAAAAACCGGGAAGAACTTCTACGGGAAAAGTCCCCCCTGCCCCGGCTATCTGAATTACCAGCAGGATAACGCTGATGGCCTTGCCGATATCGCTGAAGGAAACCGTCATGGTATAAACAAAAAAGGTAAACACGATGCTGATGACATAGGAGGCCAGCAGAAACAGGAAAGGCGCTTGGCATTGTATGCCCAGGTAATAAAGATCGCCTAGGGCAATGAAGGTAGCCTGGAGAAGACCGAATATCATAAAAATAATATATCTGCCGAAATATGCCTGATACGGCCTGATATTACCAAGCTCCTTATCTGGATATACCCTTACCTTAAGCATGGCTACCATTACTATAGCCCCTACCCAAATGGCCAAAACCGAATAGAAAGGCGACATGGCCGAGCCATAATTTTCAATGGGGAACAATATAGTAGTCTCGATTTTAACCGGAGACGACATAAAATCGCCAACCAGCTCCGGGTCATTTTTGAGTATTTCAATAAGTGCCTGGATCTGCTCATCGGCAGTGACATCATCCAGTTTATCAACTACAGCAGTTAATTTACCGCAAATCTTTTCCACTGTTTCCCTGCTGCTTTCAAGAGAGGCTTTTACAGCGTTCATGGCTGAAATCGCACTGTCGAATACTTTATCCAGCTGCTCAACACTGTCAGATATTCCGTTCAAAAAATAGTTCAGATCATCCAAAGTCAGCATTAAATCGTTAAATGAAACGTTCATCAGAGGCCGTACAGTGCCGTTGAACTGGCTTCTAATAGAACTAATCTGACTGCTCTGAGATAAAAGCATGCTGCTGATATCGGTTATATGATTCTGGGCGATTTCTCCCGCTGAAGAAATATCAGCCGCAACAGAACGCAGTCGCTCACCATTGGCGCTTAGTCGGCCTGAAAGAGCGGCAAGCTGACTGATGAAATTATTAAGCGCATCATAGGAGGCTGAATTCTCCGGCATATTAGCGGCAAGCCGGCTTAATATATCTATAGGCTGCTCAAGCATAGAAGCCAGGGAATCCTCCACATCCGCCATATGATAAAGCCGTTCCACAACAAATTGCATATCCATCCCGCTGCCGGAATCGACAGTATCAAAAATATCACCCAAAAAACCTGCCGTATCCTCCAACACGCCAAATACCGAATCAGTCATATCCAGGAGCTGTACAGTAAGGTTTTTTGCATTTACCAAAGCATTTTCCACATCGCCTACAGTATGGGCGCCATTGTCCAGGCTATTATCCAGGCCAGGCAAGGAAGCGGCAAGAGAATCAAGTACGCAAACTATACTGTCCGAGGTACTGACCAGCGTATTTAAAGAAGATGACAGAATCGACAGGGAATCGCGGGTATCCTTCAGCGAGCCCATCAGATCATCAATGGGAGTAAGCCCCATATCATTAAGCTCACCGGCAGAAACGCTGATAACAGAAGCTATGGTTTCTGTAGCTATACTTATAAACTTTGAGTTCACCTCGGAGGCCAGGGTATTTATACCAGTATCGGTAATTTTGGGGGCAATAGCATTCTTTTTTTCATTAACATAATACTGTATGGTTGGACTCTCAATATTATCAGTTAAAAAACTGGCTATTTTTTCCGAGAAATCCTCTGGTATAATTACCGCAGCATAATAATCTCCCCGTTTTACCCCCTCCATTGCAGCGTCATAATCCAGAAAGGTCCATCCTATCTGCTCATTATCTTTTAAAGAGCTTACTATCTCATCGCCAATATTGATCCGGCCGGGTAGCAGTTCCGTAGCGTCATACCCTTGGTCCATATTGGCTACCGCCACCTTTATGCCAGCAGTATTGCCATAGGGATCCCAGTTCGCAGCAATATTGAACCAGGCGTACAAAGCCGGTATAATGCAAATGCCTATAATAACAATGATAGCCGTGATATTGCCGTTAAGATTCTTAAGATCCCTGATAAATACGCGCATTATATTCTTCATAATAGTCCCTCTTAATCCCCGTCTTTTTCTGCTGAACTCCCGGACTCAGCTTCAAAAGAATTTTTTAGTTTATTGATAACATTGGAGGTCATAATATTTATCCTGACCCCGGCTTTATGGGACATAAGCTTTTTATATTTGAAATAAGTATATTCCATGCAAATAAGATATGCAGCAATGCCAATGATGGAAATTATCCAAAGTACTAGGAATACCAGCTTTGATTCCATAAAAAACATCATGACCATAAAAATCATTGGTATGATTATGATAGCCAAAAATCCCCAACGCACCATCTTGCGATAGTTCTTAATAAGCTTTCTATATCCTTTTTTGACTTTATCGTCAAATAAAGCAGCCTGCAGTCCCTGAGCAGAACCAAAATCGAAAAGACATTGGCAAAAGGCATCATGTTCGGACATCCCCTGCTCAATATACATATTCTTCTGTCTTTCCATGGACTGCAGAATTTTATCCTCTATATAATGGGAGCCTGGGGTATCCGGAAGCTCCGCAAACAATCTGTCAAAATAAGGCTTAAAATCCACTATGCTATCTCCATTTATCCAAATACAACAATAATGACAGCAATTAAGCTTACCGCCGGGGATAAAAAAAGCGGCAGTTGATTCTTATCAACTGCCACAAGAACTGGTGCGGGTGACAGGACTTGAACCTGCACAGAGCAACCTCCACTAGAACCTGAATCTAGCGCGTCTGCCAATTCCGCCACACCCGCATAAGCGAATTATGTTCTGCGATATAATCACCGCGAGAAATAATATACCATATATGAAAAGAAAATGCAAGAGAATTTTGCTATTTTTTAAAATTTTACATCTCCCCATTATTCTTCCTGGGGCTCCTGTTCTTCAGTTGTATTTCCAGAGGTCTGATCCGCCTCTCCCGATTCATTGTTCCTGGCTGCCTCACGCCTTTCCTCCATAAGCAGCAAATACTCATCCTCAGTATAGGTAGGTGTAAATGAGGATATAAGCTCATCGATCTGGTTTTCATAAGTCTTATAGGCTTTGGAAGAAGCAACTATTACCATATAATGGCGTATAGTCAAAAAGGGCTGATTGGCATAAATATCAACTACCAGTTTCGCGCCCTGGAGATCCGCACCCTTGAGCACCCGATGAAAATACTTGGTCCCGCCTTCATCGTCAGTAATATCGTAGGTCTTGAACAGGTCAGCGGCAATTGTTTCTGTAAGCTGGTCTTTTATTTCGCGCATGGAATAATAATCCACGCCCCCAAACTCGCTGGTTATTGTAAGGGATAGCTGATTATCTTCATCACAGAACTCCACTGTTGATTCGGAAATATCATTCTCCTGCCAATTTTGGGGAACTGTAATGCTGTAGCCGTTATCGCTTATATATGTACGGGAAGGCGACTCATTTTCGTTTACATCCAACTCTACTGTGCAGCCGCAGCAGCAAAAAGCGATCAAAACCAGTAATGGTAATATTTTATAAACACGCATGATAAACATCCAGCTCCTATTCAAGTCCTTTTTCTTTAAGATACTCATTCAGCATATCCAAGGCTTTCATAACCGTCTGACGCCGTATCTCTTCCCTGCTTCCTTCAAAGCGATTCTCGGTAGCCACAGCTTTGTTCTTGTCTGCCAGCCCAATATATACCAGCCCCACAGGCTTTTCCTCTGTTCCGCCGCCGGGGCCTGCTATGCCTGTGGTGCTCAGGGCTATATCCGCTTTTGCAGTGTTCAAAGCCCCTGCTGCCATAGCGCAGGCTGTTTCCCTGCTGACCGCGCCCAGATTCTGCAATATATCCCCGGGTACCGATAAAAGTTTTTCTTTTATACCATTGCTGTAGCTGACAATACCGCAATAAAAAACCAAAGAAGCTCCGGGCACGGAAGTTACCGCTGCAGCCAAAGAGCCGCCGGTGCATGATTCGGCAGTAGCCAGGCGCAAATTATTATTTGCCAGGATCCGGATAAGTTTTGCAATATCGCTCATTTAATATATTTCCAGCCTTTTCTGATATAATCGTAGCCAGACCATATGGTCAGTCCCACAGCGATGATAATAAGCGCCCAGCTGATTATTTCATACAGCGGATGAGGCCAGAAGCTGAGGGAACCCAGTAAAAGTGTGGTTACCATTATCATCTGAAATGTTGTCTTTAGTTTACCCCATCTGGACGCAGCTATAACTTCACCTTTTTCCACTGCCAAAAGGCGCAGCCCGTCTACGGCAAAATCACGGCAGAGAATTATGATAAAGGCCCATGCCGGAAGCCGCCCCATTCCCGCAAGGCAGATCAATGCCGTGCCAACCAGCATTTTGTCTGCCAGAGGATCGGCAAATTTGCCGAAATTGGTCACCAGCCCCCTGCTGCGGGCAATATTTCCATCCAGAGCATCAGTTACCGCGGCAATAACAAAAATTACGGCAGCCCAGATATCCCCGTGAGATATGGGGCAAAGAGCCAATACCGCAAAAACAGGTATCAAAATTATCCTGATAAGGGTCAATTTATTAGGAAGGTTCATGCTTCTTCTCCTATAAGGTCATAAACATCGCTTTTAATTATCCTTATTTCAAGAATATCACCGATCTGAGCGGCGGCGGAAGGAAAATAAATCAGCCCGTCCACATCCGGCGCCTGATATTGACTGCGACCGGCCCACCAGCCCTCGCCATAAATATCGATAGCGGAATCTACTACCAAAACAGGCATAGTCTTGCCAACAAAACGGGTCAGGGCATTTTCGGTTATTACAGCAGCCTTTTGCATCAACTGATCCAGTCGTTCCTGCTTAACCCCATTATCGATCTGCCCGGGCATGGCTGCCGCAACAGTATCCTCCTCCTGATAATACGGAAAGGCACCGGTCCAGTCAAAACGAGCCTGATCCATAAAATCAAGCAGCTTATGATAATCTTCCTCGGTTTCACCGGGAAAGCCCACCATAAGAGTTGTACGCAAAGCAATATCCGGCATGGCTTCCCGCAGGCGGCGGATAACATCCAGCATCTGCCCGGCTGTATCCGTCCTGTTCATAGCAGCCAGTATGCGATCTGAACCGTGCTGCACGGGAATATCCAGATAACGGCAGATATTATCATGGCGGCACATAACTGAGATAAGCTCATCACTGATACCGCCCGGATAGGCATAAAGCAGCCTTATCATAGCAAAAGGCAGCCGGGCCAGTTTATCCAGCAATTTGGCCAGCATGGGCTCGCCGTATATATCCGTACCATAATAAGTAGTATCCTGAGCCAGCAGCACCAGCTCTTTTACGCCGTTTTTATATAAAACAGCAGCTTCCTCCAGAATCTCCTCTATAGTGCGGCTCTTATATTCACCGCGCAGCTGGGGAATAAGGCAAAAACTGCATTGTTTATCGCAGCCTTCGGCTATTTTCAAATAAGCCATCGCGCCTATAGCATCCTGATCCCGTTCCAGATAAATATTATCGGCAGCGTCAGGCTCACAAAAGTCAACATTCAGTTTATCGCAAATCAGGCGGCCGATATCCTGATAATGACCAGACCCCATAATGCCGTCTATCTCCGGCATGGATTCCATCATTTCCGCCCCGTATTTTTCAGCCATACAGCCTACAGCCAGTAAAAGACGGCATTTGCCGCATTCTTTGTACTGGGCCATTTCCAGAATGGTTTCAATACTCTCCATTTTGGCTGATTCGATAAATCCGCAGGTGTTCACTATAATAATATCCGCCTCAACCGGATCGCTCACCATCAGATAATTCTCTTTTTTCAATATGCCGCTCATCAGTTCGCTGTCTACCAGATTCTTAGCGCAGCCCAAACTGTGTAAATATACCGTAATAGTCATATTATTATCCATACATTTCCTCAAATTCATCAAGAGAAACCAGTATTTCCCTGGGTTTACTGCCGTTGGGGCCGCCGACCACTCCTTTAGCTTCAAGCATATCCATAAGCCGGGCTGCCCTGGGATTACCAATAGCCAAACGTCGCTGCAAAAAGCTGGTTGATGCCTGACCGGTATTGATTATTATCATCCCAGCCTCATAAAACAGTTCATCCAGCTCCTCATTATCGCATCCCCCAGCCTTACCCCCATTGGCAACGCTCTGCATTGCCTCATCGGAAAACTGAGGCGCCGCCTGATCCGCACAGTAATTTACCAATTTGGCCACATCTTTTTCATTAATGAAAGTACCCTGAATACGCATGGGCTTGTTATTGCCTACAGGATCAAACAGCATATCTCCGTTACCCAGCAGCTTTTCCGCACCGCCGCAGTCCAGAATGGTACGGCTGTCCACAGGGGAACTGACGGTAAAAGCGATACGCGAAGGTATATTGGCCTTGATAAGTCCGGTGATAACATCCACGGAGGGACGCTGGGTGGCCACTACCAGATGGATACCGGCAGCACGCGCCAGTTGAGCAATGCGGCAGATACTATCCTCCACATCCCTTTTTGCAACCATCATCAGATCGGCCAGCTCATCGATGATGACTACTATCTTGCACATGGGAGCCTCAGGACAGGCTTCGGTATATCCCTTGATATCCTTTACGCCGTTAGCGGCAAAAAGGGTATAGCGGTTCTCCATCTCGTTGACTATCCATTTGAGGGCATTGGAGGCCTTTTTGCAATCATTGATAACAGGGGCAATAAGATGCGGCAGCCTGGCATATGTAGTAAGCTCTACCTTTTTGGGATCTATCAGCATCATCTTTACTTCGTCAGGTTTGGCTTTGTAAAGAATGGAGCATATTATTGTGTTGATACAGACGCTCTTGCCGCTGCCGGTAGTGCCTGCTATCAGCAGATGGGGCATTTTGGTAAGATCGGCCACAACACATTCCCCTCCGATATTTTTGCCCAGTACCACAGTAAGTTTACTGTCAGCTTTCTTAAAGTTTTCGCTTTCTATCATTTCCCGGAAAAAAACGGTATCCCGCTCCTTGCGAGCTATCTCGATACCGATAGCGCTTTTACCGGGTATAGGCGCCTCTATACGTACCGACTGGGCAGCCAGCGAAAGAGCTATATCGTCAGCAAGACTGGTAATGCGGGCAACCTTAACGCCCGGGGCAGGCTGAAGCTCATACCTGGTTACAGCCGGTCCGGCAACTACCTGGGTAACAGATGCTTTAACGCCGAAATTTTCCAGAGTCGTTTCCAGTACTCCCACATTATCCGTTATGGCCTGATCCAGTTTGGGATTTCTGTTTTGACGGCGGGCATCTATCAATTCCACGGGAGGCAGCCGGTAGCCTGCAGCAGGCTGTTCAAAAGGCGCTGCCGAAGCACTCTGCCGCCTAGTTTTCTCTTCCCGGCCAGCTTTAACAGGAGCCGCCATCTTCACATCATCATCCGCAAAATCTGCCATAGCGGCAGGATGATCGGCCGTTTCCGGGACAGCCTGTCCGGGAGCATCTTCATGTGCTTTATGCACGGGATCATTCTGCCGGGCAAACGATGGAATGCCTGCAGTTTTATTAAATCCGCTGATGCTGGGCATATGATTACGGACAAATTCCGTTTCCGGCGGAGCCTGCCTTAGGGGAACAGCCTTTTCAACCTTATCACCTGATGCATATGCCGATACATCATCGGCAACAGGATTATCGTTATCAGAAGCATTTTCTATTATCTGAACAGATTCCTTTTCACCTGGGATAACAAAATTATCCTGAGATAAAGCATCGTTTTCTGCAGCCGGCGCATCACTGAAATTCAAGGCAGCCTGTTCCTTTTCAGCTTTGGCCATTTTTACTTTGGCAAAAAGGGAAGGTTTCTTTGCCGTAACCAGAGGAGGAGCTGTATATTCAACCTCCCTGCCTTCTGATTTGCTTTCTGTTTCTTCCTTTTCGCCGCGATCTGCTGCCCTAAGGGCAGGGGTTTTTTTTTCGCAATTTTTATTTGCAGCCATCTCCGATACTTTATGGCATTCCTGGCGTATACGGCTGAGAATACGCTTCAGCGAGGTCTGGAATGTCTGCAGTATACCGATAAGCAAAATAGCGGTAAGCAATATTACGGCACCTATTTTGCCTATGGTTTTCAGTAAAACAAAATCCAGAACCGCACCCAGCAGGCCGCCGCCATTTCCGGCGCAGGCCTCAGCCAGATACTCCTTAAAAGGCAGCAAAACCGCAGAAAGCTGCAGATAACCCAGCACTGCCATAAACATCATGACTATGCCTGCCAGGCGCGAGACGCTATGTTCCCTGCCCCGGCCGGCACAGATCAGTATACCGAAAACAAGCAGGAACCCCGGCAGAGCTATGGCTCCGTGTCCAGCCAGAAAACGCAAGGCAGTAACGAACCACAAGCTGACCACACCAAAAGCGCTGATCTCGGCAGAATCTTCCTGAGGAGCGATAATAAAATTAAGCAGAAGAAGAATAGATACGGCTATAACAACTATGCCTATTATCTCCTTATTACGCACCTCAGTTTCATCATATGTTTTTTTTCTGGCAGCCGTATTGCCTTTTTTTTTCTGCGGCATAAAAACCTCACCTGAAATATGCGACAATGCAAAAGAATATTAAAACTATCTGAAGAATAATTACATATTAAAATAATAATTTCAGCAAATCAAGCAAAAATCCTGCTAATCAGGATTGCGGCAGCCACCAGCCAAACATAATAGGAAAAATACCGCATATTCCGTTTGGAAAGCAACCGTAAAAATACGCGAATGGCCAGATAACCGGAAACGGCGGCTACAACAGCGCCGATCAAATAGGCTATATCAATAGCCGGGCCGGATTCGGAGGCTATATCAATCACAGATTTCAGGGCTGCTCCCAAAATCACCGGGATAGAAACGATAAAGGAAAACTTGGCTGCGTCTTCCCTGCGCAGACCGCACAGCAAAGCCCCGAAGATAGTGGAACCGCTGCGGGAAAGTCCGGGAGTAATGGCGCATCCCTGGAAAAGCCCTACCACCAGTGCGTCCCTGTATTTCATTTGAGCTATGGTTTTGTTTCCGTTAAAGCGGTCGCTGATCAGCAGCAGAATACCAGTAACGATCAAAGCAACGGCAACTGCCGTAATGGAACTGAACAGGAAGGAAAAAACATCTTCCAGCAGCAGACCCATAACAGCCGCAGGTATACATCCCACAAGTATAAGCCCGGTAAAACGGCAGAAAGGCTTTTTGAGTATTCCCAGAATATCCTGCCAGAAAACTACAAAAACCGCTACCAGTGTTCCTATGTGTACGAAAACATCGAACACAATCATATCGCCGTTTATATTCAACAAAGACTGTACAATGACCAGGTGACCGGAGGAAGAAACAGGCAAAAACTCAGTAAGCCCCTGAACAAGACCAAGGATAATAGCTTGCAAAACCGTCATATTAATATGTATCCTCCTTAACGCTTATTATGCTTTCATATTGTAGCGCAAAAGAAGGATAAAAACAAGGGTCTCCGGGTCATCTTAAGTCGATCAGGGTGCCGGGAGCATATTTGGGGGAAAGAAAGTCAGCAGGGTCGCTGGAGATAAGGCCGACTATTTCCCCCCTGCCGGATGAAGCCTGTCGTACCAGGACTTTTCTTCCCTGATAGCAGATCTGGCGTATCTGACCGGATTCAATGCTACCGGCGAATATGACGCTTTCTGGTACGATGCTCCAGATCATTTTCAGCAGCCTCCTTCCGGTCCTTAACCGTCCCTTCATTTTCGGCTATCCGCCACCGCAGATATGCCAAAGCGCTGTCCAGGCCGCCTACCTCGTCTATCAGCCCGCATTTAACAGCGTCCTTGCCTACCACCACGGTACCTACATCTCTGGCAAGTTCCCCGGTGGTCATCATCAAACGCCTGAACTCTTTATGAGTTATCTGTGAATGATCGGTGATAAAGTTTACTACCCTGTCCTGCATTTTTTCCAGGTAATCAAAAGACTGCTGAACCCCCACCACCATACCTGTAAGACGTATGGGGTGGATAGTCATAGTAGCCGTAGAGCTGATAAAGCTGCGGTCCGCCGCTACGGCTATGGGTACGCCGATACTGTGACCGCCGCCCAAAACCAGAGATACGGTAGGCTTGGTCATAGTGGAAATAATTTCGGCAATGGCCAGACCGGCCTCAACATCCCCGCCAACAGTGTTGAGAATGACCAGCAGGCCTTTGATATCGGGGCTTTGCTCCACCGCCACCAACTGAGGGATAATATGCTCATACTTGGTTGCTTTGTTCTGGGAAGGCATTACCAGATGCCCTTCTATCTGGCCGATCACCGTTATAACATGGATATCGCTGGTAAATTTGGGCAGAATAAGCTGGCCGTAATCTTCCAGATTCTGCCCTGCCTCGCTGCCGGAATTACTGTTATCGGTATCGTCTCCTTCGGGCAGGATATCAGGATTTACTTCATTGCTGAAAGCAGGTATATCATAAAACAAAATGAGCCTCCTTCCGGCGGCTCATTTAAACTGGATCATATCTCGCAGATCACTGCCATAATTACCGGCCTGCGCCCTGTCCGCTCAATAACGGATCGGGAAAGGACGGTACGGATCTGATTCCGCAGATCATGCAGATTGCCATCGGCGAGCTTTTCCGGGGTGCAAATGGCCACCACTTTTTCTTTCATCTCACCGATAATATGCTCATATTCTTTTTCAAATATGAATCCCCGGGAATAAATTTCCGGGCCCAACAATATTCTGGGCCTCTTCTGTTTGGTATAGATCATTGAAAGCACTATCACGCCGCTTTCTGCCAACTGGCGCCTTTCTTTGAGCACTGTCTTGCCTACATCACCCACGCCAAGGCCGTCTATAAGCACCCGCCCGCTGGTTACCGAGCCGTTTATCCGGGCATTATGGCGGGAAACTTCCAGAACCTGTCCGTTTTCCATAACAAATGTGGCATCAGGAGACATGCCAAGCTGCTGAGCCAGCTGAGCATGCTTATAAAGCATACGGTATTCGCCGTGAACAGGCATAAAGAAACGGGGCTTGACCATATTGATAAGCATTTTAAGCTCTTCCCGGTAAGCATGTCCAGATACATGGATGCCCTCGTTACGCTCGTAAACGACGGCTGCGCCCAGACGGAACAGATTATCGATGGTTTTGGATACAGTACGCTCGTTTCCGGGAATAGGTGTGGCTGAAATAACCACCGTATCGCCGGACATGATCTGCACCTGGCGATGATCCCCGCTGGCCATACGCGTCAGACCGCTCAAAGGCTCTCCCTGGGATCCCGTGGTAACCACCACCGTTTTGCTTGCAGGCAGCGAATTGATATTATCGATATCTATCAACAGATCAGGAGGTATCTCCAGATATCCCAAAGAGCCCGCCACAGCCACCATATTCTGCATACCCCGGCCAACTACCGCCACTCTCCTGCCGGTACGCTGGGCAGACCAGAGCACCTGCTGGACACGGTGTACATGAGAAGCGAAACTGGTGACGATGATACGCCCCTCTGCTCTGAAGAATATCCGGTCAAGGCTGTAACCAACAGTACGCTCGCTTTGGGCAAAACCTTCTTTTTCCGCATTGGTGCTGTCGGAAAGAAGAAGAAGCACCCCTTTTTCGCCCAGAGCGGAGATACGCCCGAAATCCATAAACTTTCCGTCAATGGGAGACATATCCATTTTAAAGTCAGATACCACCATAATAGTGCCCATAGGGGTATGGATAGCCATTCCCATACTATCCGGAATACTATGGGTCAAGCGGAAAAACTCTATTTTAAAAGGCCCTGCCTCAACCTGATCCCGGGCAGTTATTTCATGAAGTTCCGCATCTATTTTATTTTCCGCCAGTTTGCCTTTGAGCAGCCCCAGGGTAAGGCGTGCGCCATAAACCGGGGCCTGCACATCCTTAAGGATATAAGGCAGGGCGCCTATATGATCCTCGTGTCCGTGAGTAAGGCATATAGCCCGCACATTATCCCTGTTTTCCACCAGATAGCTGTAATCGGGAATGACCAGATCAACACCGGGCATGTCGTCATCGGGGAAAGCAAGGCCTGCATCCACCACAACAATATCCTTGCCGTATTGAATAACTGTCATATTTTTGCCGACTTCGCCCAAACCGCCCAAAGGGATAACTTTAAGCTTGTAATCGCGGCTGGCGGAAAGTTTATTGCTGCTGCTCATCTGGCGGTAACGCTGCTGGGCAACTGCCAGAGGGTTGGCAATGAAAGCCTGAGAAGAGGACACCTGCTCCATATCAGGTCCCTGCGGTATAATTACTTTTTTAAGGTTATTGCTTTTGCGTTTACGGGGTTTTTCTTCAGTATCTCCTGTTTTGGGCTTTTGAGGCGCAACTTCCCCCTCGTTTTTTGCAGCGGCTTTTTTGCGTCTGGGTTTGGCAGGCTTCGACTGCTGCTCCGGCTGGGCGGTATTCTGCCCGCCGTCACCGTCAGCGGCAAGGATACGCTCTATAGCCCTGTTGACCATAATATCCACACCCTTGATTCGTTCTGTACGTAAAGTGCGGATATCTTCTGCCGCTTTATTGTTTTTTTCTTCCGTCATAAAAATCTCCTAAATTCTTTCTTCCAATTTTTATTTTTTTATATGCCAAAATGCGCCGGATAAAAAATCACGGTGCAAATTGTTAAGTATGCTGTTATAATGCCCCAATGAAGTTTGGAGTAAACAAAATAATTACACTTATCCTTTTATTTGTATATGATTTAGTTTATACGGATTTCCGTAATACATTCCCGTAAATATTAAAGAAGACCTATATCATGCAGCATATTATCCAGAATAACGGCATGCTCACTGCTGACCTCAGTCAAAGGCAGGCGGCAAGGTCCCACATTGATCCCTATTCTGTTAAGGCAGTATTTAAGAGGCATGGGATTGCTGCAGATAAAAAGCTTGCGAAATACCTGATAACAGGCAAGATGTAGCTCCAGGGCCTTACCGGTATCACCTTCGTCAAAGGCGGCTACCATTTCCTGTATGGAATTGCCCACCAAATGGCTGGCCACGCTGATAACGCCGCTGGCACCCAGAGAAAGAAGGGGCAGGGTCAGGCTGTCATCACCGCTGTATATCTGAAAATCAGGAGCCACGCCTGCTTTAATCTGGCTGGCCTGTTCCAGATTACCGGAAGCTTCTTTAACTGCAATGATATTTTCTATCTGGGAAAGCCGTATGGTGGTGGCTGCTTCCAGATTGACGCCTGTGCGTGAAGGGACATTGTAAAGGATGACAGGCAGTTCGCTGGCCTGGGCAATAGCCTGGAAATGACGGTATAATCCCTCCTGCGGGGGTTTGTTGTAATAAGGGGTAACGGCCAAAGCCACATCAGCGCCTGCAGCGGCAGCCTTTTTCGTCAGCGCTACAGAAGCCGCCGTATCATAAGAAGAAGTACCTGCTATCATCAAAGCACGGCCTTTGGTAACTTCCTTAATTGCCTCGAATAGTTTTATCTTTTCATCCGGAGTAGTAGTGGGGCTTTCTCCTGTGGTACCGCAGATGACCAGAGAATCGGAACCATTATCCAGCAGATATTCTGCCAGTTTCTGAGCGGCTTCATAGTTAATGCTCAGATCCTCGTTCATAGGAGTGACCATTGCGGTTATAACTCTGCCAAGATCCATTTCTCAATTCCCCTTTCGGATAATACTGTAAGCTAGATAAGGCCGTCTTTTATCAGAAGCTCGGCTATTTGGATAGCATTGGTGGCAGCTCCTTTGCGGATCTGATCGCCGCAGAGCCATAAAACCAGGCCGTTGCCGGGGCAGGATATATCCTTGCGGATACGGCCTACATATACTTCATCATGGTCGCTGGCTTCCAGGGGCGTGGGAAACACATTATTGGCCGGGTCATCCTCTACGATAACGCCGGGAGCATTACGCAGTATTTCCCTGGCTTCTTCCGGGGAAAGAGGCTTTTCGGTCTCTATCCAGACAGCCTCGCTATGGCTGCGGAAAACCGGTACCCGTACGGTGGTAGCGCTCACCAGCATATCCGGCTCATGCAGCATTTTTCTGGTTTCCCAGACCATCTTCATCTCTTCTTTATAGTAATCGTCCTCTTTCAATACGTCGATCTGGGGAAAGAGATTGAATGCTATCTGATGGCTGAATGCAGTAACCTGTACCGGCCGGCCGTTAATGATATCCTCTGTCTGCTGCTGAAGCTCCCGCATACCGGGGAGGCCGGCGCCGGATGCTGCCTGGTAGGTAGAGACCACTATCCTTTTGATATGGGCTGCATCGTGTAGAGGTTTTAAGGGAACCAGCATTACGATAGTAGAGCAATTGGGATTAGCGATAATGCCGTGATGCTGCCGGACATCATCAGGGTTGACCTCAGGCACCACCAGCGGCACATCAGGATCATAACGGAAAGCGCTGCTGTTATCGATGACGACAGCTCCTGCTTTCACTGCCGGCTCGGCATATTCCTTGCTGGCGCTGCCGCCGGCAAAAAGAGCTATATCCATACCATCAAAGCTGTCTTTGGTAGTTTTTTCAACAATATATTCCTTATTTTTAAATACCATCTTTTTACCGGCGGATCTTTCCGTAGCCAGCAGGCGCAATTCACCAACGGGGAAATTGCGTTCCTCCATAATTTTTAAAAATTCCTGGCCTACGGCGCCGCTGGCGCCAACGATAGCGACATTATACGCTTTCATGGTATTGTTACTCCCTTTCCAGCTTTATTCTCAATTAATATTATACAACCTATATTTTGTTTACGCAAGATAATATCGGTTGAATTTGGCAATATGTCAGGGCTCTCACTATAGTCTCGGGGATAAGTTCCATTTCCGCCACAAGAGAATTGGGTTTATCCTTATGATTATCCTGCCGGAAAGGAACAAAAAAGATATTGCGGTAATTCAAAAGAGTGCCCAGGCTTTTGGCATTGGCGGCAAGCCCGTCATTGGTAGCGATAGCTATAACCAAAGGTTTTTTGTTGCGCAGATGGGATTTGGCGGCCATCAAAACAGGGGTATCCACAATACCCGCGGCCATCTTGGAAGCGGTATTCCCTGTGCAGGGGGCAATTATCATAATATCGCAAAGCTGCTTGGGCCCGATAGGTTCGGCAGCCTGAATAGTATCAATGATCTGTTCACAGTCTGCCGCTTCGCAAATACGCTCCCGCCAGTAAGCTGCCGTACCAAAGCGGCTGTCCATATCCCTGACATTAAAAGATATTACAGGTAATATTTTTGCGCCCATTTGCCCCAGGACAGCTATCTGCGCCACAGCCCGTTCTAAAGTACAAAAAGAGCCGGTCAGGGCAAAACCTATCCGTACTCCGGAAAGTCCATCATTCATGTCAACCCTCCTTTTTCAAAAGAGATGCCACAAAGCGGGGATAAAACTCCGCCATCTTATAACCGGCATAATCCGGGGCATAACGTCCGGGCAGACCTCCTGCATGCACAGCCCTGATACCCCTGCGTTCGGCAGCCGCAAAATCAGTGCCTCCCGGATAAGCAGCCAGATCTATTATGCAGGTATCCGTATCCATAAGGCCGATTATCAGTTCATCCAGCAAAGGAGCGGGAGCAGTATTGAAAATATAATCCGTATGCAAAGCCGCTGATACCAACTGAGAACGATCGGCCACAACATAGCCCATATCTGCAGCTTCCTCCGCCCTGGCCTTACCTCTGTTCATAATTACCAGATCCACCCCCATGCCTTCCAGCCGCCAGGCCAGCTCTCTGCCGATACGGCCAAAACCTATCAGCAATGCCCTGCTGTTGGCCAATAAATTGCCGGATAACCTGATGGCTTCCGCAATAGCTCCTTCAGCCGATGCCGGGGCCAAGGCAATTGCCAGGGTATCATTTTCCGCCATTTCAAAAATGCGGCAATGCCCTGCGGCATATTTCAGATAAGGAGAAGCCACGCCGCACAGCAGCGGCGTATCATCGCCAAGAGCCGCCAGTTCTTCCCTGCGCAAAAATACCGGCAGGTCGCAAAGGCTGAGCAATTGGCCGTCCTTTTTGATAGGCGTTTGGGGTAATATACATATATCGGCCTCTTTCAGGGCTTCAACAGGACTATGCACCTTCAGCACTTCTTCCGGTAGCAATTCTTCCGGCCAACCAAAAGCATGTACCCCGTATCCCCAATCAACCATAGCACGCATTACATACAATTCCCTTTTATCCCCGCCGCAAAAAACTATATTTTTCACTGCCCCACCTCCCGTCTGGTTACTTATATTCTATGAGTTTTTCTCCGAGAGGTTACAGCTCTACAAAAAAACGGAACCTCCCGGTTCCGTTTAAATGCGTATGGTTCTTGCCGGTCACCCGGCCGCTGAGCCAAAAACAAAATTATCTGGTATAAATACCGCTGCCCAGTTTATAAACCAAAGGCTCAAAGGCCGGACCGCGGTCAAAAATATCTTTGATATCCTTGCCATATTCCATGCAATCGTAAACAAAACGGGCGGCGCTGTCCACGCTGGCCTGCAATTCATAGCCCCGCATCAGACCCCCCACCATCACGCTGGCAAAAAGGTCTCCGGTACCATGCATATGATAAGGCAGCATATCGATATCAAGTTCAAAATATCCCTTGCCGTCCTCGATGCCGCAGTTGATGATCTTATTATCACGCTGCACACCGGTAAGAACCACATTTTTAGTACCCAAAGCCCGGATAGCCCGGCACAAATCTTCTGCTTCGTCAGAAGTCAGCACTTCCGATTTATATTCACGCCCGGCAAGCAGGCAAGCCTCGGTAATATTTGGCGTCACCACATCAGCCATGCCCACCAGGTGAGCCATGCTGCTGCACATTTCGGGAGTGTAGGTCTTGATGATACGGCCGATATCGCCCATTACCGGATCGATGACGGAGATACCGCTTTTAAATTCTTTTATCAGCCTTTCCACATGACCTATTTGCTTTTCAGAGCCCAAAAAGCCGCTGTACACACAATCAAATTCCAACCCAAGCTGCTTCCAGTGATCTATATGGGCATCCATATAAGGAGTATAATCAAAAAAAGTGAAGTTCTCGAACAATGTATTAGAAGAAAGCAGTGCCGTG
Source organism: uncultured Bacillota bacterium (assembly GCA_934271085.1). GTDB lineage: Bacteria > Bacillota > Dehalobacteriia > UBA4068 > UBA4068 > HGM13862. The sequence continues at coordinate 17,911 of CAKQQU010000010.1, read as the reverse complement.
GGCAAAGGGCACACCTCTACGCCTGCTGCCGAAATAACAGGCATAGCCACAGTCAGGGCGCATTTGCCGTAACCGGAAACATCATGTACTGCTGCTACGCGGGGTAATACTTTAGTCATACTAGCTCCTCCAAGTTTTAAAATATCAAGTTTTAAAATATACTGAATATGCCTGTGTATCATCTGGATAACGCAATTCAAAACTGCCCAGATGCACAAAGCAGACAAATTATACCACAATCATCAAATTAATTCCAACAGTTAAAGGCCTTTTGGCAAAATTATTTCAAAAAGCGGCGCAGGGTCTTTTCTTTTTTCGCATTATATGGCTGATAACGAATGGAATTCTCGGCAATATTAGGCTTTTCCAACACGCTCTTGACATGGCTGAATGTATAAAACCCGGTCTTGCCGTGGTAGGCGCCCATTCCCGAACTGCCAACGCCGCCAAACCCCAGCTTGTTCCCTGCCATATGCATCACAGTATCATTAATGCAGCCGCCGCCGAAACGAATATTCTCAAAAATCAGCTCTCTGGTGATCCTGTTAACGGAAAACAGATAAAGGGCCAGCGGGTCCGGATTCAGGGAAATTATCTCCGGAACCCCGGCAATATCATCAAAACCTATAACCGGCAGCAGCGGCCCGAATATTTCCTGCCGCATTAGCGGCGAATCCAAAGCAGGATCCAGTATGACGGTAGGCTCCAAACGCCGGGATGCTTCATCGTACTGACCGCCCAGCCAGATCTCCTGACCCTGCATCAGGCTGAGAATACGCTGAAAATGCTTGTCATTCACTATCTTGCCATAATCCACATTTTCCAAAGGGAGCTTGCCAAATTGCCGGTGTATCTCATCGGCCAGGGCGTTCAGGAAAAGCTCCTTAACAGAATTTTCCACCAGTACATAATCTGGGGCGACGCAAGTCTGGCCGGCATTCAAAAATTTACCGAAAACGATACGCCGGGCAGCCACCTCAATATTGGCGCTGGCATCTACCACGCAGGGACATTTACCCCCCAGTTCCAGAACGACCGGCGTGAGATGGGGCGCAGCCTTGCTCAGGACAAAGCGGCCCATCTCTTTGCTGCCGGTAAAAAATATCAGATCAAATTCCATATCCAGCAGCCGGCAGTTCACTTCCCTGCCGCCCTCTACCACCGCCACATACTGGGGCGGCAGATACCGGGAAATTATGCTTTGCAAAGCAGCGCCGGTGGCAGGAGCATAAGCGCTGACCTTAATTATTGCCGTATTGCCTGCTGCCAAAGCATCCACCAGGGGGATCAATGTAAGGTTCAGGGGATAATTCCAGCTCCCGATAATCAGCACATTGCCGTAGGGCTCGGCCAGAGAATAGCAGTCCGCCGGAGCAACAGTCAAAGGCGCAAAGCTGTATTTGCGGCGGCTGAGATCGGATATGTGATCGATCATATAAGATATTTCATCCAGCACCAGGCCGGTCTCGGTCATATAGGTTTCATAAGGGCTTTTGCCCAGATCTTCATAAATAGCTTCGTTCAATTCATTTTCATTATCACATATAGCTTTTTTCAAATTTTCCAAAGCAGCTATGCGGCATTCCGGTTTTCTGGTGGCGCCGCTTTGAAAATACTCTTTTTGCAGGGAGCGGATAGACTCAATATCCATAATACCCACCTTTCGGATAAAATACATACAAGTACAGACTTATAATATTGACAAAGCATAAAAGTATATGCAAAGAGGTTGCTTATTTGCATACACATTTTGCATACACATAATGTATACAAAAAATAACAGCATTATTATATCACAACTTAAATATTAATAAAGAGCCGATGAAAAATTTGCAGTCAATATTTCAAAAGCAGACACTTGACACTGAAAAAAAATAGTTGTATGATTAAGTCGAAATTAAGACTGTCACAAAAGCAATTGCGGGGTGTGGCTCAGCTTGGTAGAGCGCTGCGTTCGGGACGCAGAGGTCGAAGGTTCAAATCCTTTCACCCCGACCAGACAGAAGTCCTGAATGGACATTGAAAAACTATATTTTTAGATTATTAAATTAAAATAAATATTTAAATAATATAAATGAACCTCAGTGGAAAACAGTAACCAGTCAAATCAAATTAAATAATTGGATATTTAACCTTGAACCGGTATATTAATGCATAATATACAACTGGCGATATCTAACAGGCAGCTTAGATAAAAAATCATATAAAAAATTTATTTTTTTCTCAAAATTTCATACAAAAAACAAATCATGTCGATTGTCCCGCAAAATCCTGTTCAGCACGCATTTGCCCTATTTTTTTCGTGTAATTACCGCTTGGTTCTGTCAAAACGCATATCGATCAATACTTTTAACTGGTAATTTTATATATGACTAATAAATATATTTATCCTGTTTTTAGCGGATAATTGCAAATTGTTTAAACGTCATGGTCAAGCAAAAAGTCAAGTATTCCGGAGATATCCCCGGATAAAAAGCATAATAGCATAATATTTATCCATTAAATCCTTCATAATCATCCAGAAAATCAGCCGTTTTGGTAATAGATATTGCATTAATGATAAAATGTAGATAAAACATCATGTTGTTTTTGATTATGTGTATTATTAATTTAAATATTAAGAATATTTGGAAATTAAGAATATTGGAAAATCGAGTCATTGCAAAATAAGGTGGCATTAAAGCAAATAATTGCAATAAAAGTTAATTATGGGATTAAGCATATTGAGAAACACAATATGCCTAATTAATAGCACTGAGTCATCTATATTAAATTAAAAAGAAAAGAGGTACTAATCATGAAACACGAATTCGCACACTTCCCATTCTATGAATTTTCCGGCTCATACAAAGAGATCGGGCGCCAATACGGCGAAGCTCTGCGTGAGGATTTTCATTACATGAAGGACTGGTGGTTTGGCAACCTTGCAGATCTTATCCCCGGTAAATCCATGGACGAAATGATAGCCGCCACCAAGGTTTTCCAGCAGCCCGCCAAGGATCACACCCCTGATCAGTTCGCCATGATCGAAGGTATGGCGGAAGCCTCCGGCATGACCGTTGATGAGCTGTTCTACATGGCAGGCGCTTTCGAACTGGATGCCGCTTTCCCGGCTTTCATGGGCTGCACCAGTTATGCTGCATCCGGCAAGGCCACCAAAGACGGCAAGACCATTCTGGGCCAGAACTACGACTGGTATGCGGGTTCCAAGGTAATTGTCATGAGAGTCAAACCTGATAACGGCCCGGCTTTTCTGTCCGTAACTTTGGCAGGCCATCTGCCTCAGGTGGGCATCAATGAATATGGCATCGGACAGTTCGTGAATATTTTGCTCTGCCCCGTTGCCCGCGCCGGCGTCCCATACAATCTTATTGCCGCCAAAGTGCTGACCCAGAAAAACGTGCCTGATATGATTCGCGTTATCGCCCAGACCCCCAGGGCAATAGCTTTTAACCATATGCTGGCCGGCAAAGACGGCGAGATTATCGATGTTGAGACTACTCCCGACAAATGCGGCTGCATACTGCCTCATGATGATATTCTTGCCCATTCCAACCATTATCTTTGCCATTATCTGCAGAAAGACGACTTGGCAGATCAGACTTCCTTCCCTGATTCTTTCCTGCGCCAGTATCGTTTGCAGCAGCTTATGGAAGATAAACGCGGCGAGCTGTGCCCCGAAGTCATGAAACATATCCTCACGGATCACCGCGGTTATCCGGATTCCATCTGCCGCCATTGCGACACCACCGGCCCCATCGGCGAACAGTTCGAAACTTCCATGTCCATGATCTCCGTTCCCGAGGACGGCTATATTTTGGCCACAAATAATCCCTGCGAGAACGGCTGCTATAAGAAATACACACTTTAATCCATAGCATATTGGCATCCATACCAAGCACCTTATTCGCCATGCGGCGAATGGAAATAAAAAATTTTTAGGAGGAAAAACAAATGAAGATCGAGCACAAAGCATTCCCATTCTATGAATTTGCCGGTACCGAAAGAGAAATCGGACGTCAAATCGGTGAAGAAATGCGCGACCAGATCAGAACAGTCATCCCCTACTGGTTTGACGTTCTGAGCACCATCTTCCCTGACAAACTGGAAGACATGATCAAGGTCTGCAAAAAATTCGAGCAGCCTGCCAAAGATTATGCTCCCGAACTGTGGGAAGAGATCGAAGGTATTGCCGAAGGCGCAAATATGACCACCGATGAGATCCTCTTCATCCAGGGCGGCTGGGAACTGGATTCCTGCGGCCCCGCTGCTTTTGGCTGCACCGATTTTGCCTGCTCCGGCAAGGCCACCAAAGACGGCAAGACCATACTGGGCCAGAACTTCGACTGGTATCCCAATGCTCCCACCATCGTCGAGCGCATCCATCCCAAGGGCAAACCTTCCTACCTGACTGTTACCTGGCCCGGTCATCTGGCCCAGGTCGGTATCAATGATCGCGGCTTCGGTCTGTTCATCAACCTGCTGCTGACCAGAGGAAACGGCAGAGTGGGCGTTCCCTACGCTTTCATCTGCAATAAGATCCTGACCCAGAAAAACGTTCCCGACGGCATTCGTGTAGTCACCCAGTCCAATGCCGCATCCTCCTTCGACTATACTATGGCTGGCAAAGACGGCGAGATCTGCAACGTGGAAGTTGCCGCCTCCAGCACCGATGGCTTCCGCTGCGGTATAGTCCTGCCGGAAAATGATGTTCTGGCTCATTCCAACCATTATCTGACTCATTATCTCCAGCCCTATTGCCAGAACGATCAGTCCTCTTTCCCCGACAGCTGGCTGCGTGAATACCGTATGCGCCAGTTGATGAACAATCATTATGGCGAACTGACTCCCGAAATCTTCATGAATGAGATCCTGCTGGATCATCGGGGATATCCGGATTCCATCTGCCGTCACTGCGATCTCACTGGCCCCATCGGCGAACAGTTCGATACCGTATTCTCCTGCGTCGCCGTACCGGAAGACGGCAAACTCTGGACTGTCAACAATCCTTGCCAGAACCCCTACAAACTCTACACACTGTAAACAGGCTTTTATCTTAGCAGATGAGGCTGACGGAAAAATACCGTCAGCCTCATCTATGACAAAGAAAAAATATTGGGAGGTAAATACTGATGTTTGCTTCTTTTTTACCTGTAGCATTAGTCTTTGTTGGACTCGTACTGATAGTTAACGGTTTACTCTCCATAGGTGGAGCCAATGCCAAAAGCTGCTCTGTCATGGACTGGGTAACCGGCGGACTTATGGTTATCGGCGCTTTCATTGGCCTGGCCAGAGGCGTTGAACTGGCAGATTTCCAGCTATGCTGCGGCTTCTTCCTCTTCGGTTTTACTTATCTTATTTTGGCTGCTACCCTTACCTTTGGTCTGGATATCAGAGTATACGGCTGGTATGCCGGACTTGTGGCTATCTTCGCCATTGTATTCGGCATCGTCTGCCTCACCGGCGGCGACTACGGTACCGCTTATCTGTGGTTGGCATGGTCCCTGCTGTGGGGCTGGGGCTGCATCGAAAGCTGCACCAAAGTCAAATCCAATCCCAAATTCACCCCTGTATTCTGCATTGTTGAAGGCACGTTAGCCGCTTTCATTCCCGGCATTATGATGTTCATGGGTGTCTGGGGCGGCCTTTGGTCATAATTGCCATTTTAAAGGATTTACCGAAAACCATATAGAAACTAAAAGACGGGATTTTTCCCGTCTTTTAGTTTTTAAAAACAAACCCCTTTATACAAAAGAGCTGACAAAGGGGCGTATATCTGCTGCAAATAAAACCAAGAGGTGAAAATATGCACATTGTTTTAGTAGAGCCAGAGATCCCCAATAATACCGGCAATATATCCCGCACCTGCGCAGTTACAGGCAGCACTTTACATCTGGTGCGGCCTTTAGGCTTTTCCACGGATGATAAGCATCTTAAAAGAGCCGGCCTTGACTACTGGCAATACCTGGATCTACATTATCATGACAGCTTTGCCGAAGTAATGGAGCAATATCCCCAGGGGCGCTTTTTCTTTGCCACCACTAAAGCAAAGCGCTGCTACAGCGATGTACAATTCCAACCGGACGACTTTTTGGTATTTGGCAAAGAGACCGCCGGCCTCTCCCCGGAGATCCGGGATCTGATACCGGAAAACAATATCCGCATCCCCATGGGCAAAGATATCCGTTCCCTTAACCTGGCCAACTCGGTTGCCATCATCCTTTACGAGGCTCTGCGGCAACAGGGTTTCCCCAATCTGGTATGGTAATATGGAGCAAAAGCCGCAAATAACCATAGCCGCGCCGGTCTGCGCCGAATTCACCGAGAAAAAATCCCGTTTTATCGGCCAGCTTTTTCCTGCGGAAAACGAAGATGAGGCTAAAGCCATGCTGGCAGATGTGCGTAACCGCAACAAAGGCGCGCGGCACAATGTTTATGCCTGGATAATCGGCGAGCAGGACCAGTTCACCCGCAGCTCGGATGACGGGGAACCGGCAGGCACCGGAGGCAAACCGGTACTGGAATCTTTGAAAAAAGCCAACCTGCATAATGTGGTACTGATAGTCACCCGCTATTTCGGCGGCGTCCTGCTGGGCGCGGGGGGATTGACAAGAGCTTATGCCCGGGCAGCCCAGATGGCAGTCGATCAATCGCAAAAAATCTGCCGCATCCCTGCCAAAAAAATAGTCATAAGCATTGATTATCCTTTTTTGGCCAAAGCAGAAAGCATATTAAACAGCCTGCAGGTGCAGATAAGAGATAAAATATTCAGTGATAAAGTCTGTATTATCTGCGCGGCGCCTTTGGATATTATTTCTCAACTGGCCGCAAAACTGCAGGAGGCAAGCAACGGATCTTATCACCTGGAGCAGCTTGCCGAAAGCGCTTATCTGGAGCAATACCTGTAATGCCGCACTAAAGCAGCCGGCCGCAAACAGAAAACCTGATCAGCAAATTATAAATATGATAAAAAACACGCGCCCCGGACATAATAGTCTCGGGGTGATTTTTATGGAAGAAATCAAAAGATCCCGCAAAAGCAAAATAAAAAAACGACCGGAGGACTGGGAAAAAATGAAAGTAGAAATAGCTAAGGAACTGGGATTACTGCCCAAAGTACAGAATAACGGATGGGCAGGGCTCTCGGCGGCAGAAAGCGGCCAACTGGGCGGAATCTTTGCCGCCAGGAAAAAAGCCCTTTCCGAAGATGCCGCCGGCCAGGCATCAGATCAGGTATCCATGAACGAAATATTGGACGTAGGTACGGCAAAAGACGATACTGGTAAAAACAACGCTGAAAAAACTTTGGGGGAGCAGTAAAAAACTCCTCCAAAGCAACATATTATTTTCTTTCCATAGGGTACAATATAAACAGCAAAAGCCAACAGGGTAATGATAGTATAAACCTCAGCATAAGATATAGCATAAATATTACAGAAGCTGGCTGAAAGCAAATTGGCGGGAGAAAAACAATGGGCCAATACATAGTTTATGCCGATATTTTACTGGCTCTCAATTTCTTTTGTGATTTTTTTCTGCTTTGGACCGCAGGGCGCATCGCCGGAAGAAAAATTTCCCTGCTCCGCTGTTTTCTGGCGGCGGCAGCAGGAGCGGCGTATGGACTGACCGCTGTCTACCCTGCCCTGAACTGGCTGACCAATCCCTTTTGCGTATTAACAGTATCCTTGCTGCTTTTAAGGATAGCGTATCAGTGGAAAGATCCCCTCAGCTTTATCAAACTGGCAGGAATATTCTATTTGGCGGCTTTTACTCTGGCCGGCGCCGCTCTTGCCGGGGAAAGGTTGCTGGAGCAGAACGGCATCATCCTGGCACCCCTTCAGACCTTTAAAGCCGGCTCCCTGCTGTTCGCCCTTTTTATTGGCCTTATACTTGGCAAACGCAGTATCAATCTTCTGCGCCGAAGCCTGCACAAGGATGATTTCCGCTTTCATATCACCATATCTGTCGGTGGTAAAAGCTGCAGGCTGCAGGCACTTCTGGATACCGGAAACGACCTGCTGGAACCAATAAGCGGCTTGCCGGTAGTAGTTGCCAATTACCAGGCAATACGCTCACTTTTCCCCGAATACCTTAAGAGGGCCATAGAGGATGAACACAGTGATGACCCTGGGGCAATAATTCACAGCATAGCGGAACAGGGACGCAGCGGCTGGTTGAAAAAATTGCGGCTGATCCCCTATGCCAGCATCGGGCAGTCCAATGGATTAATGCTGGGATTCCGGCCGGATGAATTGATAATCGAAGGCAAATTCCGGCAAAAAACCGCTCAGGTAATGATCTGCATCGCCAAAGAAGATCTTGGCAACGGCAACCAGGCAATAGTCAATCCGGAAATAATATCCGGCGGGGAAAAATGCAAGGAGGTATCATGCGCTTGAAAAACAAAATACTGCTCAACCCTTATCTGCAGCTTATCAGGCTCCTGAAATTTTTACCGCTAAAAAATAAGATCCACTATATTGGCGGCAGCGATATTCTGCCTCCGCCTATCCCTCCCGACAAAGAACAGATCCTTCTGGAAAGACTGGCCGCTAAAGATATGGAAGCAAGGCAGACTCTTATTGAACATAATCTGCGCCTTGTGGTATATATAGCCCGTAAATTTGAAAACAGCGGCGTAGGCATAGAAGACCTTATATCCATAGGCACCATAGGATTGATAAAGGCTGTAAATACTTTCGATCCCCAAAAAAAGATCAAGCTGGCCACCTATGCCAGCCGCTGCATCGAAAACGAAATACTGATGTATCTGCGCCGTTACAGCAAAATAAAGGCCGAAGTAAGCTTTGACGAGCCTCTGAATATAGATTGGGACGGTAATGAACTGCTGTTATCGGATATTCTGGGCACAGACAGTGATATTATTTATAAATCACTGGAAAGCGATATGGAAAGAAAACTGCTTTACGCATCAGTGGGAAAGCTGACACAACGGGAAAAAATTATTATGGAAACCCGCTTCGGTCTTTTCGGCAAAGAAGAAAAGACTCAGAAGGAAGTAGCAGATATGTTGGGAATATCCCAGTCCTATATATCCCGGCTGGAAAAAAGAATAATACGCAAACTGCAAAAAGATATTCTTAAGGCAGAATAGAAGCGGTGCATTGACTTGCCCAAAAGCTATTTTTTTGCTATAATCACCTTGCCATTGTGCAGACAAAAAGGTCGGACGCCGCAGCGGCGCCTGACCTTTTCATTTTAACTAGGCATGCCTGGCTTCATCATGGTGTCTTCTGCGGAAAAGTACGGTCAATCCCCAGAGACCGCCCAAACCAACCAGGGCGTAAATAATACGGCTGATGGCCTGAAGCTGGCCGCCGAAAATGGCAGCGATAAGGTCAAAACGGAAAAAACCGATCAAGCCCCAATTCAAAGCACCGATAATGATCAATGCCAAAATAAATTTGTCCCATCCGGTAAGTTTTGTCATACTTAACCTCCTGTTAATTCAAATTGTCATTGCTTATTATTACCACTTACGGAAAAATCATACATCAACAAAAATAAGGGGTAACAATGAAAATTTTTGGTGTATCCGATCTGCATCTTTCATTTAAAAGAAAATATGATCCGACAAACCCGCCTCCTCTTACCAAACCCATGGATATTTTCGGCAGCCAATGGGATAACTACCCTGCCAGAATAAGGAAAAATTGGCTGGATACCGTATCTTCCGATGATACCGTACTTATTCCCGGGGATATTTCCTGGGCAATGAATCTGCAGGAAGCCTGCTATGACCTGGATTTCATAGGAGATCTGCCGGGGAAAAAGATCATTTGCCGGGGCAACCATGATTACTGGTGGGACGGAGTCGGCAAAGTGCGCAACGCTCTGCCGGCAGGCATAAGCGCCCTGCAGCACGACGCGCTGGATATCGGCGGCTTTGCTGTCTGCGCAACCCGGGGATGGCTGCTGCCTGAGCATAATGATTTCAAAGAAAATACTGACCGCAAAATATACGACCGGGAGCTGCTGCGATTGGGATTTGCTTTGGATGCAGCCGCCAAATACGGCAAACCCATTATTCTTATGCTTCATTATCCTCCTGTGGATGATACAGGCCATGAAAGCGATTTTACCAGAATCATCAGGGAATATAATGTCAGCTACTGCGTGTACGGACATATTCACGGCAGCGCGGCAGAAGCGTTTCAAGGCGAAATCAACGGCACGTCTTTTTATAATGTTTCTGCAGATAAGCTTGAATGCAGGCCGCTGCTTATTTGCGAAAATGCCGGATAAGTGATATTATTGCTTTATCAGGTAAACCGTATACAGCAGGAAACTGTAATATAAAAAGAGAAAAACTAATATTCAGGTAATACCAAGGAGGTAAACAATATGCGTCTCGTAACAGCGGAAGAAATGCGCCAGGCAGATAGCATGGCCATCAACGAATATGGTATACCGGGTATTGTCCTTATGGAGAATGCAGGCCAGGCCGTAGTACAGCAGGCAGAAAAGATCCTGGGGAATCTGGCAGGCAAAAAAGCGGCCATCTTTTGCGGCGGCGGAAACAATGGCGGAGACGGGCTGGTCATTGCCAGGCATCTTTTCAATCGCGGATGCGAAGTGAGACTTTATTTCCTAACCGATCCGGAAGTGTTCCGCGGCGATGCGCTGACCAACTATAATATTATCAACAATATGGGTATAAGCGGCTTTCAACTGACAGAAGGCAAACGGTTGAATGTGGCCCGTATGGCGCTGTGGAGTTCTGATATAGCTATCGACGCCATATTCGGCACAGGGATGCATGATAATGTACAGGGAACCGCTCTGGCTGTTATCAATATGCTTAATGAAAGCGATACACCTGTTATTGCTGTTGATATTCCTTCCGGGCTTTCATCCAGCACCGGACAACCGCTGGGCGGCGCCGTTAAAGCTACCGCTACAGTTACCTTTGGCTTTTGCAAACTGGGCCTTACCCTGCCGGCAGCCCACCCTTATGTGGGAGAACTGGTGGTAGCTGATATTTCCATACCCAACCAGACGGCAGAAAACCTGGGCAGCCACAGAGAGCTTATTGATGAGAGCTTTTGCCGTCACTGGCTGACTCCCCGGGCCATAGATTCCTATAAAGGCGATTATGGTCATGTAGGCGTACTGTCAGGTTCTCCCCAAATGCCCGGCGCGGCTATTCTGGCGTCCCGCGGAGCTATGAAGATGGGAGCCGGCAAACTTACTGCAGCCTTGCCTTCCGCAGTACGGCCGGCCTTTACCGCACAGCTGCCGGAAGCAATGCTTTTATCTGTTACCGATAATGAAATCGGCGGCGTATCCATGGAAAACCTGGATAGAATGGCCGCATTTCCTGCCACAGCCTGGCTGATAGGCCCGGGAATGGGCAGAGATGAAAAAACACTGGAAGTTATCAGGGAATTTTTGCCGAAACTTACTGTCCCTGCAGTTATCGATGCGGATGCCCTTTTCGCTGTATGCGGTTATCTGCGGCTGCTGAAAAAAGCCAACGCACCGCTGATAATCACCCCTCACCCCGGCGAAATGGCAAAACTGCTGGGGGTAAGTATAACTGATGTTCAAAGCAACAGGGTCGCTGTTGCCGAAGGTTTCGCCAAACAGACCAATGTTGTAGTGGTGCTTAAAGGCGCAGGCACTGTAATCGCCACCCCGGAAGGCAGAGTATTTATCAACAATACAGGCAACCCGGGCATGGCCACAGGCGGCAGCGGCGATGTACTGGCCGGCATGATAGCAACTTTGCTTTCCCAGGGCATGGTACCTGCCGTAGCGGCAGCCTGCGCAGTATGGCTTCATGGCCGTGCCGGTGATATTGCTGTTGGTACCAGAGGCAACGCAGGTCTTTTGGCCGGAGATATAGTTGAGGCTATACCCGCAGCTCTTAAATCCATTGATCGCTAAAGCGAGGCTGATAATATGCAAACGGAACTTCCTCTCAGAGGGGCCTGGATAGAAATAGATCAGTCCGCTCTGGCCGGCAATATGCGACAGATAAGAAAAATGGTGGGTGAAAAACCGCTTATCATGCCTGTAGTAAAAGCCGACGCCTATGGACACGGGGCCTGCCGCTGCGCTCGGATTCTGCTGGAAAACGGCGCAGACCGTTTTGCGGTCGCCTCGCTGCAGGAGGCATCTGCCCTGCGGGATTCAGATATTACCGCGCCCATACTTTGCCTTGGCTATTTGCCTCCCAGACAGTACGGCGCTGCTATCGCCTATGATATAGCTATAGCTGTCTACACATGGGAACAAGGATTGGCATTATCCCGGGCGGCAGTGGCTGCCGGTAAGACAGCAACCGTACATATCAAGGTTGACAGCGGCTTTGGCCGTCTTGGCTTTGCCGTCAATGAAGATTCTGCGCAGCAGGTATACAGAATATCCCAGCTTCCGGGGCTTAAATTGGAAGGGGTATTCAGCCACTTCGCAGCCGCCGATGAAAAGGACAAAAGCTTTTGCCATCAGCAGCATGCACAGTTTGAGCGGTTTATTGCCATGTGCGCCAAAAAGGGAGTTACCTTTCAGCTGCGGCATATTGCCAATTCCGCGGCTGTCATAGATCTGCCCCAGTATATCCATGAAATGTGCCGGCCGGGCATCATTCTTTACGGGTATTCCCCTTCGGCTGAGGTCACCTGCCCCGGCTTACAGACAGTGATGTCGGTGAAAGCCGAAATAGCCAGATTGATGAGCATACCCAAAGGTGCGAAAGTAGGCTATGCCTGCACCTGGCAGGCGCAAAGAGACAGCGTTATCGCGACTATCCCCTTAGGCTATGCAGACGGCGTATCCCGGCTGCTGCAACCCAAGGGCGGCGCCCTGATAAAGGGACAATACGCGCCTATTGCCGGACGGGTCTGCATGGATTACATCATGCTGGATGTGACGGATATAGTAAGGCGAACTCCCCTGAAACCGGGAGATATAGTGACCATAATCGGCCAGGACGGCGCAGAAAAGATAACCGCAGAAGATCTGGCGGACCAGATGGGCACCATAAGCTACGAAATAATGTGTATGCTGGGCAATCGTCTGCCAAAAGTTTATATAAACGGCTGAATTAAAGGAGATATGATATGAAAATCGCTATCGGTAGTGATCATGCCGGCTTTGCGGCAAAAGAAGAGATCAAAAAATATCTGGAAGCAAAAGGCTTTCAGGTAGAAGATAAAGGTTGTTATTCTGAAGAAAGCGTCCATTATCCCCAGTATGGCGCCGCTGTAGCCAAGGCTGTGCAGTCCGGCGAGGCTGAGCGGGGAGTACTTATCTGCGGTACCGGCATCGGCATGAGCATCACCGCCAACAAATTTGCAGGTATCCGGGCCACCTTGTGCCATGATGGATTTACCGCGGAGGCTTCCCGTGAGCATAATAACGCCAATATCCTGGTTATGGGCGCCAGGGTCATCGATACAGATATGATGAAGCATATCGTTGATATCTGGTTTAATACTGATTTCGGCGGGGGCCGGCATCAGATAAGGCTGGATATGATATCCGATATAGAAAAAGAGAATGGAATGAAATAACAATGAAAAGACGGGACAAGATCAATTACTATCTGGATCTGGCGGAGATAGTATCCCAAAGGGGCACCTGCCTGCGCAAACACTACGGAGCCGTGATAGTCAAAAACGATCAGGTCATCTCCACAGGCTATGTGGGCGCGCCAAGAGGACGCAAAAACTGTTCCGATCTGGGCCGCTGCATCCGGGAGGAGCTTAATATTCCCAGAGGCGAACGCTATGAGCTCTGCCGCAGTGTCCATGCGGAAGCAAACGCCATTATAGCCGCCTCCCGCGATCAGATGATGGGAGCGGATATGTACCTGGTGGGTCTGGATATTATCAAAGGCGGTTATGTGGAAAACGCCACCAGCTGCTCCATGTGCAAACGTATGATAATTAATTCCGGTATCCGGAAGGTATACGTAAGGGATGACCGTGACCAATACAGGGTGATCGAAGTTGCCGACTGGGTAGATAATGACGAATCCCTTGAAGGAGTTTTTGGTTACTGATCCTCATTTTGGAAATTTATAGAAAACTGGAGAAAAAAAAATGAAAGTTCTGTCTGTTTTCGGCACCCGCCCGGAAGCAATTAAAATGGCCCCGCTGCTGCAGGCCCTTGAACGGGAGCCTAGTATCGAAAGCATTGTTGCCGTTACTGCCCAGCACAGGGAAATGCTGGATCAGGTATTGCAGCTTTTTGATATTCATCCTGATTACGATCTTAATCTTATGCGGCACGGCCAGACTCTGGAAGATATAACTTCCGCCGTACTCAAGGGACTGTATCCCATACTGGAGGATGAAAAGCCGGAACTGGTCTTATTCCATGGCGATACTACCACCACCATGGCTACAGCACTGGCGGCATATTATCACGGGATCCCCTGCGGCCATGTGGAAGCCGGTTTGCGCAGCGGCGATAAGTATGCGCCCTTTCCGGAGGAGGTCAACAGACGGATCGCAACTTTACTGGCTGATTACAATTTTGCTCCTACAGAGCTTGCAGCCAATAATCTGCGAAAAGAAAATGTGGCAGAATCATCGATCTATATTACGGGGAATACTGTCATCGACGCGCTGCTGCAGGCGGTGGACAAGCCCTGTTCCCTTAATGGCCTGGGGCTGGACGACGTTGACTGGAGCAAAAAAATCATTCTGCTTACCTGCCACCGCCGGGAAAACTGGGGAGGCCCTATGAAGCAGATCTTCGCAGCTATCAATGATGTGCTGGCAGATCATCCTGAAGCAGAGGTCGTTTTCCCCGTACACAAAAACCCGCTGGTAAGGGAAATAGCCAAAGAAAAGCTTGGCAATAATAAAAGAGTTCACTTCTGCGAGCCACTGGATTACCTTCCCTTCTGCCACGTTATGAAGCAAGCCTACCTGCTGGTCACAGACAGCGGCGGTATGCAGGAAGAAGGACCTTCCTTAGGCAAACCGGTGCTGGTATTAAGAGCAGTTACAGAAAGACCGGAAGCAGTGGAAGCAGGCACTGCCATGCTGATAGGCAATAATTACGATAATGTGCATAAGGGCGTTGATCTCCTGCTCAGCAACAAGGCTTTTTACGACAGAATGGCCCAGGCCAATAACCCATACGGAGACGGCCGGGCGGCTTTACGCATTGCCTCCATTATTTCCGCCATTGCCGAAAATAAATAAAAGCTGCTGTTAAGGAGCTTAACCTTTTAAAATTTTTGGCAGGAAAAACCGATTACTGACAGAACTTTTAATTATTTTGGTGAATAATTATGGCCAACCCCAAATTTAGCGCCGAGAACAAACAGGTTTGGCAGATATGTATCACCTTTGGATTAACCATAGGGATTTCCATATATATCCTGGGCTTTTTGATCGGCGCCTATCTGGACAAAAAATTTGCGACAGCACCGCTTTTTACTATTATCGGCGCTTTGCTGGCCATAGCATCATCCTTTGCCAGGCTGATAAAAGGATTCAGCACGCTAGATAAAAAAAACGGCGGCAATGTAAAAAAATCAAAGCAGGAAAGCAGGTAAAAACAGTTTGGATTTTCTGATAGCGGCAGTTGCCGGGCTGGCATACGGAGCATTGTGGGGGTTGCTTAAGTACCTCATCCTCTGGCGGCCTATTTTCACAGGCAAAAAAGAGCTCACCGCCAAAACACTTTATCCTACACAGATCATATCTACTTTCATCAGCATAGTAGTGCTGTTGCTAATATTTTTTTTACGCAAATTATGGCCGTACTCTTTCGAGGTGACACTGATCTGCGCAGCAATCAGCCTTTCCATCAGCAGCAAGCTGCCATCCTTGCATAATGCCCGAAAGATCAAGAATTATGATAAATCCACCGAAAGTCATCAGAAAACGCAATAACTTTAACCGGCATTTTTTTACACAAAGGATGGCTTTGGATTTGACATATAAAAAATTTAATGCTAATATTTTGCATAATGGGTTTAAAAAAGTAATGTGTTAAAAAGGTTTTAGCAACCTTACTAATAAATCCTATCAACAAGGGGATGTAAACGTGGAAGGCCATACCGTATTATTCAAAATAGGACCGGTTGAAGTCACAAGCGTGATGACTACCTCACTTGCCATCACTGTTTTGCTGGTTGTTTTATCAATTATCGCAACAAAACATATGAAACTGCGGCCTACAGGACTGCAGAATGTTATGGAAAAATGGATCGAGATGCTTCGTGATTTCTTGGGCGGCATCATCGACAAAAAATACATCAACCGCTATTTTCCGTATCTGGGAACTTTATTCGTTTTCATTCTCCTTTCCAATTATTGCGGCCTTATTCCCTTCTGCGGTAAGCTTCCCGGCTTTGCGGCTCCTACTTCCGTAGTCAATATCACCGCTGGTCTGGCGGTCTGCACTTTCTGCATGACCCATTACAGCGGCATCAAATATAACGGTATCGGCGGCTATGCCAAGCATTTTATCAAACCCTTCGCTTTTATGCTGCCGCTGCTGCTGATCGATGAATTTGTCAGACCACTTTCCCTCACCCTCCGTCTTTACGGCAATGTTTTCGGTGAAGAAACCGTTAGCCATGAGATATTCAACCTGGTGCCGGTAGCTGTTCCGGTAATCCTGATGGCTCTTTCCCTGCTGATGGGATTGATACAGGCTTTGGTTTTCGTAATGCTTTCCGCTTTCTACATCAATGAAGCCATTGGTGAAGAGGAATAAGCTTAATACCTAATTACGGTCACATTGTTTTTACCATATACTTGTATTCAGATTCGTCGAAAGGAGGTCGTCAACACATGACAGCCGGTTTGATCGCTATTGGTGCTGGTCTTGCTATTGGTCTTGGCGCTATCGGCGCTGCCATTGGTCAGGGTCATGCAGCAGCCGGTGCTCTGGAAGGTATGGCTCGCCAGCCTGAAGCCAGCGGCACCATCCGTACTACCCTGATTCTTTCTCTGGCATTCATGGAATCGCTGACCATTTATGCTCTGCTGATCGCCATTATGCTCGTTGGTAAAGTTGGGTAAAGAGACTTCGTATTAAACTGCCCGGGGACGCTGACCCGTCCCCGGCAGTCGTTGCAAGGAGGTCAACCGACCTATGGAAATTTTAGGTCTCAGCATTTGGGAATTTATTTTCACTATCTTTAACTTCTGCCTTTTGCTGTTCTTGCTGAAAAAATTCCTCTATAAGCCCATAATGAAAATGCTCGATGATAGAAAAGCATCTATCAACGAAGCATTGGATGCTGCAGA
Organism: uncultured Bacillota bacterium; assembly: GCA_934271085.1. Lineage (GTDB taxonomy): Bacteria > Bacillota > Dehalobacteriia > UBA4068 > UBA4068 > HGM13862. The sequence continues at coordinate 668 of CAKQQU010000010.1, read as the reverse complement.
AGCAGCACGGCTGGAGGCAGCTCAGAGCGAGGAAAATATCCGTAACGAAATAGCTAAAGCCAGAACCGAGGCTGATGCAATTATTGCCGACGCTAAAAAACGCGGTGAAGAAGTCAAGAATGAGATAGTGAATGCAGCCAAACTGGAAGCAAAAAGCATCACCGATGCCGCTGCTGCCCAGATAGAAAAAGAAAAGGCCCAGGCTATCCATGATCTGAAAACTCAGATCGCTGATATCGCCATTTTAGCCACGGAAAAGCTCCTTACTCAGAACCTGACTCCCCAGCAGGAAAAGATACTGATGGACAACTATATTAAAGAAGTAGGTCAGATCCAATGAGTAGCGGGACTTTAGCAGCAAGATATGCGCGGGCGTTGTTCGATGCTGCAGAAGAACATCATATTACCGCGGATGTTGCCGAGCAAGTCAATATGCTGCGTGAGCAGCTGACAGGAGTTGCAGGTTATAATCAGCTTATCATCGGGCGTGCCATTGACGCACCCCACAAGAAAAAGCTGATCGACGAAGTATACGGCTCCCAGCTGCATCCTTTTGTGCGCAATTTTTTATTTATCCTTCTTGATAAAAACCGCGAAGGCATGATCGAGGAAGCACTTGATGCTTTTGATGGTTTATATCGCAAGAAGCTGGGCGTAGTTACGGCCAG
>CAKQQU010000009.1 GCA_934271085.1 uncultured Bacillota bacterium | reverse complement strand
CCTGCGGTACCTTTAGTGGTGAAGCCTTTGCATTTGGGGTTGGTGGTGGCTACATTGACCATAGCCTTTTTGGCGGCGTCAAATTTCTCTTTATCCGCATAAACGGGGGTGTATCTGTGGCTGCTTTTCTCCATTATGATAGCTTTGATTTTTTTGGAGCCCATCACTGCGCCCAGACCGCCGCGGCCCATGGCCCTGCAGGGATGTCCGGTATTGAACTCGATGCACATGATGCTGGCTACCTTGTAGCAGAGCTCGCCGCCGCGGCCCAGTACCATAGCGCCGGTGCCCTTGCCGTATTTATCCCAGATCATTTCGGAAACTTCGTAGGTGTTTTTGCCCAAATATTCGTCGGCAGGCAAAAATTCCACATTGCCTTCACCGTCGATCTTGATAACGCTCCAGGGATCGTCAGGTCCGGGCTGATCCTCAATGACCATGCCTTTGATCTCCAGTGCGGTCATGGCGGGGCCGATAATACCGCCGCTGGTGCTTTCTTTTATGCCGCCGGTCAAAGGACTTTTGGCGCCGCCTGAAATACGTCCGGAACTGGGGACGCCGGTGCCGGCAAACATACCTGTAACGAAAAAGAGCTTATTGTCAGGACCCAGTGGATCACACTTGGGGTCCAGTTCGGCTTCGATAAATTTATCGATAAGGCCGCGTTGTCCGAAATAACGCCATTCCTCGTTAAAGGGTTCATAGTGATATTCGTGGGTGCGGGAATTGATGCGGAGAACTCTCATTATTTACCATCCTTTCGGTATTATTATGTTTAGTTGCATTTGTGAAAATACTCACATTTTTTCTATTTTCAGTTTAATCGCTCCGCATTTTTTTGTAAATAGTTCTGCAACCTCGGCATATTGCTTTTTGGAATGGAAAAGGCTATAATAATTAAAAATTTTATTCTCTGGGTATGACAGATAACAAAATCTGTTATAATATTTAAGGTCGCTGCTTTAAAATATCCTTTTGCTGTTAATCCGCTTATTACGCTATCCCAATGCAGCCATTCCAAAATAGAATAGATATTATGAGGTGAACGGATGAATATTACCCAGTTGCGCTATTTTGTTTCCGTGGCTCAGTTGGAAAATATGACAAAGGCAGCCCGGCTGCTGCATCTTACCCAGTCTTCCCTTTCCAAAAACATATCCATGCTTGAAGAGGAGCTTGGTATGCCTCTTTTTGACCGGGGCAGCCGGCGGATAACCCTGAATCAGCAGGGAAGACGCTTTCTGGAATACAGCTCAATGGTATTGCTGGAGCTGCAGTTTGCCCTGGACGATATGGCGGTTATATCCCGGGGCTCGGGCAGTAAAATACGGGTGGGGCTAAGCGGCGCCAACCGGCAGATAATGGATTGCCTTCATGATTTTCTTAAGGCCTGTCCTGACGCTCAGTTGGATATCAACTGCAATATCGAACGCCTTGATAAGCTGGATATCAATGACTACGATATGATAGTATATCCCCAAAACATCCGTTACGGAAAATTTAACGGCTATTCCCTGGGGGAGGTCCGCTACCTGCTGGCCATTAATAAAAATGATCCCCTGGCCGCTAGGAGCAGCGTTTTGCCGGAAGACCTGGCGCATCATGACTGCATATTCCTGCGTCAGGATAATTATGTGGAGTATCCCTACCGGCTTTGCATAGATCTGAATATACCATTGAAGGCGCAGATGTTTACGGACAGCCCGGACTATCATTGCAGGGCTATCGCCGATAATCTGGTGGCAGGGTTCGTACCGGAAAGCGATGCCGCTGCTTATGAGGCGGAGGAAAATATCCGGCTGCTTGCCATAGATGATCCCCGTTTTTCCCGGGAAATGATGATCTGTTTCCGGCGGGACAAGCATCTTAACGAACATTCCCGCCGCTTCAGGGATCATGTTATTAATTATCTGCATTTGCGTTAGCAGTAAATAAGGAGTGCATTATGCTTCAGGTAAAAACGCCGCAGGAATTTTTGGATATAGTTAATGAACGCTTTGAGCCGGTATTGCCAAAGGAGGATGTGGCTCTGGAACAGGCTTTGGGGCGTATCCTTTATGAAGATATCATAGCAAAGGAATATGTGCCGGGTTTTGACCGTTCCTCGGTGGACGGATACGCGGTGCTGGCCGAGGATACCTTTGGCTGCGGAACGGCTATGCCCGCCCTGCTGCAGCTGCATGGTCAGGTATTGATGGGCAGTTCTGCGCCTTGTGATATCTCTCCGGGGCAGTGTCAGTATGTTCCTACGGGCGGAGCCCTGCCCAAAGGAGCGGATGCTGTGGTAATGCTTGAGTATTGCGAGGATTACGGCGACGGCACCATAGGGGTACTGAAAGCTGCCGCTCCCGGCAATAATATAGTTTACCGGGGGGATGATGTTTATCCCGGAAAAAAGGTCATAGCAGCCGGTAAAAAGCTGGCAGCCCATGATATAGGAGCTTTGGCTGCACTAGGTATCATTACAGTACCGGTACGCCGCCAGTTGCGGGTGGGAATAATTTCTACCGGGGACGAGCTGGTGCCGCCAAATCAGGATCCCGGCCCGGGGCAGGTGCGCAATATCAATTCACTGCTTTTGTGCGCGGAAATGAGCCAGCAGGGAGCCCTGGCCAGGGATTACGGGATTATCCGTGATGATGAAAAACAGCTTGCCAAAGCCCTGGAGGCGGCTGTTGCAGAAAACGATCTGGTACTTATCTCCGGTGGCAGCTCCGTGGGTGTAAAAGACGCTACCGAGCGGGTAATAGCTGCTTCAGGAGAGCTTTTGGTCCATGGCCTGGCGGTAAAGCCGGGTAAACCTACTTTATTGGGTATAGTTGAGGGCAAGCCGGTGGTAGGCCTGCCGGGGCATCCGGGCGCAGCCTTTTTTATCACCCGTCAATTCGTCCGTATCCTGACAGACAGGTTAAGCGCCAGAAAACGCAGGGAGTATCTGATACCCGCTGTGCTTGATGAAAAGGTGGGCGCCAATCATGGAAGAGCCCAGTATACCACGGTAAGCCTGGAGCAGCGGGATGACGGTATCCATGCTGTGCCCAGGCGGGCGAAATCGTCTCAGATAAGCGATCTGGCAGCGGCGGACGGCTGCTTTTGCATCCCCTGCGATCAGGAGGGAGCTATGGCAGGAGAAACTGTCTGGGTTTCGCTGTATGACGCAGGCGATAATTAAAGGCAGAATATTTGCAGGAGGTTTAATATGGCGTTTCAGTATCTTACCAATGTGCCTTTGGATAAGGCAGTAGAAGAATATTTGCGTGTATTATGCGATAAGGGTATGGCTCCTGCTGAAGAGATCATTCCTGTGGCGGAAGCTGCCGGCCGCGTTACCGCGCAGGCAGTTTATGCCCATATCTGCGCTCCCCATTATCATGCCTGTGCTATGGATGGCATAGCTGTGACAGCCAGCCGTACTTTCCGCGCAGGGGAAACTACTCCCGTTACCCTGCAGCCCGGTGAATACGTTCAGGTGGATACCGGCGATCCCTTGCCGGAAGGTTGCGACGCCGTGGTTATGATAGAAGATGTTGTGCAGGGGGAAAATGGCAGCGTCAGACTTTATGTATCAGCTTCTCCCTGGCAGCATATCCGCCAGATAGGCGAAGATATCTGCGCAGGCGAGATGATACTGCCCGCTCTTTGCCGCATTACTCCGGCCGCGGTGGGCGCCATGATAGCCGGCGGTGTGCTACAGGTTCCTGTGATTAGAAAACCGCTGGTAGGCATAATTCCTACCGGCGACGAGATAGTTTATCCCACGGCAGATCCTAGCCCGGGTGATATTCTGGAATTCAATTCAGCCATTTTTTGTTCCATGCTGCGGCAGTGGGGGGCCGAAGCAAAAGCGTATCCTATTGTCAAAGATGATTTCCGGCTTATAAAAGCAGCAGTTGAACAGGGTTTAAGTGAGTGCGATATGGTTATCCTCAATGCCGGTTCATCCGCAGGCAGAGATGATTTGAGCTGCCGTATTATCGGCGAGGTGGGCAATGTGCTTTATCACGGCATAGCTATCAGGCCCGGTAAGCCGGCCATACTCGGTTATTCCGGCGCAAAACCATTGCTGGGAGTGCCCGGATATCCGGTTTCCGGTATTATCGTTATAGAACAGATATTAAAGCCGCTGATAGATTATTGCTGCGGCAATACCGCGGCAGAGCCGGAAACTGTGGAGGCTGTTTTAGGCGGAACGCTGGTTTCCGGTACCAAATACCGGGAGTTTGTTCGCACTCAGCTTGGGCTGGTAGGCGGTAAGATGGTGGCTGTCCCCCTTAACCGGGGCAGCGGTGTAGTCACCTCTTTTATGAAAGCAGACGGTATTATTGATATACCCCAGGAGCAGGAGGGGTACGAAGCCGGGGAAACTGTCAAGGTAAAGCTGCTGAGATCCCGGGAGGAACTGGCCCATACCCTGATAGCCACCGGCAGCCATGACCCTCTCCTGGATGAGCTGCGCAATATGCTGCATTTGGCCTGCCCGGAATATTATATGAGCTCATCCCATGTGGGCTCTATGGGCGGCATTATGGCTATACGCCGCGGCCAGGCCCATTTGGCCGGTATTCATTTGCTCAATGAAGAAGATGGTGTATACAATACTGCTTATGTGCAGAAGTATTTCCCCAACGGCGGCGTACGGCTGGTGGAGTGCGTAGGACGGATACAGGGGCTGATGGTGAAAAAAGGCAATCCCCTGGGCATACGGGATTTCCGGGACATAGCGGCTGACGGCCTGCATTATGTCAACCGGCAGAAGGGTTCCGGAACGCGTATCCTGGCGGATCATTTGTGCAGGAAATACGGAATGGACTCCAGCGCTGTCTGCGGCTATGACAGAGAGGAATTTACCCATACTGCTGTGGCGGCTCAGATAGCTCAGGGAGGCGCGGATGCCGGCATGGGCATATGGTCTGCTGCCAGCCTGTACGATCTGGACTTTCTGCCGGTTTGCGTTGAACAATATGATCTGCTGATACCGGATCATGCCTGGGATAATCCCATGCTCCAAAAACTGCTGGAAATATTGGCGGGCAGCCGGTTCCGTGAAAAACTTATGCAGATGGGCGGCTATCAGCTGGAGAACCCGGGCAGGGTGCGGCAGCACTTTTAAGTTATATTAAAAACCGGAACTATTAATTTATACAGCAAAACAAGGGGGGCGGAAAACATCCCGCCCCCTTGTTTTGCTTACTGTTTTTATTATTGTTGAAGAATTGATGTGAAATATGATAAAATTAACATCCAAAATGTTTATTTACTGTTGTTTTGACATCCACTGTAATCTGGTATAGGCGAGGTCAGTGTTTTTATGTGGCATTTGCATAAAAGAAAAGCTCCGCCGCCGGTAAAGGATATGACCGGCGGCAAACCATATAAGCTTATCAGCGCCTTTGCGGTGCCTATTTTTTTGAGCCAGCTTTTTCAGCAGCTTTACAGCCTGGCGGATACTTTTATTGTAGGCAAGTTTTTGGGTACTTCCGCCCTGGCGGCAGTCAGTTCATCCGGTAATCTTATTTTTATGATGATAAGCTTTTTCAGCGGTATTTCCCTGGGCGCCGGCGTGGTTATTTCCCGCTATTTCGGGGCTGCGGATAATGAAAGGGTGCGGCTGACCATACATACCAATATAGCCTTTGGTATAGCCTGCGGCATACTTCTGACAGCGGTGGGGGTAATATTTACTCCTTATTTTCTGATTTGGATGAATACTGATCCGGATGTTCTGCCCCAGGCCATAGAGTATTTCCGTTTTTATTTCATGGGCGGCCTGCCCCTGGTGCTTTATGGGATAAGCAGGGATATTATGGCTGCCCTGGGAGACAGCAGGCGCCCCCTTTATTATCTTATAGTTTCTTCCGTAACAAATATTTTGCTGGATCTGCTTTTTGTGGGATTGTTCCGCTGGGGAGTCTGGTCGGCTGCAGTAGCCACCATACTGGCAGAGGCATTCAGTGTCCTGCTTTGCTTCCGTCATCTATGCAACAGGGATTTCGTTTATAGGCTGCGCTGGCGGGAAGTTCGTTTTCACTGGAATATACTCCGGGAGGTGCTCAGAATGGGTTTGCCTTCCGGGATACAAAATTCCGTAATTTCCATTGCCAATGTAATAGTGCAGGCGCAGATAAATATTTTTGGCCAATTTGCCATGGCTGCCAGCGGCATCTATTCCCGTCTGGGAGATTTTGCCTTTTTGCCCATTATCAGCTTTAATATGGCTATCACTACGTTTATCAGCCAGAATCTGGGGGCAGGGGAATACCGGCGGGCTAAGGAGGGAGCCCGCTTTGGCATTCTTGCCGCAACAGTCCTGGCAGAGCTTATAGGCGTGCTCTTTTTTATTTTCGCTCCGCAGCTTATAGCTATTTTTGATGATACGCCGCAGGTAATGGAATATGGCGTGACCAATGCCAGAATAGTGACCCTGTTTTATTTTCTGCTTGCTTTTTCCCATTCCGTAGCGGCGGTTTGCCGGGGTGCGGGCAGGGCTTTTGTCCCTATGCTGATAATGCTTTTGGTCTGGTGCGTGTTGCGCGTAATTTATATCTGGCTGGTAATGCATTTTCTGGGTGATATCAAATATATCTATTGGGCCTATCCCTTGACCTGGGCGATCAGTTCCCTGATCTACCTGGCTTATTATCATTGGTCGGACTGGGTCCATGGCTTTGAAAGGAAGACGTCCAAAGAACGGGCGGAACTCAATATTGAAGGTTTTTGATGGATAAAAGAGGTAAAATATAATATAATAAATACGGCGGCAGATCATTGCAGAAGCAAAGGAGGCATTTTTATGGCAAAAAGCCGTTGTGATGAATGTCTGAACTATGTTTACGACGATTATGAAGGTTATTATTACTGCGCAGCCAATTTGGACGAGGATGATATGGAGCGTTTTCTTACATCCCACACAAAAGAGTGCCCTTTTTATCGATATAACGATGATTATGAACTGTCCCGCAGGCAATAGAAATATCCCCGGCAAATATTTGCCGGGGATATTTCTATTGCCTGCAAAGCATCATTTTACTTATATTTTTTTATTATCCTATTCGGCATAGCGTTCCATCCCCCACCAGCAGGGCATCAGTTCCCCCAGGAGAACGGTTTTTCTTTGTTCATAGTCAACAAGTATCTGGGTATCAAGGTTTTTACGGGAAAGCTGCAGCAAAAATTCCCGGCAGGCTCCGCAGGGCATACCGCTGGCTCCTCCGTCCGGCGCTTTGTCCCGAAACGCCACCAATCTTTTGATAACGGTTTGCCCGCTGTTTACATACATATTAAGGGCAGCTACCCTTTCGGCGCACAGATCCAGCACGCCGCTGCAGCTTTCCATACAAAAGCCGGTAAAAATACGGCCGTCGGCGCTTTCTATGGCGCAGACCACATGATGCGCATAAATGAAAGGCGATACTTCCTCGGGATGATAAAGTGCTTTTGCTTCAGTGTAGAGTTTTTCCCAGATATCCATGGTCATATCTCCGTTCCTTTTACGGGCACAGGCTATTTTTTGATGCTGAGAATGATTCCCAGAGCTACGGAAAGCAGGGCTGCTACTGTTACCTGATAATTGGCGGGCAGCATAAAGGTGATGGTGTGCGCCGGTATCCAGAACAGGGGGATGGTCTTGAAAAGGGTGAATTTGACGAACACCTGCCAGTTGATGGCTTCCAGTACAGCCTGCAGGGAACAGCTGGCTTTTTTCTTTTTCTGCTCCAGCAGCTGATCGCTGCATTTATGCAAGGCCATAAAGGTGGGGCCGAAGGAAAGATTCATGGTGATGCTGGTGTAAAGGGCTTTCAGAAAAAGGGAATCTCCTCCGGGCAGGATATGGTTTTGCATAAGTGCGCTGACACCGAAGGAAAAAGTTTTCATCATATATGTTATCCACAGACCGATCACTCCCCAGATCAGCCAGCGGGCCCATAAATAGCAGGGGGCCTGCCAGTAGCCTGCATTAAGCCGGCGGGAGAAAAGCTCACCGGCAGTAGCCAGCATAGCGAATTTAAAAAAGCCCATGATAAAGCAGTGGGATGAGGTGAGCTGCTCGAAGCCGCTGCGGGTAGATGGGATGATAAGTATTGCCGCCAGCAGGGCCAGGACGCCGAAGCTGTATATGGGCAGCAGTATATTGTTCTTTTGTTCCATTATGATGATTTCTCCTTTAAAAAGCTGGGATGATTTATTTTCAGCCATTGTTTATTCTCATAAAACAGGGCGTATTTTTGTTTGTAAACAATAAAGCCTGTTATCATTTGTGATAACAGGCTTTATTGGTGCTGGTGCCGGTGGCCGGACTCGAACCGGCACGCCCGAAGGCACTTGATTTTGAGTCAAGCACGTCTGCCAATTCCATCACACCGGCAAAGATCTACGCGTTCCCGCATAAATCCAATTATAACTAAAAAACCATGATTATGCAAGAGGTATTTTAGAAATCGTATTGTTCTCCGAATCCATAATGCTCCTGTATGTAGTCGATATCTTTATCGCCCCTGCCGGAAAGGCAGACCAGTATGGAGCCAGGCTGCCCTTTGCGGGCTTCCTCGATGGCATAGGCCAGGGCATGAGAGCTTTCGATGGCGGGGATTATGCCTTCCAGGCGGCAAAGCATGAAAAAGGCTTCCATGGCCTCATCGTCACTGGCAGTTACATAATTTATCCTTCCCAGATCATGCAGGAGAGCGTGTTCCGGCCCTACGCCAGGATAATCAAGTCCGCTGGCTGCGGAATAAACCGGCAGCGGCTGACCGTTTTCATCCTGGAGCAGATAGCTTTTGAACCCGTGGAGCAGCCCGGGAGTACCGTAAGTCATGGTAGCGGCATGTTCGCCGGTGCCGCAGCCCTTGCCCAAAGGTTCAACGCCATATATTTCCACAGGATCGGCCAGGAAGGGGGTGAACATACCTATGGAATTGGAGCCGCCGCCTACTGCTGCGCATACACTGTCCGGCAAATGACCGGTCATCTCCAGAAACTGCTCTCTGGCTTCAATGCCTACCACCATCTGGAAATCCCTTACCATCAGGGGGAAGGGGTGGGGGCCAAGAGCAGAACCGATGCAGTAGATAGCGGTTTCATATTCGTCCAGATAGGCATTGAAAGCAGCGTCAACGGCTTCCTTGAGTGTGCGCAGACCCTCTTTAACCGGTATGACCCGGGCTCCCAGCATTTTCATGCGGGTAACATTAGGCGCCTGCTTGGCAATATCGACCTCACCCATGTAGATATCGCATTCCAGCCCAAAGAAGGCGGCGGCTGTAGCCAGGGCCACGCCGTGCTGGCCGGCGCCGGTTTCGGCTATCAGCTTTTTCTTGCCCATATATTTGGCCAGCAGTCCCTCGCCCATGCAATGGTTCAGTTTATGCGCGCCGGTATGGTTCAGATCTTCCCTTTTGACATATATCTGGGTCAGCCCCAGACGATTGGAAAGGCGCTGGCAATGATAGACAGGAGTAGGCCTCCCCTGAAATTCCCGGCGGATGCGGCGCAGCTCGTTGATAAACTGGGCGCTTTGGGCAATGGTGGCATAGGCCCGGTCTATTTCTTCAAAAGCAGTCTGCAGCTGCGGAGGAAGAAAGGCGCCGCCGTATTGTCCGAAATAACCGTTTTTATCAGGATACTTTTTAAGATAATTGTCGAAGTCAAGATATTTATTAGTCATGGGATATTCCTCTTTTCTTTTGTTGGTTTGCTTTTTAAGTTTGATTTAAACGCAAAAAGCATACCCTTCGACCCTAAGTCTTCAAAGGTATGCTGCCATAAAATAATTCAGCTCCGGAATTGTTACAGGAAAACAGACCCATAAACTCCGGCAGCCTACAGCAAGCCCAACAATGAATTGCCCATGACAAGGGCGGATCGACAGGTATGCCTATAAAGTTGACTGATGACGCCATCGCCAGTCGGGAGAGGTCAGGTTGCAAGAGTCGATATTTGCGTAGTTGGTATATTGATATTCGGCGTAATAATGCAAATACAACATTTGCCTGAGCCTCCTTTCCCGTGCGAGGGTTTTTGTTTGTGGCTATATTAGCACCGCGTTTACGGTTTGTCAAGCATTGTCTATGATTTTTGCGGCGGTTTTTGTTCAGGCCTCCATGATCAGTTTATCGCCAAAGACCCGTTCCAGCATATCAAGAAGGATGGGAGCTGCGTAAAAGCTGTTTTTTAATGTGATGCTGCATGGATCCAGTTTTATCAGATTAGCCAGCAGCAGCCATTCCACGCCATGGATATGTCCTCCTTCCAATTGACGGAGCCCTTCCTCGCCCTTTTCCCAGATCTGGCAGATTTCCCCTTCATAGAAAAAGATGGTGATCTGCCCTTTGCCTTTGCTGAGACAGGAGGACAGCAGCCGGTAATAGGCTTCCTCTTCTTCGTGGGCTGTCAGTGCTTCTTCGGCCTGCAGCAAAAGGTTTTTCAGGTATTTTTCGTAATCTGTCAGGCGAAAGCGGCAAAACCCGTCCAGATCGCAGCCGCCGCCGCGCAACAGAGTAAGAAATTCCGCAGCCAGCATTTCTTTTCTTTGGATGCCCTGATATAGGGGATTCAGCGGTATATCCTCTTCAGCCAGCGTCTGTGCCAGTGCTGTTAATTGCCGCCGCCGCATTTTGCCTGCTTTGGGCAGGACTTTGCGGGATAATTTTTGCAGCAGCTGTTTTTCCCTGGCAGGAAAAGCGGCGGCTGCCAAAGCTTTGGAAGCGTCTTCCGGGGACATGCCGTTGATGCAAAGGCAGCGGCCTTTGAATTTTATGCTGATAGGGGTGCGGGCATAGTTGCACGCGGCTTTTATAAAAGCGGACGAGGCGGCGGGATCCAAAGAAATGTTCAGCATATGGCTATTCTCCCTGTAAAATTTTTTTAATATCTGCGGGGTAAAGCATATTGCGCTGTTTATCTTATGCTCCTTGCGTACAAAATATTTACTTGACATACATGGGGAGCAGTGTTATACTTTTTAAGTCAAACAAGAAAGCAGAAGCAGCCGCTTCTCACCTTTACTGCAAGGCGGTATCGGTTAATATGGATCCCCAAAGGGGGATTCTGTGACGCGGCCTTCCGGCCGTGTTTTTATTTTGACGGAGGTGAAACTTATCAAGGAATTACGCATCAACGAAGAGATCAGGGCCAGCGAAGTCCGTCTGGTGGGCGGAGAAGGAGAAGACACAGTCATCCTTACCCTTAAAGAGGCTTTGCAGCACGCTATGGACAAAGGCATGGATCTGGTGGAAGTATCCCCCAATGCCAAACCTCCTGTATGCCGCATTATGGATTACGGCAAATACCGTTTTGATCAGATAAAACGGGAAAAAGAAGCCAAAAAGAATCAGCGTGTGACCCAGGTCAAAGAGGTAAAATTCCGTCCCAATATCGAAGAGCACGATTTTGAGACCAAGGTCAAGAATGCCGAGCGCTTTTTGAAAGATGGCGATAAGGTCAAGGTGACCGTGATGTTCCGTGGCCGCGAGATTACCCATCAGGATCTGGGTAAGGTTCTTTGCGAAAGGGCCATTGAGCGTCTGGCAGAAGTGGCTGTGGTGGAACGCGCTCCCAAGGTAGAGGGTAAAAATATGACGCTAGTTTTTGCGCCAAAAAGCGGAAAGTAGTTTAACAAAGTCAAGAAAAGAGGGAAAAAAATGCCTAAAATGAAGACTCATCGCGGTACCGCCAAAAGAGTTAAAATTACCGGTACCGGTAAAATCAGCCGTCACCATGCTTATGCCAGCCATAAATTGGCTTGCAAGACCATGAAACAAAAACGTAACCTGCGTAAATCTGCCGTGCTTGGCAGCGCCGATAACGGTCGTTTCTCCAAGCTGCTGCCTTACGCTTAATCCCGGCGAAAAGAAAAACAGTTTAGTTTAAGGAGAGATAGACATGACCAGAGTAAAAAGAGGCATGACCCGCCATGCACGTCATAAAAAAGTTCTGAAGCTTACCAAAGGTTACCGCGCTTCAAATTCCAAACTGTACAGAGTTGCCAATGAGCAGCTGCTGCATTCTCTGTATTATTCCTTTGCTCATCGCCGCAAAAAGAAAGGCGATTTCCGCAAACTGTGGATAACCCGTATCAATGCAGCAGCACGTATGAACGACCTGTCTTACAGCAAAATGATTTACGGTCTTAAAAAGGCCGGCGTGGAAGTCAACCGCAAGGTTCTGGCCGAGCTGGCTGTCAGCGATATCGCTGCTTTCAATAAATTCGCCGAATTGGCCAAAGCCAATCTTTAGCGGCATAACAGCCGGCGCTCCGGAGCACCGGCTGTTTTTTATTATGATCTGCAGGTGTTATATGCTCACTATCACTTCCAAGGATAATCAATACCTTAAACTTGCCCGTTCTTTGCAGCAGCGCAAGGGCCGCATTCAAAGCGGCTGTTTTTTGGTGGAAGGTTTGCGTTTGGGCGAAGAGGCTCTTTTAAGCGGCCAGGTCCTGCGTTATGTGCTGCTGGCGGATGACGCTTCTGCCGCTGTTGGCGGGCTGGCCGCCAGGGCGGCTGACGGAGGCGCGCCTGTTTATACCGTTTCTTCCCGGTTATTGAATCAGCTTACTGCCACCGAACACAGTCAGGGAATTGCAATGGTATGCCAGATGCGGGATAAAGCTGCTTTGCCGTCTGACGGTCATTGTTATGCCCTTTGCGACGGCGTGGCTGATCCGGGGAATCTGGGCGCTATTTTCCGCAGCGCCTATGCGGCAAATGTCGCGGGGCTTATTCTGGGACCAAATTGCGCCGATCCATATAATCCCAAAACTGTAAGAGCGGCAATGGGAGCCCTGTTCCGCCTGCCTTTTTACCGTGCTGCCGGCAATGAGGAAGCTGCGTCCGTCGCGGATAGACTGAAATTGGCAGTATATATAACCGCCATGGACGGGCAGGATATCCGTAAGATGGGAGATAAATTGCAAAAGCCCCATCTGTGGGTTCTGGGTTCCGAGGCCGGAGGCGTGTCGGATTTCTGGCGGCAGCGCTCCGACGGAGCAGTGGCTTTGCCAATGCGGCAGGGCGCGGAATCATTGAATGTGGCAGCCGCGGCAACGGTGCTTTTTTATCAAAGTTTTTTTGTCAAATAAGTGATTTTGCCTTGCCCCATAGCCCGCTGTATGATATAATTTTGCTAAAGATATAATGAAAGGTAGAGAGCTTATGAGAATTGATGCCAATACCTTTTGGAAGATTTTTGAGCAGACCGGAAGCGTCGCCGCTTATATCATTTACCGCAGGGTAAGCCTGCCGTAGTCCTTTCGGATATGCGGTAATCCTCGCTGTTTGTGCCTTTCGTCCCCGCGGATGAAAGGCTTTTCTTTTATGGGGAACAATGATTTAACGTCTTTGCTTGCGGATATCAAAACCGGTGTGCCCGGTATGGAGGAAAGAAAATGCTGGAACAGTTGAAAAAGATCGAGAGCGAAGCTATCGCCGCTATCGGCAATGCGGAAAATGCTGCCGGACTAACGGAAATCAAAATCGCTTATCTGGGAAAAAAGGGAGAACTGACTGCTGTTTCCCGGCAGATGGGCAAGCTCTCTCCTGAAGAGCGTCCTGTGCTGGGCGCTGCTGTTAATCAGGTTAAAAACCATGTGGAACAGGCTATCAATGCTAAAATGGCTGAATTTAAAGAGCAGGAGACCGCTGCTGCACTTGCTGCAGAGACCATAGATATATCCCTGCCCGGCATAAGTCTTAAAAAGGGCAGCCGCCATATTCTTACCCAGGTTCAGGAAGAAATGGAAGATATCTTTTTGGGTATGGGATACACCATTGCAGAGGGGCCTCAGGTTGAATACGATTATTACAATTTTGAGGCGCTGAATCTGCCTCCCGAGCATCCTGCCAGGGATATGCAGGACAGTTTTTATTTCAGCGAGCGGATGCTTTTGCGCACCCATACCTCGCCTGTGCAGGTGCATACTATGGAAAAGATGAAGGGCAGCCTGCCGGTAAAGATAATCTCTCCCGGAGTGGTATACAGGCGGGATGACGATGCTACTCATTCTCCCATGTTCCACCAGATGGAAGGGCTGGTAATAGATAAAAACGTTACCTTTGCCGATCTTTCAGGCACTTTGCTGGAATTTGCCCGCAAAATGTTTGGTGAGGAAAGGGAGATCCGTCTGCGTCCCAGTTATTTCCCGTTTACCGAGCCTTCCGCCGAGGTGGATATTTCCTGTTTTGTCTGCGGCGGAAAAGGCTGCCGTCTGTGTAAGAATATGGGGTGGATCGAGATACTCGGCTCCGGCCAGGTGCATCCCAGAGTTCTGGAAATGTCCGGCTATGATCCGGAAGAATGTTCCGGCTTTGCCTTTGGTATGGGCATAGAGAGGGTGGCCATGCTTAAATACGGCATAAACGATATGCGCCTGCTTTTTGACAATGATGTAAGATTCCTGTCCAGCTTTTAGCGGCAGATACAATAATTGGAGGTCACCGTCATGAGAGTTTCTTATAATTGGCTGAAAACCTATCTGGATATAGATTGGGATGCTGAAGAAATGGCTCGCCGCTATACTCAGGCCGGGCTGGAGTATGATGAAATATTGAATATGGCTGATGATTTCAGCGGCGTGGTGGTAGCCCGCGTCCTTAGCTGCGAAAAGGTGCAGGGAAGCGATCATCTGCATATCTGCAAGGTGGATGCCGGCTCCGGCGAACCGCTGGATATTATTTGCGGCGCCCCCAATGTGCGGGAAGGGCTGCTGGTGGCCTGCGCTAAGGTAGGCGCTGTCCTGCCCGGTGATTTTACCATCAGCGCCCGCAAGACTTTCGGCCATGTTTCCCAGGGTATGCTTTGCTCCCAGAAGGAACTGGGCATTTCCGATGATCACAGCGGCATCTGGGAACTGAATGATGCTTTTGCCGGCAAGGAAGCTCCTTTGGGTATGGATATCCGGGATGCGCTGGATCTGCGGGATCAGGTCCTGCTTATTGAATTGACTCCCAACCGCAGCGATTGCCTGGGCATGATAAATCTGGCCAGGGAAGCAGCCGCCTATAACGGCAATCCCGTTAAGTACCCCGATCTTTCTTACGAGGAAGCAGGGGAGCCCATCTGTAAACAGATCAGTATAGAGGTGGAGGATGAATCCCTTTGTCCCCGTTATCTGGCACGGCTGGTCAAAAACGTTAAGATCGGCCCTTCTCCCCTGTGGATGCAGAACTATCTGCGGGCAGCAGGTATGCGTCCCATCAATAATGTGGTGGATATAAGCAATTTTGTTATGCTGGAAATGAATCAGCCCTTGCATACCTTTGATTATCAGAAGCTGCGCGGACAAAAAATAGTGGTACGCGCTGCCGGATTAAATGAGAAGATGACTACCCTGGATGGAAAAGACAGAGTATTCAGGGGCGGAGAGATCCTGATCTGCGATGGTTGCGGCCCGGTGTGCGTGGCCGGCGTTATGGGCGGCATGGAAAGTGAAGTTACGGAAGCAACTACCGATGTTCTTATCGAATCTGCGGCCTTTGAGCCTGTACATATCCGCAAGGCTGCCCGTTCATTGGGCATCCCTTCGGAAGCTTCCATGCGCTTTGAAAAGGGCGTTGATATTGCCAATTGTGATGCTGCAGCCCGCAGGGCAGCCCAGCTGATGGTCAAATACTGCGGCGGCACTGCTGCCCAGGGCGCTGTGGATGTCTGCAGCAGCATCCCCGCTCCCGCCAGGATACTGCTGAGAGCCGAACGGGTCAATCATATCCTTGGCACCTCTTTTTCCATCGCGGAGATAGATCAGGTAATAGAGTCTCTCGGCTTTGAGCTGGAAAAACAGGGCGAGGGAGCAGTGCTGGTAACTGTACCCACCTATCGGCAGGATATCAGCATGGAAGTTGATCTTATTGAGGAAGTGGCCAGGCTAAAAGGCTATGACCTTATTCCCAAAACTATACCGGTTAATGCCACTGCCGGCGGCCGCAGCGCCAGTCAGGTATTTATGAATAAGCTGAAACGGACCTGCGCGGCTGCTGGTCTTAACGAGGCGCTGAATTATAGCTTTATCCATCCTGCAGAGGCGGATAATCTGCTGCTTCCCGCCGACCATGAATGGCGCCGGGTGCTGCCCATCAGCAATCCCTTAAGTGAAGACCAGTCCGTTATGCGCCGCACCCTGCTGCCGGGCTTGCTGCACAGCGCTGCCCGCAATCAGGCTCGCCGCAATCTGGATCTGCGCTTTTTTGAGACGGGTATGGTTTATATTCCCGCTGCGGAAGATATGCTTGCCACTCAGCCTGCAGAGGTGGATACCCTGGCTATGCTGGTGGCCGGCGCTCCCGATGAAGGCTGGCTCCAAAAAGACGGCGCCTATGATTACTTTACCCTTAAAGGCGTTATGGATCATATTTTCGATACTTTAGGTCTTGCTTTTGAATACCGCCGTACAACCAGACCCTTCCTTCATCCGGGACGTACTGCAGCCTTGCTGCTGAATGGGGAGGAAATTGGTTATCTGGGCGAGATCCATCCCAAGGTTGCGGAGAATTATCAGCTTACCGGCAGGGTGATCGTGGCCGAGCTGGCTTTGCCCGCTGTTATGGCTGCGGCCCTGGCTTTGGGAAACAAGGATCATGATTTGCCCAAATATCCTGCCTCCACCAGGGATATAGCTGTTATCGGCAGTTCCGATATTGCTGAGAGCCAGGTGGCGGCGGTGATCCGCAATGCAGGCGGCGAGTTCCTGCGCCGGGTGCGGCTTTTTGATCTTTATGATAAAGCTCCTATTCCGGCCGGCTGCCGTTCGCTTGCCTACAGCCTGGAATTCCGGGATGATGAACGTACGCTCACCGATAAAGAGGTAGACGCTGCTTTTGCTTCCATAGTAGCTGCGTTGGAAAGCGAACTCAGCTATAAGCTGCGATAAAGTAGGGAATATAAAAGATAAGGGAGGTCTGCTGATGGTAGCGCAAAATTCTTTGAGATTTCGTCTGGACGGCGTGGAATATACTCTGCGCAGCGATAAGCCTCTGGAGAAATTGGAGGCCATCGTTAAGGCTGTGGAAGAAAAAATTGAGGAAATACGCAGGCAGGCTCCTTATTATTCTCAGACCAGAGCAGCTACGCTGGCTGCTTTGATGCTTTCTGAAGAACTTCAGGAATTGCAGGAAGAATACGATGGGGTGGCGGCGGAAGCCGGTTTGCCCAGTCGCTAATTTGGGCAATATGTTTTAGGAGAGAGCTATGAAAATAAAAGATATTTTCTCTATGGCCATAGAAATGGGTATGGAGGCTGACCCCCGCGGCCTTGAGGGCGCCCGGAAAGTGCTGACCGCCGCCAAAAAAGCTTATGATAAGCTGCCTGAAAACCGCCGTATCTATTTTGATAAGGATTCGCTCAGTAATCCTTACGGCGATAGCCGTATCCTAAACGGCGATCCGGATACGGATATCGATACCATGATAGTGGGTATAGATATGGATTTACCGGAACTGCTGCTGACCAGGGAGCTTAATCGGGATGGCGCAGGTATCGGACTGGTAATGTCTCATCATCCCCGGGGTATCGGTCTGGCTGATCTGGCCCAGGTAAAGGATATACAGACAGATTCATTTTCTCAGGCCGGGATACGGCTTAATGAGACTCAGGAGATAATGGAACCAAAAATAAGGGAAGTGGAGCATAGCGTTGGTTCCAGTAATTATCAAAGAACTGTGGATGCAGCCAGACTGCTGGGATTGAATATGGTATGTATCCATACTCCCTGCGATAATCTGGTCAACAATTATCTGAGCAGGATGTTTGCCGCCCAAAAGCCGGATACTCTGGATGATATAATCGACCTGCTGCTTAAGGAGGAAGAATATGCTACAGCCGCCCGTTGCCATAATGCTCCTGCCATTGCGGCAGGCAGCGGCAGCCGCAGCGCCGGCCGGGTTTTTGTGGATATGACCGGCGGTACGGAAGGCCCCAGCCGTTACTACTCCCTGCTGGCGCAAGCAGGGGTCAGTACAGTGGTTTGCATGGCTGTAAGCAAAGAGATACTGGATGCGGCCTCTGAATCCCATCTTAATGTGATATCCGCAGGGCATATGGCATCCGATAGTTTGGGAGTGAACCTTTTCCTTGACAAGGTATCAGCAGGCGGGGTAACGATCATCCCTGCCTCCGGCCTGATCCGCGTCAGCCGTAATTAGGAGATAAAAATGACGGAATTATTAGCCCCGGCAGGAAGTTTTGCCGCATTACAGGCAGCTTTGGCTAATGGGGCCGATGCTGTTTATCTGGGCGGAAAAACTTTTTCCGCCCGTGCTTTTGCCGATAATTTTACTTTGGAGCAAATAGCCCAGGCTGTACGCCTGGCGCATCTTTGGCATGCCAAAATTTATGTTACCCTTAATACTTTAATATCAGATGAGGAAATGCCGGATGCGCTTTATTATGCCGGCGAGCTGTATCATGCCGGAGTTGACGCCATTATCCTTCAGGATATCGGGCTGATGACCGCCTTGCGCCGGCTTTTGCCGGATCTGCCGCTGCACGCCAGTACCCAGATGAGTATTCATAATGCCGCCGGCTGCAACTTTTTAGCCAGTCAGGGAGTGGAGCGGGTGATCCTGGCCCGCGAGCTTTCTTTGGAGGACATTGCCAGGGTGCGTTCAGCTACTGATATTGAGCTGGAGTCCTTTGTCCATGGCGCACTTTGTATATGCTACAGCGGCCAATGTCTGTTTTCTTCCATGGTAGGGGGCCGAAGCGGCAACAGGGGACGCTGTGCCCAGCCCTGCCGCATGGCCTATAAGCTGGTGGATGATTTGGGTCGGGAGGTCAAAACCTGCTGTAAGGGCAATTATCTCCTTTCCCCCAGAGATCTGGTGGGATATGAGGAAATAGAGAAGCTTTACCGGCAGCAGCTTGCTTCCTGGAAGATAGAAGGCCGGATGAAAAAGCCGGAATATGTTGCTGTGGTAACAAAAGTATACAGACAAGCTTTGGATAATTTGGCCAAAGGCCTTCCCCTACAGGAAGCAGAGGAGAGTATGCGCCGGCTGCTGCAGGTATTCAACAGGGATCACTGCACCGCTTACTGGAGCCATAATCCGGGATCTGCCATGATGAGCTATGCCCGCCCCAATAACCGGGGAGTTTTTGCCGGACGCATCCAGTCTGCCGGCCGCGGCCGCATCAGCCTTAAGCTTAGCCAGCCATTGCATATTGGGGATATGCTGGAAATATGGGGCAGCGGCGGTAATAAGCCCACCTTGACCGTGGAAGATATGACTTTGGCTGGTGGGCCAACGGAAGCGGCTGCACCAGGAGATACTGTTTCCGTAAGCTGTAAAGGCGGCCGTGAGGGGGATAGGGTTTTTAAGATATTTGATGCCCCGCTAATGGAAGAAGCCCGCGGCAGTATGGATGATTTTCCCTGCAGATCTCTGAATTTTGCTTTCAATGCCTGTATCGGCCAGCCTTTTTATTTGCGGGCCTGGGATGAGGATAATTACACTGCCGCATATACCAGCGATTATGTGGTGGAACCTGCCCGCAGCAGCGTCAGTGATCTTACCAGTATCAGGGTGCAGCTTTCCCGGCTGGGCGGCACCGGATATAAGCTGGGCGAATTGACGGGAGCTCTGGATAAAGGCGTGATGCTCCCTTCATCGGTGCTTAATAAGTGCCGCAGGAAAGTTGTTGAGGATATTCTGGCCCAGAGGGCTGCAGGAGATCAGCGTCCCTGGGATAATAATGCCTTTGCCGGTAATATCAGGATATTCCTGCCTGCGGAAAAGCAAAAGGCAGTTGGGAAAACTGCCATAAGTGTATTGACCGCTACAACTGAGCAGGCAAGGCTGGCTGCAGATAAAGGTGTGAAAGATATCTATATAGATGCCTTGGGATTCAGCGGCAGGGAAGAAGTGGATTATTCCTGCCTTTGCCGGGAATTGCAGGCAAAGGGCGCCGGGTTGATACCCTATCTGCCTCAGATCATTCTGCCCCACGAGGAAGAGTACTGGCTGAAAAAAATCATCAGCTGGCAGGAGCTGCCTTTATCCGGGTTAGTAGTAAATAATCTGGGACAGATACAGATGCTGCGTGATCTGGGCTGGCGTAAACCTGTTTACGGGGGAATGGGGTTAAACTGCTTTAACAGCTCTTGCTGCCGGTTTTTGGCAGAGCAGGGACTTAAAAGGATAACCCTTTCTCCTGAACTCAATCTGGAGCAGCTGAAAAAGCTGGATAGCTGCGGGATGCAAACCGAAGTATTTGCCCAAGGGGCCTTGCAGGTTATGGTAAGCGAATACTGTGGGGTGGGCGCGCTTTGCGGCGGCCGCCGTCATGACAGCAGGGAAAATAATCCCTGTTCCAGACCGTGCCGCAGCAGTAAAAATAATTTTTATTTCCGTGACGAAAAGGGCTTTTGCTTTCCTCTGCGCTGTGATAATGCCTGCCGGATGCATGTTTTTAATTCCAGGGAGCATTGCCTGCTGAAGGAAACGGTCAATCTGCGCAGGGCAGGTGTCAGCCATATGCTGCTGGATATACGTTTGTATGATCGTCCCAAAGCCAGCCGTTTGCTGGAATTATACCAACTGGCAGCAGGGGATGATATCTGTTTCGCAGAAGCAACAGACAGGATCGGCGGCATTATGCAGGATTATACCAAAGGGCATCTTTACCGCGGGGTATGATGTGGCTGCAGATTTTTTATTGCCAAAGATAATATACTCCTCACCAAAAGGATTAGGTTTTTATGGATCAAAAATCATTGAAAAAACTGGAATACTACCGGGTGATCGACCGCCTGTCGGAATACTGCTCTTTCAAGGTCAGCCGGGAAATGGCTCAGGCCCTGCTGCCGGTGAGCGACAGTTATCAGGCAGCAGCGCTGCTTAATGAAACTACCGAAGCACGGGAAATACTGCGGTTGAACCCCCTGTTTTCTCTGGGCGGCCTTTGGGATATACGTTCCTCCCTGCATCAGCTGGAAATAGGCGGTGTGCTGGAACCGGAAGCTTTGGTCAATGTGGCGGCGATGTGCCGCGCCGCCCGCCTGACGAAGGGCTTTTTCAGCGAGCTTAAAGGCAGTTATCCTATAGTTCAGGGATTAGGCAAATCCCTTACCATACTGAAAACTATCGAAAGCGCGGTGGAAAAGGCCATCGGCCCGGATCTTACTATTAATGATAATGCTTCCGAGCGGCTAAGCGGCCTGCGCCGCAAATACAAAGAGCGTTCTGAGCGGATCAAGGAGCGGCTGGACAGCATAATCAAAAACCCCAATACTGCTAAATACCTGCAGGATCCTATAGTTACCATCCGCGATAACCGCTATGTAGTGCCGGTACGCCAGGAATACCGGGGGCAGATAGCAGGGGTTGCCCATGATATGAGCAGCTCCGGCGCTACTATTTTTATTGAACCCCTGGCCGTGCTGGAGCTTAACAATGAGCTGTCCCTTTTGCGTCAGAGTGAAGAGGAGGAGATCGCTGCTATCCTGCGGGGCATATCCGGCGTTGCCCTAAGTTTTATAACGGAACTCCAGGCCAATCTGGCTATGCTGGCCCGTCTGGATCTGATATTTGCCAAGGGAAGGCTCAGTCTGGAAATGGACGGCTGCGCCCCCAGGCTCAGTGATGACGGTATATTCAGGTTAAAAAAGGCCCGCCACCCCCTTATTCCTCCGGAAAAAGTGGTACCCATAGATGTGCAGTTATCCCAGGATACCTCTGCAATGGTAATTACCGGCCCCAATACCGGCGGCAAAACCGTTACTTTGAAAACCATAGGCCTGCTGACTGTTATGGCCTGCGCCGGATTGCATATACCTGCGGAATCAGGCAGCCAGACCGGGTGTTACGATGCAGTGTGGGCAGATATTGGCGACGAGCAGAGCATAGAGCAGAACCTTTCCACTTTCAGCTCCCATATGAGCAACATCGTGGAGATATTGAGAAAAGCAGACAGCCGCAGCCTTATCCTTCTGGATGAACTGGGGGCCGGTACAGATCCTACGGAAGGCGCTGCTCTGGCTATGGCTATTCTGGATAATCTCCAGTCCAGAGGAGCCCATATTGTGGCCACTACTCATTACAGCGAATTAAAAGCATTTGCCTTTAATACTCCCGGCTTTATCAATGCAAGTATGGAGTTTGATGTTGCCACACTTTCTCCCACTTACCGGTTGATAATGGGAGCGCCGGGTAAAAGCAATGCCTTTGAGATCAGCCGCCGCCTGGGTTTGCCCGAGGAGATAATTTCCGCTGCCGAAGCAGGGATGTCCCAGGAAGATATGGCGGTCAGCGCTATGCTGGCCAATCTGGAGGACAGCCGGCGGGAACTGGCGGCACAGCAGGAAAAAGTGGAAAAAGCTGTTGCTTATGCCCGCAGTAAGGAAGAGTTCTTGCGTAATAAGGAACAGAAGATGGAGGCCCAGAAAGCTGAGATCATCCGCAAGGCAAATTTGGAAGCTCAAAAGATCATCAACGATACAAGGGCCCGTACCAAACAGTTGATGCAGGAGCAGCAGCGGGCTGTTGAAGAAAAGAAAAACGCCCAGAAGGCCTGGCAGGAGGCACAGAAAAAGCTCAAGACCTGGCAGGAACAACTGGCAGAGGAGATGCCCGAGCCTGTTTTCGAGGGCAAAGCGCCCAAATCTTTGAAAATGGGGGATCATGTATGTTTGCCCCGCCTGAACCAGACAGGCTATGTGGTATCCCAGCCTGATTCCGACGGCCAGCTTTATGTACAGTTCGGCATTTTGAAGATGAAAGTTAAAATAGATGAGCTGCGTCTGGCTCAGGAAGAAAAGCCCCAGCCTGCTGCCGCCAAAAAGAAAGGCCGTCCGGTAAGTGCAGGCAGCGGCATAGCCTTTAAAAAAGCGATCAGCGTTGAACCCATCCTTGACCTTCACGGCATGGATACTATGGAAGCCCTGCCGGTTCTGGATAAATATATTGACGATGCGTTTCTTGCCGGGCTTAAGCAGGTAGAGATAAACCATGGACGGGGTACCGGCGTACTGCGCAAATTCGTCCAGGATTATCTGCGCGGACACCGTCTGGTCAAGAGCTATCATACGGCAGACAGCTTTGAAGGCGGTTTAGGCGTTACTGTTGTGGAATTGAATGTATAAAGCAGGCTTTTGCCTGAAAGAGAGGTGCTTATGCCGGTCAGATTCATCCTTGCCCCGGCCGGGGGCGGCAAGACTGATTATTGTCTGAAGCAGGCCTTGCTGGCCGAAAAGGCAGATCCTTTGGGAAAGCCTTTATATTTGATAGTGCCTCAGCAGGCTACCTTTATCCATGAAAAACTGCTTTGCGGGATGAGCGCGGGCGGCGGTTTTTGCCGCGCCCGTGTTTTCAGTTTTAACAGGCTGGTATATCAGGCCCATAAAGAGCTGGGTGATCCGCTGCCGCCTGTTGTTTCCGAGCCCGGCAAATTGCTGCTGGCCAGCCGGGTGATCAGCGAGAACCAGAATAACCTGCAGATATATGCAGGGTCCGCCGCATCCCCCGGATTTGCTTCCTATCTGGTTAAAGCAGCGGAGGAATTGTCGGCCTACAGCATAAGCCCGGAAGGTTTTGCCCAGGCAGTTGATAAAATGGCTGCAAAAGGCGGCCATCCCCGGCAGATAGCCAGGTTGCGGGAAATAAGCCTGCTTTATAATGCCTACGCAGCGGCCGGCAGGGCTTATGCAGGTTACGGGGCGGATATGTCTTATCTGGCCAATGCTGTGCGCAGAGGATTTTTGGCAGGCTGCGATATTTATCTGGATGGCTATGCCGATTTTACGCCGGCAGAGACCGGAGTACTGTCAGCTATGATGGCTGATCCCTGCCGCACCCTGAACATAACCCTGCCTGTAGATCCCCGATTGGTAAAGGGCGCGGCAGCGGGCAAGGACAAGGTGTTCAGAGTACCCTTAAGCTGCCTTGACCGTCTGAATCTGTTGGCGCAGAAGGAAGGGGCGGAGATACTGCCGCCGGTGCTGCTGGATGGCAGCAGGGGCCGCTTTCGGAATAACCGGGAATTAGCTTCTGTGGAAGGAGAAATGACCGGCCGTCCCCGTACTTTCAGGCAGCCGCCCCGGACGGTGTTTCTTCATCAGGCCAAGGATATGCGCAGCGAGCTGCAGGGCGTAGGCCGGCAGATCATCCGCCTTGCCCGTGAAGAGGGGCTGAAATATAATCAGATAGGCGTGATAACCAGGGATACTGCCGGTTATGAACAGCTTTTATCCGAGGTCTTTGGCGAACTGAATATTCCTTATTTTATTGACGCTAAAAAGCCCCTGCTCAGCCATGCTCTTTTTGAGCTTTTCCGCTCTGCGCTGGAATGTTGGGCATACCGTCCTACTTATGAGCGGATGATGCGTTTTGCCAAAAATCGTCTGCTCCCCTTGGATGAGGGAGAAGCCGACCTGCTGGATGAATATGCCCGCAGTCATGGTTTGCGTTTCTGGCATTGGCTCAGCGAAGATCCCTGGGATTTTCCTCCCATGCCCAACGAAGCTGAAGGCGCTGCCGCCAGGGCGGAAGCTATACGCAATAAGGCCTGTGGCCCATTACTGACCATGCTGCGCGCTTTGCCAAAAGAAACCAGCGCTGTCAGGCTCAACCAGGCTTTGCGTCAGATGATGCAGGAGCTTGCCATTGAAGAAGCGTTGTCGAAATTGACTGTTTTGGCCCAGCAGGAGGGACGTGGCGAGTATGCGGCCAGGCATGCTCAGGCCTGGGAAAAGCTGCAGGCTTTTTTGGATGAAGCCGCTGTTTTACTTGGTGATGAGCTTTTTTCGGCAGACCGGCTTATTAAACTGTATGATTCTGCTTTAAGCGGGCTGACTGTTTCTACCATACCGCCAGGGGTGGATCAGGTATTTGTATCTTCACTGGAGCGCAGCCGCAATCCGGAGCTGGCTGCAGCCTTTGTTATCTCTCTTAATGATGGTATATTGCCCCGCCGCGTTACCCAGGACGGTTTATTTACGGATGATGACCGCAGGCAGCTCAGGCTTTGCGGTGTTTCTCTGGCAGCGGAAACCCTGGAAAGACAGTTTGCCGAGGAATACCTGGCTTATGTAGCCCTGACCCGCAGCGGCAGCCGGCTTTATCTAAGCTATCTCCTTTATGATGAGCAGGGCCGGATACTGAAGCCTTCGCCCCTGTTAAGACGGGTGAAAAACGCATTGCCTTTGCTTGATACCGTCAGCTATGATAAATTGGATCCGGCTTTGCTGGTGGGCGGCAGTATGGATCTGGCGGCAATGGCTGCTGTTATCGGCAAGGGCGAATACCCGGATTTCTGGCGGCAGGTTTATACTTATTATAAGGAGCGACCGCAATTCGCCCGGGATATTGCCGGATTGGAACAGGGTTTGGGCTATCATCCATGGGATAAACCCCTTAGCCCCGGATTATGCCGGAGGCTTTATGGCAGAACATTGCGCAGCAGCGTTTCCCGTTTGGAAAAGTACCGTCTTTGTCCCTTTTCCTGGTTTGCTTCTTATGGCCTTAAACTGCGCAAAAGACGGGAATACGAGCTGGACGCCGCATCAAGGGGGGAGCTTTACCATCAGGTACTGGCTGATATCGGCCGATATGTACTGGAAAAGGGGCTGAAGTGGCAGGATATAAACGAGAAAGCTGCGGCTGATCTGGTAGATATGTCATTGAACAGGTATTTGCCCCTGGCGCTGGCAGGTATACTTAAAAGCTCTGCCCGTTATGATTACCTGGCCGGACGGATCAGGAACACATTGATCGGCGCTGTGCTGATTTTGGCAGAGCATACCCGTTGCAGCGACTTTGTGCCTGTGGCCTGGGAGCTTCCTTTCGGTAATGGCGAAAAGATACCTGCTTACCGTATCGATCTGGGGGATGGACGGGCTCTGGAACTGAGCGGTCGTATCGATCGGGTAGATATGGCGGAAGATAAGGAAAACGGTAAATTCTGGTTTAGGATAATTGATTATAAAAGCGGGGATCTTACTTTGGATCCAGTGGATATTTATGCCGGGTTACGCCTGCAGCTGCTGGTATATCTGCAGATAGTGCTGGCCAACGCCTGTATCCTGACTGGTTGTGATTCTGCCGAGCCTGCCATAGGCGGTATATATTATTCCCGGGTATCCGATAGCCTGGAAAAGGGCGAGGATGATGACCGCGTGCCCGATCTTAAGCTGACCGGTATTACTTTAAGGGATGAAAAGGCAGTGCTGTTGGCTGACCGGGAAGTTAATGGTTATTCGCAGCTTATTCCCATGGGTATGGGCAATAAAGGCCTTTACAGCAGGGGCGGGCTGGAAAAGGAGGATTTTGAATTTTTGCAGCAGCATTTGACAGAACTGCTGAAAGAGACCGCTTTGCATATGTTGGATGGGCTTATTGAGGTTTCTCCTTTGCGGGAAGGCGATCTTGACGCCTGTGCCTGTTGCGATTACGCGGCGGTGTGCGGCTTTGACCGGGAATTGGCACAGGGGCGGAAAAAGGATACACCGCCGGCAAGCTTTACCCGCAGGCAAGAAAAGGGAGGTGCTGAATAATGCCGCAGATCGAATTCTCCCCGGCCCAGAAGGACGCTATTTATTCCCGTGGGGAAAATCTTCTGGTATCTGCCGGCGCAGGCAGCGGCAAAACTACTGTGCTGGTAGAACGCATATTGCGTTATGTGGAATCCGGAGGCAATATTGCGGAAGTACTGGCGCTGACCTTTACCAATGCTGCCGCCATGGATATGAAGGAGAAGCTGGATAAGGCGATTTCCCATTTGGCTGCCGGGGACCCGGCAAACAGGCACTTGCAGGATCAGCTTTCCCTGCTTCCCCAGGCCCAGATAAGCACCATCCATTCCTTTTGTCTGGAATTGCTGCGGCGTAATTATTACCGTATCGGCCTTAATGCAGGATTCAGGGTGGCAGCCGAGAACGATATTACCCTGCTGCGCCGGGAAGTACTCCAGCAATATCTGGAAGATGCTTATGAGGACAACGGCAGCGGTATCAGGGAACTGGCCGACGCTTACGGCGGAAACAGGGATGACAGCGGCCTTTTTGACATAGTCCTGGCGCTGCATGATTTTTGCCGCAGCCGTCGGGATCCGTGGCAGTGGCTGAAAAGATCCTGTGATGCCTTTGATATGGATGAACCGGACAAAATGCCTTTTGCCAAATATATATCCGGTGGTATCAAAAACCGGATAAGCCTGGGGTTAACTTATTGGCAAAAAGCATTGGCAGAGGGGCAGGCTGTGCCTGAAAGCTGGCTGGCTACCCTGAGCAGCGAGATAGAATATTTGCGGGGAATGCTGGATGCGGCGGAGCTGGCTGATCTGCTGCAGCTTTTGGAAAAGGCGAGCTTTGCCCCATTGCGTGTTCCCCGGGGCGACGCCTATGCTGACGCCAAAGAAGTAAAAGCCCTGAGAGATATGGGGAAAAAAGAGATAAACGCCTTGCAGGATAAATACGCCAATGTTCCCTGGGATGAGCAATGCCGGCGGATCCGGGCGCTTGCCCAGCCTATGGCTGCTTTTTACCGGCTGATTACTGGTTTCGACCAGGCTTTTGAAAGGGAAAAGCAGAAGCGGGGATGGATAGATTTTGGCGATATGGAGCATTATACCCTGGATCTGCTGGCCGATGAGAGTATACGGCAGGAGATAGGAGATACCTATCGGGAAATACTTGTGGACGAATACCAGGATATCAATGAAGTTCAGGAGGCCATCATCCAGCGTCTTGCCGCCTACGGTAATCTTTTTGTGGTTGGCGATGTAAAGCAGAGCATTTATCGCTTCCGGCTGGCAGAACCGCAGCTTTTTTTGGCAAAATATAACGCTTACGGAAATAAAAGCGGCGGCCGGCGTATAGACCTGAATAATAATTATCGATCGGAAAAACCGGTTATAGACGGGGTCAATTTTATTTTCCGGCAGCTTATGCACGAGGATGTAGCTGAACTGGAATATGATGCAGCCGCTGAATTAAAAACAGATAAGATCGTGAAGACAGCGCCGCCGGAATTTTGGCTTATAGATATGGATAAGGAATGCGGACTCAGCGCCAGGGAGGCGGAGGCGGCTTTTATTGCCAAGCGCATTGCCGTTTTGCATGAAAAGGGATACGCCTATAATGATATGGCTGTTTTGCTGCGTTCTGTTAAAAGCAGGGATGCCGCCATTATCGGTGAGCTGACGCGAATGGGCATCCCTGTTGTTGGCGAAGGAAGCCTGGGATATCTGGATACCCCTGAGGTACAGCTTATACTTTCGGCTTTGCATATTATTGATAATCCCCGCCAGGATATTCCCCTTGCGGCCGTGCTGCGCTCTTGGCTGGGCGATTTTTCTCCGGATGAAATGGCGGAT
Organism: uncultured Bacillota bacterium; assembly: GCA_934271085.1. Lineage (GTDB taxonomy): Bacteria > Bacillota > Dehalobacteriia > UBA4068 > UBA4068 > HGM13862. The sequence goes on along the minus strand of CAKQQU010000009.1, from coordinate 10,189 downwards.
ATCCGGCTCGCGGCCAAAGAAGGCTGCTTTTATGAGGCGCTGCAGCAAAAAGCTGAGACTGATGATGAGCTGGCTGCTAAATGCCGGGCTTTTTGCCGCAGGCTGCAATCCTGGAGGCGGCTGGCCGGGGAAGGCAGCGTGGCTGATGTTATTCTGTGCCTGCTGCGGGAAAACGGTTATTATCAGCTGGTAGGCGCCATGCCCGGAGGCGCTATGCGCCAGGGAGATCTGCAATTACTGCTGCAGGAGGCATATAATTATGAAAAGCAGTCCTATGCCGGCCTCTTCCGTTTTATTCAACAGCTTGATAAAATACGTCAGCAGCAGCTCCGTTCCCCTTGTCCGCAAAATGCGGCTGATGCAGGGGGAGTACATATAATGAGTATACATAAAAGTAAGGGACTGGAATTCCCGGTGGTGTTTGTAGCCGGCCTGGCTGGTCAATTTAATTTCAGTGATGAGCGCCAGGATATTATTTGGGAAAGGGAAGCCGGTTTGGGGCCGCTGCTGGCTGACCGGGGCAGAAGGCGCAAATATGCTACCCTTTGTCATACGGCGGTTGCTGATCGTCTGCATGAACTGGCCTTGGCAGAAGAAATGCGTATCTGCTATGTTGCCCTGACCCGCGCCCGGGAACGGCTGATTTTGTGCGCGGCTGCAAGGGATATGGACAAACATATCAGCAGCTGGCTGGATAAAAAGGAAAGAGAGTTGTCCTCTTTTTATATTATCAATGCCCGCTGTCCTCTTTCCTGGCTGGGCGCTGCTGTGCTGCGGCATCCTTCTGCAGGGCAATGGCGGAAAATAGCGGAGGCGGATAATAATATAGTTATCAGCGATGAATCCCCCTGGCGGGTAGGCTATATCCCCGGGTCCCGTCTTGATAAAGGCAGCGGTACTCTGACGCCGCTGTTTAATCCCCCGGAAGTGCAGGAGCCGGCTCCTGAGTTGACTGCTGTTTTGGATTATCAGTATTACGGCAGACAGTTCTGCGGCAATCCTGCCAAATGGACTGTCAGCGCCCTGCTGCGGCTGGCGGAAGCTGGCAGTGATGAGGAAAGCGTCCTGCCTGATTACGCTGGCTCGGCAATCGTTTCGGACAGCCCTTCAGCCACGGAAGGGTTTGGTACAGCAGCCGCGGAAAATGCCGCCAAACGCGGTACCGCTACCCATCTGTTGTTGGAAAAGGCCGATCTTTCGGCTGATCTCAGCTTAGAAGGGATGCGGGCTCAGCTGGATGGGCTTATGGAAAAAGGTTTGCTCTGCGCTGATGCAGCAGCATTGGTAAGATTGGAAAGTATCAGCAGTTTTTTTGGCGGAGAACTGGGACAGCGTTTTTGCCGTTCGGATAAAAAAGTCAGGGAGCTGCCCTTTACTCTTAAAGATACGGCAGGCGACGGAACGGAAATAGTTGTCCAGGGCATCATAGACGCGGTATTTGCCGAAAATGACGGCTGGGTAGTGCTGGATTACAAAACAGGCGGCCGGGGCAAAAGCGATGATGAGCTGCGTGATTTTTACCGTCCGCAGCTGGCCTGGTATAAAAAAGCAGTTCAGCGCCTGCTGGGGGTTCCTGTAAAGGAATCCTGGCTGATCATGCTGGACTTGGATAAACAGATAGAATTATAATATTTTTACAGTAGCAGAAATTTTTCCGGGCAAAGGAGGCGAGTGACAATAAAAGTAAGCAAATGCCTTTCCGCTTCCGCTTTGAAATATCTGGCCTGCCTGTCCATGCTTATAGATCATACAGGCTATCTGCTTTTTCCCCATATAGCCGTATTGCGCTGGATAGGCCGGCTGGCCTTTCCCGTTTTTGCTTTTATGATAGCCAACGGTTATCGTTATACCGCTGACCCCGGCAAATATTTTCTGCGTTTACTGTTGTTTGCCGCTGTGTTTCAGTTGCCTTATAAGCTGATGATGGCGGACGGGCATTTAAGCGTTCTTTTTACCCTCAGTACCGGTCTTGCCGCAGTGTGGCTGGGGGATATTATAGAAAGTAAAATAGCCGACCGCCGTCTTTCCCTGGTCTGCAGTTTTCTGGCAGTGGCTTTTCTGGCAGCCATGGCGCAGCTTTCGGGTATGGATTATGGCTGGTATGGGGTTGCCCTTATTTATACTGCCTGGTTATTTTTTGAAAACTTTTCCCTTTTAGTCATATCCTGGATATTGCTTAATATTGCGGCGGTCTGCTGCGGCTGGCAGGAAGCCCAGTTGTTTTCCCTGGCCGCGCTGGTGCCTTTATATTTTTACAATCAGCAGCAGGGATCATCAGGCCGCTGGTTCTTTTATTTCTTCTATGCCGGCCATATTGTAGTATTGTATCTACTGAAAATAGTTATTTTTTGATATGGAGCATATATGAGCAAACAACGTATTTTGCCTTTTTTCATACCGATGGAAGGATGCCCTCATCGCTGCATTTATTGTGATCAGGTAACTATATCAGGGCACGACAATTCACCAGACAGCAGTGAGATCAGGGAAGCTTTGGCTGGATTTTCCCCTGACCCCAATGCAGAGCTGGCATTTTACGGCGGCAGTTTTACCTGCCTGCCCAGGGAGCGCCAGTTATATTATCTGGAAGCAGCCCAGGATGCTTTAAGCCGGGGGCGCATCGGCGGCATCCGTATATCTACGCGTCCTGATGCGGTAGATAAGGAGACCTGCGACTTTTTGCGCAGTCAGGGTGTGGTTACGGTGGAACTGGGTATACAGAGTTTTAATGATAAAGTGCTGCAGGCGTCTTTAAGGGGTTATGACAGTTCTGCTGCTCTGGCAGGCTGTCAGGCTGTGGCAGAAAGCGGCTTGCGTCTGGGAGTGCAGCTGATGACCGGTCTGCCTGGGGACAGCAGGGAATATGATCTGGCTTCTGTGGATATGGCCGCAAAAGCAGGCGCCCGGTTGCTGCGTATTTATCCCACGCTGGTCCTGGAGCATACGCCTTTGGCAGCTTTATACCGCCGGGGCAAATACTATCCTCAGGAGCTGCCTGAGGCGGTGGATACCGCGGCAGCCATGTGTATGCTGGCATATAATTTCCATATGACGCTTATCCGGGTAGGGCTTAATCCTTCTGCGGAGGTAGAGGCTGCTCTGGTAGCAGGTCCATATCATCCTGCTTTTGGCGGACTGGTTCGGGAAAGCATCCGCCAGGGACAGTTGCGGGAGCTGTTGAGCGGTATGGATAATCAGGATACAGCCGTTTTATATTTTGCCAAAAGCGAGCTGCCGCTGATAACCGGTTATAAGCGACAGGCTGCAGAAAAATTGGCGGCATCTTATCCGAATTTGCTTTTGTCGGCGGATCCTTTGCTGCCGCCCGGTACCCTTCGTTTGTTTGCCAACGGACTGGTAACAGAGAATACGGAGTATGATTATTGCCAAAAAATGGCTGCTATCAAAAGATAGCAGCCATTTTTTAAATTGGAGGAGATAAGGCAAATATCAAGTGTATTTATTTTTTGTGAGCCAGAGAAAGAACTTTTATGGGCAGGCCAAACAGATTGATAAAGCCTGCGGAGTCCTTCTGGTCGTAAACAGTGTCAGTACCGAAAGTGGCCAGATCCTCGCTGTAAAGGCTATAGGGGCTTTTCACTCCTGCCGCAACAGCGGAGCCTTTGTAAAGCTTCATCCTTACCGTACCGGTAACATATTCCTGAGTTACATTTACAAAAGCGTCCAGCGCTTCTCTAAGGGGCAGGAACCATTGTCCGTTATAAACAAGATCAGCATATTTTAAAGCCAGTTCAGCTTTGTAATGGCTGGTTTCCTTATCCAGAGTTATTTCTTCCAGGTTCTGATGGGCTGTATAAAGTATACGTCCGCCGGGATTCTCGTAAACGCCGCGGCTCTTCATGCCCACCAGCCTGTTTTCAACCATGCTGTCAACGCCTACACCATTATCCGCACCCAGTTTGTTCAGGGTGGTCAAAAGCTCTATGGGGCCCATCTTTTTGCCGTCTACGGCCACGGGGATACCCTTTTCGAAATCTATCTCCACATAAGTGGGGGTATCGGGAGCCTTTTGGGGATCAACGCAGAAATGAAGCATTTCCGGTTTGTATTCGTTCCAGGGATCTTCCAGATCAAGACCTTCGTGGGAAAGATGCCAGATGTTCTCATCCATGCTGTAGGCATTTGTTTTATTGACGGAAAGAGGTATGCCGTGGGCAGCCGCATAATCTATCTCCTGATCGCGGCTGGTGATATCCCAGATGCGCCAGGGAGCGATTATGGGCATGGAGGGAGCAAGGGCTTTGATGGTCAATTCGAAACGCACCTGATCGTTACCTTTGCCGGTGCAGCCGTGGCAGATGGCATCGCAGTTTTCTTCAAGGGCTATATCCACCAGATATTTGGCGATGCAGGGGCGAGCCATGGAGGTGCCCAGCAGATATTTGCCCTCGTATACTGCGCCGGCTTTCAGGGTTGGCCAGATATAATCGGTGATAAATTCTTCGGTAAGATCAACGGCATAGCATTTGGCTGCGCCGGATTTTATAGCCTTGGCTTTGACCGCTTCCATATCATCGCCCTGGCCGACATTTCCGCAGATGGCAATGACCTCGCAGCCATAGTTCTCCTTTAACCAGGGAATGATGATGGAAGTATCCAGGCCGCCGCTGTAAGCCAGGGCGACTTTTTTATAGCTGGTTTGCATGTTAAAGCCTCCTTTTGATATATGTAAAAAATAAATTGTTATTGCTTGCTGATAATTATACAACTATATGAACAAATATGCAATGATTATTTATATTATTTTTTAAATCATATTCCCCGTTTGCCGCTGATCTCCGGTCTGCGGGAAGACGAAAAATGTATTTGCCGCAAAGTTGCCGGATAATAAAGGAATTCTTCATATTATTGAGGAAATACAAATGACGCTGCGGTTGCGGCTGCTTTGATTTTTGCAAATATTTCCGAGGTGCGATATGGATCCGGCGATCATTTCTTTGCTATTTTTGGTTGGCTGCATTATTATAGGCTTTGTCTGTAAACGCAATATCGGTTTTATAGCCATTGCCCTGGCCCTGATCCTGGGGCGTATTTACGGCGTATCGGACAGCGAGATCATCAGCGGATTCAACACCAATTTGTTTGTGATACTCCTGGGGGTATCCTATTTGTTTACCATTGCCCAGAGCAACGGGACCCTGGATAATATAGTCCGGCATATAGTGGCACTGGCCGGCCGCCGGATAAACCTTATTCCCATCATTTTTGTGGTATTCGGGGCTTTGCTGGCTATGGCCGGACCGGGTACTATTCCGGTACTGGCCTTGACGACTATCCTTTCCACTGCCCTGGCCAAAGAATTGAATATCGATCCTCTGCCTTTTACAGTCTGCTGCTTTATGGGAGCAGCCGGCGGCGGCATGTCGCCCCTGGCTTCCACAGGCATTGTGGCTTTGGATCTGGCAGCCAAAGCCGGTTATACCGGTATCGGTATCAAATATATGTTTACTGTGCTGATAGCGTTCATGATTTTTGCCGTGATCTACTATTTTGCCACAGGATTGTTCAAACTGCGCTCTGATGATATACCTGAAAGCATCAGACACAGAGAACCCATGAACAAGCAGCAATGGTTCACTCTGGCCGGTATTGCCCTTATGCTGGTATTGGTTATTTTCTTTAAGGTCAATGTGGGCTTGGCGTCCTTTGCGGTAGCAGCCATACTGAATCTGCTGGGTGTTTGTCAGGAAAAAAAGGTGTTTGCCGAAATACCCTGGAGCACGCTGATTATGATCTGCGGTATGAGTGTGCTGATGGAGCTGGTAATTACCCTGGGGGGAATAGATAAAATATCCCAGTGGCTTTCTTCTATAATGACTCCCCATACCGCACCCGCATTGATGGCTCTTTCCAGCGGTTTTTTCGGATTGTTTGCTTCAACGGTGGGAGTGGTCATTCCCACGCTGGTTCCCGCTGTCCCCGGTATCATTGCCAGCCTGGGCGGCTCTGTATCGCCGTTGGCGCTGATCTCCGCCCTCAGCATCAGTTCCCAGGTCTCCGGCATATCGCCGGTATCCACCGGCGGAGCCCTGGCTTTAGCCGCCTTTGTGACTGTGTTCAAGCCAAATACCGATGAAAAGAACCGCTATTTTCTTCGTCTGTTTATCACCAGCATCATCGCTGTTTTATTCATGTCGGCGTTGGGGTTGACTAATTTTTACTGCTTGTTTGATTGAAAGTTTTAGCCGCCGGGTGATTGTTTGGTACAGCCGCATACTGTTATCAGAAGTGCTGCTGCTGTAAATTTTTCAGTATGATCTTTTTACCGCCTCAGGGCGGTTTTTTTTATTGGTATCAGCAACCGTTTTTGCTCCACTGCCGACTGGGGCCACAGCAGTTTGGCAATATAAAAAGCTTTTGCTAATCATAATCTTGGCTACAGCATCATAAAAAGTAAAGTAAAGAAAAGAAAAAAGGCGCAGCTGCGCCGTAAATAACAAAAGGGAGGGAAAACAGTGGAGAATTATGATGTGCTGAAAGACGTCTCCGAAAGAACAGGAGGAGACATCTATTTGGGCGTGGTCGGGCCGGTACGTACCGGCAAGTCTACCTTCATCAAGCGCTTTATGGAAGAATTGGTCCTTCCCAATATCACCGATATCCATGAGCGCCAGAGAGCTGTAGACGAACTGCCCCAAAGCGGCTCCGGTAAAACAGTGATGACTGCCGAGCCTAAATTTATTCCCGCTGAGGCTGTGAATATCAGTGTAGGCGATGGGGTGGAGATGCGCGTCAGGCTGGTGGACTGTGTCGGTTATCCTGTGGAAGGGGCGCAGGGATTCAGCGATGAGAACGGACCCCGTATGGTGGATACGCCCTGGTTCCCCGAGCCGGTAAGTTTTCAGCAGGCAGCCGAAACGGGTACTTCCAAGGTTATAGAAGATCACAGTACCATAGGGGTAGTGGTGCTTACTGATGGTAGTATAGGCGATCTGCCGGCTGCAGCTTATGCTGAACCTGCCGATCGTGTTATTGAGGAATTGCGGGATCTGGGCAAGCCTTTTGTTATTGTTATCAACAGCACCGATCCGGAAGGTGAAGACGCCCAGAATATGGCCACCAATATGGCTGAGGCTTACGGGGTTACCGTACTGACCATGAATCTGCTGGATATGGACAGCGAAGATATTATGGAGCTGCTTAATGCAGTGTTATATGAGTTCCCGGTGGAGGAGATAAATATCAGCCTGCCCCGCTGGATAGAGGAATTGGAGCGTAATCACTGGCTGAGGCAGAGTATGGAAAATTCTGTCAACGAGGCTGTGCATGATATTAAAAAGGTGCGGGATCTCAGCAATATGATAGAGCAGCTTTCCCAGGAGGATTATATAGAAAGAATACAGCTTCATCAGCTAGATCTGGGGCATGGTATAGCCAGTTTATCCATATCCGCTGCAGATGGCCTTTTTTATCAGGTATTGGGGGAATATGCAGGGGAGGAGATCGCCGGCCAACACACGGTGCTTGCCCTGATGCGGCGTTATGCCAATGCCGCTCATCGCTGGGAAAAAATGGCCGATGCCATGGAAGAGGTGGCCGACAGCGGTTATGGGGTAGTAGCGCCCCAGCTTGACGAACTGTATCTGGAAGATCCGGAATTGATCAAGCAGGGAGGTCATTTCGGAGTGCGTCTTAAAGCTTCGGCACCCAGTTATCATATACTGCGCGACATTCAGAAGTATCAAAAGAGCCCTCTTTATAGATCTGCTCCCTAAAAAACAGTTAAAATATTTATTCTAATAGTTTAATTGGAGCAATACTAAAATACTGGTAAAAGCGGTGGCTTTTACCAGTATTTTTATTTATATCCATAGCGGCTGATACTTAGTAAGTTTGCTGTTGCTGCAGTTGTTTTTTTTGCAGAATACTTATTGGTTTACAGGCCGCCCCATCCCTGGAACAAAGCTGTTTTTATGCTTTCATCCGCGCTATCCCACGGTTTGGTAGCAGGTTTTTTGGGGAAGATCTTTCTGCGCGAGTGTTTTATTGATGATAATACCCGGTCGCAGATATCTCCTGCCATGCTGATATAATTATCCGGATCAAGAAGCTCTTCTATTTCCTGCAGGCTCAGATTATCCGTGATCTGCTTGTTTGCCATCAGCATATCCCTGAACCTGGCTTTTTCCTCAATTGTCCTGGCAGCGATGCTGCTGACTACTTTATGAGCTTCCTGATTCCCTATTTTATCTCCCAAAGCAATAGTGATGCGCTCGCTCATCAACAGCTCGTGGGAAAAGGCCAGATTTTCCCTGAGCATCTCCGGAAATACCTGAAGATCATGTATCATTCCCATGGCTTTGGCAGCGCAGGCGCTGGCGTTTATTACGCAATCGCATACTGTGCGCCACTCTGTGCACCAGGCTGCTTCATCATGCTCATAGGGGCATAACATTGATTCCTGGGCGGCATTGGCCTCGTTTTTTACCAGGCGTGCCAGCTCCATCAGATTATCCGGGGCGCTCGTTTCCCTTTGCTGTATGGCAGTGGGGAGCATTTCCTCGCCACCAAAATTCGCCGCGATCTCCAGCAGTTCATTTCTTTGCATTTCACTTAATTCACTGCCTATCCTGCCTAAAGTGCAGCAGGTTATGGAAAGGCAATGACATATCTCAGCTATCCGGTCCCGGCTGTTATGCCAGGACATATCAGGAATATCCAACATCAGCCTGCGGATGGTGCGGTCGCTTATTTCCATACCGTTTTCGCCGAAGCTGGTCATGGTACCCATGGCTCCGTGCATCTCTCCTACCAGGCAGCGTTTGCCGCAGTCAGCCATTCTTTCCAGATCACGCTGGAGTTCGCTGGCCCATCCTGCGCATTTGTAGCCAAAGGTGATGGGCACGCCCTGCCTTTCATGGCTGCCGCTTGCCATGGGGGTGTTTCGATAGGTTTCTATAAGCCACAGCAGCTCGCTTTGGGCGCTGAAAATATCTGCTTTTATCAGCTCAAAAGCTTTCTTAATGCTTATCATGAACCCGGTATCAATAATATCCTGAACAGTTGCTCCTATACCCACATATTGGCCGGCATCATTGACGCAGATGCTTTTCAGGGCATTGATAGTGGATAGCAGCGTCTGCTGGATGGTGGTCGCTTCGGATGTGATCCGGGAAACATCCAGATTATCCGCCTGAGCCTTGGCGCATATTTCGGATGCCGCTTTTTTGGGTATCACCCCCAGCTCTGCATTTGACTGAGCCAAAGCGCTTTCAATATCCAGCCAGTTTTGCAAAAGAGTTTTATCGGAGAATAATATCCTTGTCTGGGCAGTACCGCAATTATTGTTGCAGATAATGTGGTCAGTAACAGAGTTTTTCATCAATACGCCCCCTTTGGCAGGTCAGGATTACTATGGATATTTCAGCGTAACAAAGTTTTGCTAAATATTATTCAGTCAGGACCGGCGGGTAAAAAGGATGGGGCAGCAATTAAGCGTTGGCCATTTTTATATTGAGCTCCGTCAGTATCATATTTTATAATTGAATTTGTCCTTTACATAGGCACAAACAGAGATATCTTGCCGTTTTTTGATTGTTTTAAAAGCACAAAAGTGCATCTGTAATTATTTATAATTATATCACGATACTGCGGGCTATTCAAATTACATTTAATAATCGGCGTCAAACTTTTAAATAAATATTTGCGGTAACAAGGCGCATCTTTTATCATCTCAGAAAAAAAGGAGCCTTTACTGATTGGCCGGTATCCGGTATTTGGCATAAAATGGCATAAAAAAACCGGACGGGATAAACCCGTCCGGCGTTTTATTAAGAGTGGACTATCGGCAATAATAAATTAGAATTTCAGATTAGTTATGCCTGTTTGGTAAACAGGCAGTAACACCGATCAAATACTACTGAGCCAGGTCTTGCAGCTTGACGCGTTTACTGAGAGCAAACGCCAGAATCAGAGCAATAAGATACCAAGCTCCGGTCAGGACCAGGTATTTGGCACCGGTGGTGAAGATGATGGTGTAAGCAATGAACAGAACGGAAATGATGGGGAATACTTTGCCGCTGAAGAAAGCGCCGAAGCCTTTATCATGCCATCTTTCCTTGATATTGCCTATGCATATCAGAGACCAAGTAGTGGTGGCCATGATGCCCATCACGGTGAAGTGATCGTTGATGCCGTCGAAGATGCCGCCATAAGCATACAGTCCGTA
>CAKQQU010000008.1 GCA_934271085.1 uncultured Bacillota bacterium | reverse complement strand
TACCGGAAATGTGGTGCGTTAATAATGTCCCCCAACCCCAGGATGATTACAGTGCCTTTCCCCAATGCCAGGAAAACGGCAGCAGACCATGCATATACCAGGCCGAAGCAGGAGAAACATTGGAAATTATCGCCAACAAATTTATGATCCCTCTGTCGCAGCTGATCTATTTCAATCTGCGCTACGGCAAAAAGGAGCCGCTTGCCGCAGGCAGCAGGGTAGTTATTCCCGACAGCAACTGTCAGGTCAGGGATCTGCCGGCCTCCTATAATTACCAGCGAAACAATGGCAGATAATTAAAAAGCAGCTGCCGCAAAGCGGCGGCTGCCCTATGCGTTTTATTCCACAACTGCGTTAAGCGCTTCCATCAAAGCGTCAACATCCAAACCATGGGCAGCTGCGCCCTCGCCGATAGTTTCAAAGTGGGCGGCGGCACAACCGATGCAGCCCATACCCTGCGCTACCAGAACATCAACAGTCTGTGGCCAGGTCTGAACAATTTCCATAATTCCCATATCCGGGGTAATCTTTGCCATTTTACATCCTCCTTCTTCAACATCATCATTAAGAACTAACTATAGTATATTTTTCTTATATACTCCAATAAGTATACCATAGGTTAAAAAAAAAGCAAGGGCATAGAGCCCTTGCTTTTTATGAACAATATCTGATCTTAGACAAGACCCTGAGCCATCATGGCATCAGCAACTTTGATGAAGCCGCCGATGTTGGCGCCTTTAACATAGTTAACTTTGTCGCCGTCTTTGCCCCATTTAACGCAGGTATCATGGATGTTCTTCATGATGAAGGACAGTTTGTTGCCCAGCTCTTCTTCGCTCCAGCTGATCTTTTCAGCATTCTGGCTCATTTCCAGACCGGAAACTGCAACGCCGCCGGCATTGGCAGCTTTGCCAGGAGCAAAGGTAGCATTTTCTACCAGGTAGGAAACTGCTTCAGCGGTGCAGCCCATGTTGGAGGTCTCAACAACCATAGTGCAGCCATTGGCCAGCAGTTCTTTAGCATCGTCGATGTTCAGTTCGTTCTGGAAAGCGCAGGGGAAAGCGATGTCAACTTTAGCGCACCAAGCTTTTTTGCCAGGAACGAATTCAGCTTTGCCAGCGAATTTTTCAGCGAAGGGAGCAACGATATTTCTGCCGGAAGCACGGAGATCCAGCAGGTAATCGACCATTTCTTCGTCCATACCGTCTTTGATCAGGACCATACCGTCGGGACCAGAGGTGGTGCAAACTTTAGCGCCCAGTTCGACCAGCTTTTTGCAGGCGCCCCAAGCAACATTACCGAAACCGGAGACTGCAACTTTCTTATCTTTGATCTCTTCGCCTTTAAGAGCCAGCATATGCTGTGCGAAGTAAACGGTGCCGAAACCGGTAGCTTCGGGACGAACCAGGGAGCCGCCGAATTCCAGACCTTTACCGGTCAGAACGCCGGTGAAGTGGTTGCGGATTCTCTTATACTGACCAAACAGATAGCCGATCTCGCGGCCGCCTACGCCAACGTCACCAGCGGGTACGTCGGTATCAGCGCCGATATGACGATACAGCTCGGTCATGAAGGACTGGCAGAAACGCATAACTTCAGCATCGGATTTACCGGTAGGATCGAAGTTGGAGCCGCCTTTGCCGCCGCCCATGGGCAGTGCGGTCAGGCTGTTTTTGAAGGTCTGCTCAAAGCCCAGGAATTTCATCATGCTCAGGTTTACGGCAGGATGGAAACGCAGGCCGCCTTTGTAAGGACCAATGGCGCTGTTGAACTGTACACGATAGCCGCGGTTGATCTGGATCTCGCCTTTATCGTCGACCCAAGGAACACGGAAAGAGATAGCTCTTTCGGGCTCGACCATACGTTCGAGGATCTTAGCATCAACATACTTGGGGTTCTCGTTGAGGAAATCAGCCAGGGATTCCACAACTTCGCGAACAGCCTGCAGGAATTCAACTTCGCCGGGGTTGTCAGCGGTCACTTTTGCCATAAACTTCTCAACATCAAAAGCCATGAAAAAATACCTCCCTTTATTTACTGTGTTTATGTACACAGTTTATCAACTTATTGAGAGACAAAACCAAAAGGCGTCCTGCCTGTCGTAAGTCTTGCCTACAGTATTTATTCTACATCTTTTGTATACAAAATACAAGCCTTATTTTACTTTATTTTTGCTGAAGATATATTACATATATCCACTTGTCAAAACAAGCCGGGATAAAGGTTCAAATCGCACTATCGTATGACTACATTATCCTGGCCAAGCAGGTCAGATAGTTCCCTAAGGTTCTTTTTATCCAGTTCAATCCCGCTGATCTGGGGAAATACTTTGTATTTTTTGGTTGATGAATAGTATAGCTCCACGGGTACCCGGCCCGGGCTGCTCAACAGTTTTGCACGAATACTGTTTTCCAGTGCCAAGTCTCCCTCTGCAGCCAGGCGGATATAAAGCTTGCAGGGGTTACGGACTTCTCTCACCATAAGCTCGTTGGTGCCATTATTATCTTTGAGCTTGCCTTTAACCAGCAGGGTAGCACCGTTTACCAGCATATCGCGGCACTGTTCATAAGCCTTTGGAAAAGCGGTGCAGTGGATAACGCCTTTTTTATCCTCCAGCTGGAAGCTGCCCATCAGATCTCCTTTTTTAGTATAGCGCTGTATCAAACCGCTGATAAGACCGGCGGCGGTAACATCGCTTTCCTCATCCATTTCCAGAAGTCCCGCTATACTGCCGGTGGCTTTACGGCTCACATAAGGTTCATAGGCATCAAAAGGATGGCCGCTGACATAAAAACCGATCATCTCTTTTTCCATATCCAGCAGTTCCTTGACGGAAAATTCCTTCATTTCCACCATTTCCACTTCCGGCTGCTGCTGACTGGTATCCAGACCGAAATCGAAAAGGGAAAGCTGAGCATCCTCTTTATTCTGAGCAAGTTTTTTGCTTAATTCCAAAGCCCTGTCCATGGATGCAAGGAGGGTAGCCCTGTTATAACCCATGGAATCCAGGGCGCCGCAGCGTATAAGGCTTTCCAGCATTTTCTTATTAAGCTGCAGCCTGCCGCAAAGATCGCCCAGAGAACTATACTTTCCGCCGGCTTCCCGCTCAGCCACTATCTTGCGGACAGCCTCCCGCCCCACATTCTTTACTGCCGACATGGCATAGCGGATGTTGCCGCCTACCACATTGAATTTTTCACCGCTTTCATTGATATCCGGAGGCAGTATTTTAATGCCCATATCCTTGCAATGCTCGATATATTTGGGTACCTTATCAGGAGTATCCATTACCGAGGTCATGGTGGCGGCCATAAATTCCGCCGGATAATTGGCCTTTAGCCAGGCGGTGCGGTAAGATACCAGAGCATAGGCAGCGCTGTGGCTTTTATTAAAGCCATAACCGCCGAAATATTTCAACAGCTCAAAAACATCGGCGGCTGTTTTTTCCTGCACCCCGTGCTCCACGCAACCCTTTACAAAATCATCCTTGGCCTTATCGATGATCTCCGGTTTTTTCTTACCCATGGCCCGCCGCAGCATATCGGCAGCGCCCAGGGAAAAACCGCCCATTACCTGGACTATCTGCATCACCTGTTCCTGATAGAGGATAACTCCGTAAGTCTCCTCCAGAATAGGCTCCAACAGCGGATGCATGTATTTTACTTTCTTGGTGCCATGCTTGCCGGCAATAAAATCCTGCACCATGCCGCTGCCTAATGGTCCAGGCCGGTAAAGGGCAACCAGGGCGATAATATCTTCGAAACGCTCAGGCTGAAGATCCCGGAGTATCTTACGCATACCTTCGCTTTCCAACTGGAACACTGCTACTGCATCCCCGTCGCAAAGCATTTTAAAGGTGACCGGGTCATCCAAAGATATGCTGCTTATATCAACTTCTATGCCCCGGCTGTTTTTGATATTCTCCAGGGCATCATCTATCAGGGAAAGGGTGCGCAGTCCCAGCAGCTCCATTTTTACCAGCCCGCAGGCCTCCACCTGCTCTTTGGCATACTGGGTGGTGATGCTGCCGTCCTTGCTGTCCTTCTGCACAGGCATATAACTTATCAGCTCGTTTTGGGAAATAGCCACGCCGGCCGCATGCTTACCGCAATGGGAGGGCATACCCTGCAATTTGTCGGCAATATCCAGCAGCTCTTTGACCCAGGGCTCGGTTTTGTATACTGCCTGCAGATCAGGACTGCTTTCCACAGCGTCCAGCACTGTGGGATGCTTGGGCGCCTTTTTACCGTTACGCTCAAAGAAATCCCTGATATCCCCTTCTTCCGGCATCAGCTTGACGATGCGGTCCACCTCTGAATAAGGATAATCCAGCACCCGGCCTACCGCCCTGACAGCGCCCTTCATCAGCATAACATTAAAGGTAACTATCTGGGAAACATGATCTTTGCCGTATTTGCGTACCAGATAATCAACCACCTCGCCCCGGCGCACATCAGATATATCCGTGTCTATATCCGGTGGTGTAACGCGCTCCGGATTGAGAAAGCGCTCGAACAGCAGATCGTAGCTAAGAGGATCCAGATCGGTGATCCCAAGACAATAGGCGATAACGCTGCCGGCTGCCGAACCGCGGCCCGGACCTACCGATATGCCGGATTCCCTGGCGAAATTGATCATATCCCAGACAATCAGGAAATAACCGGGGAAATCCATCTTTTCGATAACGCCCAGCTCATATTCAAAGCGTTCCCTGATCTCCGGGGTTATGGGATCATAACGGCGGGCCAGGCCATCCTCGCAGAGTTTCCGCAGATAGGAATTAAGGTCATAACCATCCGGCGGGATATAATTGGGCATAAACAGTTTGCCGAAGGTAAAATCCACCTGGCATTGATCCGCTACATAAAGGGTATTGGCAATAGCCTCCGGGCATTCCGGGAAAAGCGCAGCCATCTCTTCTTCGGTTTTCAAATAAAACTGATCATTGGGAAAGCGCATCCGGTTCTCATCACTGCGTATCTTGCCGGTCTGGATGCAAAGCAAAATATCGTGAATAGCGCTGTCAGAGGCATCCACATAATGCAGATCGTTGGTGGCTACCGGCCGCACATCCATCTCTCTGGCCAGTTTGATCAGCAGCGGGTTGACCTCCAGCTCTTCAGGTATACCGTGGTTCTGCAGCTCAATATAATAATTCTCGCCGAAAATATCCTTGTATTCTTTGACCAGCTCCACCGCGCCTTCATAATCTCCGGCCCGCAGCAGCTCGGGCAGCTCTCCCGCAATGCAGGCGGACATACAGATCAGGCCGTCGGAATAGCGGCGCAGCAGCTCATGGTCTATACGGGGCTTATAGTAAAAACCCTCCAAAAAACCCAGGGAAACCAGTTTGCACAGGTTCTTATAACCTTCATTGTTTTTGGCCAGCAGGATCAAATGGTTGGCGCTGTCTCCATGGCGGCCGGATCTGGAAAAACGGTCGCTGCAGACATAGACCTCGCAGCCGATAATTGGTTTGATACCAGCCTCTTTACATGCCTCGTAAAAGCTGATGGCGCCGTACATAACACCGTGATCGGTTATGGCCAGCGCAGGCATACCGTAAGACTTGGCCCTGGCTACCAGATCCTTGATGCGGGCTGCCCCATCCAAGAGGCTGTATTCGGTATGATTATGTAAATGCACAAAAGTCATATTATCACCACATTTATTGCCCCATAACGCTCTTTTCATACTGGCTGTTTTCAGGACAGATTGCTAATTACACTGCTCTCCGGGGCAGCAGACCCTTTTCCACAAAACTGAAGCAGTCCTCGCCGGAATATATCAGATGATCCAGAACTATAATGCCCATTGGTTCCAGCACATTACGGATAGCATGGGTAACTTTTACATCTTCCGAAGACGGCTGGGCCCTGCCGCCGGGATGATTATGGGCCAGGAGAATAAACTTTGCTTTATGACGCAGCGCCATCTCCACAGCCACCCGGGGATAGATAGTTACTTCATTTAAAGAACCGCTGTTAAGCATGGATGATTTATTGACCCGCAGCTGATTGTTAAGGCAGATCAAATAAAATTCCTCATAAGTCTTGCCAATAAAAAGATGCTTAACATATTCCTTTGCCTGAGTAAAATTGCTGATAACACATTTTTCACCTGCCAGATCCTGCCCGTAGCGGCGAAACAAAGCCGGCATCAGCGTTAGCAGACTGGCAGTATGCGCTCCTACGCCATTCACTGTCAACAGGCTTTCGTATTCCGCGTCAAACACGGCCGAAAGAGAACCGAAAGTATCTATTAACCTGTGGGCAAGCACATTGGTATCCTTTTGGGGAACAGCATAATACAGCAGCAGCTCCAGGACCTGATAAGAGGACATACCATCCAAACCGTTCTCTTTTGCCAGATCTTTCAGCCGTTGTCGGTGCCCTGCATGTATATTGCTCTTTTCCATATTTATTCTCCGAATTTTTCTGTCAAAAGTCTGGACAGGGCATCCTCATCCACCTGCCAGTAACTGACCCCGTTCAGAGTAAGAAAATCGCCGTCAAGAGTGGAGCTATCCACCGACTCAGGATCCATGCTTTTGAAAAACATAGCCAGGCGCAGCAATTCTCCGTAACCCATATCAGTATCAACAGCCTTGGCAACTGCCGGCACAAGCTGGGGCAGCTTCAGCCATCCCATATTCTCCGTAAACTCCCTGTAAACCGCTTTCAACAGGTTTTGCTGCCGGGAAACACGGGTAATATCGCCCAATGCATCAGAGCGGTAGCGCACATATTGCAATGCCTGGCGTCCGTCCAGCCGCTGCAGCCCCGCCTCGATATCGATCAAATCGTCATAAGTCTGATAATACATCCTTTTGTCTACATCGATCTCAATGCCGCCCAAAGCATCGATAATACCCTCAAAACCCTCAAAATCCACCATAGCGTAATGATCTATGGGCAACCCCAGCAAATTGCTTACGGTATCCTCCAGCAGTTCCAGGCCTCCGTAAGCATACGCATGATTGATCTTATCATATCCGTGCCCGGGTATATCGACATAAGAATCACGGGGAATGGAAAGCAGATATATGCTTCCTTTCTGCACATCCACACAGGCCATAATGATGGTATCCGTTCTGGCTACCTCCAGCGATTCCGTTTTATCAGAACCGGCCAGCAGAATATACAGCTTGTCCGGGGATGCGTTAGGATAGCTCTGGGTATCCCTATCCGGGACCATACCTTTTATATCTTTAAGCCACAAAAATCCCACTACAGCCAAAGCCAGCAGTAAAACAAAGATGATAACGGCTTTAAGGCAGCCATGCTTTTTCCTTTTATGCTCCATATATTCTCCCTTTTCACATAAGTATAAGCGCCCGTTACAGCGCCGGATAATCCTATAGAAAGAGCCGGAGCAATTAGCTCCGGCTGAAACCATCGCTGTTTATTATTCTAGCACATTCGACACAAATAGTCTAGATGAAGCGGTCGCAGGTAAACCAGGCCAGCAAAAACAGTACATGCGCCCAGGCGCAGGCCGCGCCGTAACAGACATCATCCAATCCCCCTGCTGTACGCTGCCGGTATGTACCGAATATATATATACCCAAAAAGGCGGTCATAACTGCAATATACAAGGCAGGGCTGCTGAAAAAGCATATAGATACCAGTGCCAGTACCGAAGACACTACAAAATCCCGCCGCCGGAAATTACGATGCAGCCAGGCCGGCGGCACTGCATAAAAATAATAAATCAGCCAGCTCATCAGCCAGTAGCTGATAACGGGGCAGCAAATAAAAACAAATTCGCTCAGCTTATCCGAGGTCAAAAAAACAAGATACAAAAAATATAATGCCGCAACCCAGATTCCGCCCCACACCAGCCCGGCCCTGCTGGTATTAAAACGCCAGGCTTTCGCCGTAAGCTCTTTTTCATTATCCGGATTAGTAGGCGGCAGCGGCTTTGTATTTTCATCAGAGTAAAGAGGGTCAACGGAAATACCGCTTGCCACAGTCATCAGATCCCGCAGCAAACGGGCTCCGCCGCAAAGCAAATGCATGCCCAACAGTACCGCAGCCCCACCGGAAGCAGGCATTACTGTTACCAGGCGGGCGGTAAAGTAAAGTACCGCGCCTATAAGCAATCCCAGCAAAGGCAAATATCGCAAAGCCTTTGGAAACTGATCCAAAGGTGCGGTCAGCTTTTTAGGCACCGGTATATATGTCAGTTGATCCAGCAGTAAAAAAAATTTTTTCATTTCAAAATATATTCAGCAATTATCTGTTCTGCTTTGCCACAGCCGCTTGGCATAGCTGGCCAAACGCTTGTTAAGCCTTTTATTTTCCTGCACCAGCCGCTGTGTCTCCGCCTTTTGCCAGAAACGATCCTGTTCCAGCAGAGACATCATTACCCGCCTGCTCATTCTCAGACCGGAAATATCCTCTTCCAGACGGCTTATTTTTTCCTGATATATACGTTCCAGATCTTTTTCCATAGTCATCCCTCCCGGGATAGTATATGAAAAAACCTTTCTTATTATCATTATGTGCTCAACCGGATATACCCAACAATTCTTCCCTTTTCGCAGCCAGCAGGCTAAGCTGCTGCATACTGGCCATCCGGCAGCCTATACTGCGGGCGCCATCTGTATGAAAATCCGAACCGCCGGTCATAGGCAGGCGATAAGCTGCCGCTATCTGCTGATACTTATGCTCTGCCGCCGGATTATGGTCAGGATGGAATACCTCTATACCTCCCAGACCTCCCTTGATCAAACGTGGTATCATGTGATCCGGCACTCCTGCCCCCGGATGAGCCAATACCGCCACTCCCCCGGAACGCATAATGATCTCGATTGCCCTCAGCGGGTCCAGCTTGACCCGGGGAACATAGCCGGGCATACCCCGGCTGAGCCATTTATTAAATGCCTCCCGTACACTGGCGACATAGCCGGCCTTTATCATTGCTCTGGCGATCAGCGGCCTGCCGGGAGAACCGCAGTTCGCCGCCTCCGCCAGAATAGAATCAGCGTCAAGATTGATTCCTATACGGTGCAGTCTGCCTACCATATCATAAAGACGGGTATAACGGGCCTGCCGCATGAAATTAAGCTCATCATCATTTTTTATCGCTTCTGGCTCTATCCAATATCCGAGAATATGGATATCTTTTTCATCCTCCTCCGCGGAAAGCTCGATACCGGGTATAACTACCAGTCCGATCGCTCTGCCTTCAGCCATAGCCTCTTCGCAGCCGGCAGCCGTGTCATGGTCAGTAAGAGCCATTCCCAGCAGCCCTTTATCTTTAGCCATATCCACCAATGCAGCCGGAGACTCAGCTCCGTCAGAAGCAGTGGAATGCATATGCAGATCGAAACCGGTCATATTTCATCCTCTTTTCCCTGTCTGATCAGCGCAGGGGCGGCAAGGCAGGATATGCTTCAACAAAGCAGCCACGCTGTCTCCCATTATATTGGCCAGATCATGATCTTTCATGCCCCGCAAAGCCAATTGGCGAAAAACATCATCCAGTTTTTCTATACCTGCCAGCTCAGGGTCTGGGCTGCAGCCGTCGAAATCACTCCCCAGGGCCACATGCTCGCTGCCCACCAAAGCCACGCTGTATTCAATATGTTCGCAAAGGCGGCATAAATTTCCTGCCCCTCCCAGAAAATCAGGAACAAAACCAATGCCTATCACTCCGCCGTGCTCTGCCACAGCCAGCATCTGCCTATCAGTAAGATTACGCCGGTGATACTGCAAAGCATCGCAGCAGGTATGGGAAACAATCAGCGGTTTTTGAGCTATTTCCATAACCTGCCAGAAGCTGCTGCGGTTAAGATGAGCGCAATCCACCAGTATACCCATATCCTCGCAGCGGCGTATCAATTCCCTGCCGCTTTCGCTAAGGCCTTCAGCAGATCCGCAGCCGCCTGCATATTCGTTTGCATAATTCCAGGTAAGTCCCACCGCCCGTAAAC
Source organism: uncultured Bacillota bacterium (assembly GCA_934271085.1). Taxonomy (GTDB): domain Bacteria; phylum Bacillota; class Dehalobacteriia; order UBA4068; family UBA4068; genus HGM13862. The sequence goes on along the minus strand of CAKQQU010000008.1, from coordinate 28,965 downwards.
CACAGTTGTAATAATCGTCAAGAAACCGGGCATTCCTGCCCAGACCTGCGGCACCTTCAGCGCTGACAAGCAGCAAAGTCCGGGAGTCCTTATCTGCCAACTGCTCCCGCCAGAGCAAAGGCTTTACCAGATCGCTGTTTGCCGCCATATCGGATTTCAAAAGCTGCAGCACCTTCCGAAACATGGCCGGAGTATCTTCACCGTTTTCCTTTTCGTCGATAAAGATACCCATAAAACACAGATCCAGCCAGCGGTTCAGCCTGCGCAGATCCTGGTGAGCCTGCTTAAGTTCCCGCAGGCTCGCCGTCTCCAGCAAAAACAAAGCAGTATCACAATGACAATCCGCTCTCATAATACCTCCTGCTAAAGTCCTGGCTGCCAAAAATTGACCAATTCCATATCCTCTGTCTTGTTATCCTGCCCTATCTGGAAAATAACGCCGTTAAACTGCAGGTCTCCGCTTGCTATCTCAAAACGGGGGCTGACGCCGCTAAGGTAGCGTTGTATTATTATATCCCGCTCCACCCCTAAAATAGAATCGCGGGGGCCGGTCATACCGGCATCCGTCAGATATCCGGTTCCTTTGGGGAGGATGCGGCTGTCATTTGTCTGCACATGGGTATGCGTACCCACCATGGCAGATATCCGGCCATCCAGATACCAGCCCATAGCCAGCTTTTCCGAGGTAGCTTCCCCATGAAAATCCACAAAGATGACGGAATCTTTAACAGAAAATTGCCTAAGCAGGGAATCCATAGCCCTAAAAGGACAATCCAAAGGCTGCATAAAGACCCGGCCGATAATATTGGCTACTATCAAACGGCGGCCGCCTACCCGAAATTCCTGCCAGCCCCTGCCGGGCGTACCCTGAGGATAATTGGCCGGGCGCACCAGACGTTTTTCTTTATCTATATAATTATATATATCCTTGTTATCCCAGGTATGATTACCTGTGGTAAAAGCGTCTATACCGCAGTCCGCCAGCTCCCGGAAACTGCGCTGATTAAGGCCGAACCCCCCGGTAGCGTTCTCCCCGTTGGCTATGACGAAATCGATTTTTTTTTCATCGACAAGTCGCCCCAGATGTTCCTGAACCATATGCCTGCCCTGGGAGCCCACGATATCGCCAATAAACAAAATACGCATATAATTTCTCCTTTACATATAAAAAAGCTGTCCCTGCCAGGATATCTGCTCCTTGCAGGGACAGCTTCAGCTTTTCCCTATCTGGCATACTCGGTGGCGCGGGTCTCGCGGATCACCACTACCTTGATTTGACCGGGATATTCCAGCTCTGCTTCAATTCGTTTGGAAATATCGCGGGCTACTGTAACAGCCATCAGGTCGTCTATCTTATCCGGTTGCACTATCACGCGGATCTCCCGGCCTGCCTGAATAGCAAAGGATTTTTCCACTCCTTCGAAGCCGTCAGCGATCTCTTCCAGCTTCTGCAGGCGTTTGATATAGTATTCCAGAGTCTCTCTGCGGGCGCCGGGACGGGCTGCGGAAATAGTATCGGCAGCCTGAACCAATGCCGCTTCCAGAGAGCCGATCTCCACATCTCCGTGATGGGCCAAAATAGCATGAACAACTTCCGGGCTTTCCTTGTATTTGCGGGCAATATCCGCGCCGATAACAGTATGGGAACCTTCTACCTCATGATCGATAGCTTTGCCTATATCATGGAGCAGGCCGGCGCGTTTGGCCAAAGTGATATCCGCGCCCAGTTCCGCAGCCATAACGCCAGCCAAATGAGCCACCTCTACACTATGCTTAAGCACGTTCTGGCCATAGCTGGTGCGGAATTTAAGACGGCCCAGCAATTTGATAAGCTCACTGTGCAGCCCATGAACATTGGTATCAAAGGTAGCCTGCTCGCCTTCATCCCAAATGCGCTGCTCCACTTCCTTGCGGGATTTTTCCACCATCTCTTCAATGCGTCCGGGCTGAATACGTCCGTCAAGTATAAGTTTTTCCAGAGCATTACGGGCTATTTCCCTGCGGACAGGATCAAAGCCGGAAAGGATAACTGCCTCTGGAGTATCGTCAATTATCAGATCGATGCCGGTAAGCGTCTCCAGGGTGCGGATATTACGGCCCTCGCGGCCGATGATACGGCCTTTCATTTCTTCATTGGGCAAGGCAACAACAGATACAGTAGTTTCCGAGCAGTGATCCGCAGCCACCCTTTGGATAGCGGAAGCCACGATTTCCTTAGCTCTTTTCTCCCCCTCTTCACGGGCGGAATTCTCAATATCCCTAACCATCATGGCAGATTCGTGCTTGACTTCATCTTCAATGCTGTTAAGCAACAGCTGTTTAGCCTCTGCCACAGTAAGCCCGGATACCTTTTCCAGTTCTTCCAGCTTCTGCTTCTGCAGTTCCTGAGCCTTTGCCAGGTACTCTTCAGCCTCTTTTTCCCGCTGATGGATAGTTTCTTCCTTGCGCTCAATACCATCCATTTTGCGGTCGATATCTTCTTCCTTCTTTTGCAGACGGTTTTCCTGATGCTTGATCTCGTTACGTCTTTCCTTATTTTCCCGCTCAGCCTCGGAGCGCAAGCGATGTATTTCCTCTTTTGCCTCCAGCAGAGCCTCCTTTTTTCTGGTCTCGCTTTCTTTTTTAGCGTCGATAAGTATCTTGGCAGCAGCTTCTTCCGCAGATTTTATTCTGGCTTCCGCCAGCTTTTTGCGGACAATATAACCCACCAGGCAACCTATTGCCAGGCAGCCCAGAGCAATCAATAACCAACTTATTGTTGTCATAATTCACCTCCATATATGATTTCTTTTTCATTTTCTCATTTTTTCATTTTTAACGGTTTTTTCGACAAAAAGAAAAACCGAGTAAAGAACTCGGTTTTGAATATAATAGATGACATCCTATTATTGCCGGATATTACGCTATGGGAATATATATATCGGTTAATAATTCAACTTTCGCAAATAATAATATATATATAAGTTAAGCTCATCTATTACTGCAGTGATGCTTATGCAAATTCAAAACAGTCCTTAACATATATATGATATTATTTTTTCAGTGATATGTCAATGATTTTTTATCGGCTTAACATAATACCAAGCTAAAGCAATATATCCTTTAATTCGTCAAAAACCATGCCCTGGGGAAAACCTTTGGCAATAAAACGACGAGCTATTCTCCGGCGATAAGCAGCGGCAGCGGCTTCGTCTTCGGGCATGGCCGCTGCAGCCTTTATCATAAGCCTGCGCAGAGTTTGCCTCTGGGTATCCTCATCATATTCTTCTTCAATGGCCTTTTCAGCTACAGCAGGGTCTACTCCTCTGGCAGCCAGCTCCCGCCTGATAACAGCAACTCCGCGGGGATGAAATTCCCTTCTGTCCCGGACATAAGCCGCGGCATAGCGGCTGTCATCCACATAATGCAGCTCCTGCAGACGCCGGATGGACTCATCCAGCACCGACTCATCTGCTCCCCTTTCCCGCAGCTTGGCTGTAAGCTCAGCCACAGAATATTCCCTGCGGGACAAATATCCCAAAGCAGCCTTATTGATAGCTGTCAGATCATCACCCAGAGGTTTATAATTCTTCCGGGGCCAGGCCATCGCCATTTACTCCTTCCGCTCCTTCAGGGGGCGCAAAAACTTTGGCCCGGATCTGCCGTTCTATATCCATCATGAGCTCCGGATTATTCTCCAGATATTCCTTGGCATTCTCTCTACCCTGACCAATGCGTTCTCCGTTATAGCTGAACCAGGATCCGGCTTTATCAACTATTTTCTGCTCTACCGCCATATCCAGGATATTTCCCGATGCAGATATGCCTTTGCCGTACATGATATCAAATTCGGCAGTTTTAAAAGGAGGAGCCACCTTATTTTTTACTACTTTTACCTTGGTGCGGCTGCCAGTCATTTCCTGACCGTTTTTAATGGTTTCGCCGCGGCGGACATCCAGCCGTACAGAGGAATAAAATTTCAGGGCGCGGCCGCCGGAAGTGGTTTCCGGACTGCCGAACATAACTCCTACCTTTTCACGGATCTGATTGATGAAAATAAAGCAGGTATTGGATTTGCTGACTGCGCCTGTAAGTTTACGCAGGGCATGGGACATTAAACGGGCCTGCAATCCCACATGGGCTTCACCCATATCGCCTTCCAGCTCCTGCCGGGGTACCAAAGCGGCAACAGAATCCACTACTATTACGTCAATAGCGCCGGAGCGGACCAACTGCTCGGCAATTTCCAGCGCCTGCTCGCCCATATCCGGCTGGGAAATCAGCAGCTCGTCAATATCCACCCCCAAATTAGCTGCGTATACTGGATCAAGAGCATGCTCGGCATCGATAAAGGCCGCTATGCCGCCGGCCTTCTGGGCCTGAGCCACAACATGCAGGGCAACCGTGGTTTTACCGGAACTTTCCGGTCCGTATATCTCGATAACACGGCCGCGGGGCAATCCGCCTACGCCTAAAGCCACATCCAGAGCCAGGGAACCGGTGGGAATCACATCCACGGAAGTTATCCCGGATGCGCCCAGCTTCATTACCGAACCTTTGCCGAATTGCTTTTCGATCTGTGCCAAAGCCGCATTTAAAGCATCTTCTTTATTTTTGTCTACCATATTCCCACCTCATTATTTTTTCTGCCGGCCGACTATTTTTAAATTTTAAGCCTTTTCCAGCAAGCCCACCAAACATTTGTTCGAACTTTTACAGTAATTATAACTTATTAATTACCTGATAGCAATAGGCAAACAGATAAATATTATCAATTGTCCTCTTTTTGGTACAGTTGCGCCAGATCCCCATAGCCTTCCGCATGAGCTATCCTGTCATTTACGCTTTCAGGAGGCAGTTCACGCACAGCTTTAGCAGGCGAGCCTATAATAAGCGAATAAGGCGGGAACTCCTTATTCTGGGTAACCAGACTTGCTGCCCCCACCACCGAAGCTTCGCTTATATGGCAGCGGTCAAGCAGTACTGCTCCCATACCGATAAGGCAGTTATCATCTATCCTGGCGCTATGGATAACAGCGCCATGGCCTACACTGACCCTGTCGCCTATAACAAGCTCGGCTCCGATATCCGTATGCAGCGTGCAGTTATCCTGAATATTGCTGCAGCTCCCTATACGGATGGGAGCAAGGTCGCCCCTGAGCACCGCACCATACCAAACGCTGCAGCCGTCGCCCAAAGTTACATCGCCGATGAGCACCGCTGTATCAGCCACAAAACAATCTTTGCCGATACTTGGCGTTTTTCCCTGAAAGCTCTTTATCATCATGGCTCCTTTCTTAATGCAATAATAAAACGTGTCGAATATATTTGCGACATAATTCCCATGACAAAAAGTGGGAGACAATGTCCCCCACTTACAGTCTTATTTATCCGGCGAAAGCTCAGCGAAAAGCTGCTCTTTAAGCTCCAGAACTTTATCAACAAGCTGATCCAGAGCGACCTCGGTAACCTGACCCGTAGCCCGGTTTTTGATCTCGGCCATACCTGTCTCATGGCACTTCTTGCCCATAACTACCCGGATGGGGAAGCCAAGCAGGTCAGCGTCATTAAACTTAACTCCCGGCCGCTCCCTGCGATCGTCAAGCACAGTCTCAACGTTTTTGGTCTGCAGCTGGCGGTATATCTCCTCCGCTTTGGCTACCAGCCATTCATCCTTATCATTTACCGGCACCACTATGGCTTCGTAGGGGGCTATGGTGATCGGCCAGATAATACCATGCTCATCATGGTTCTGCTCAATAACGGCAGCCATGGTACGGCCCACTCCTATACCATAACAGCCCATTACTATATCATGCTCTTCGCCTGCCTCATCCACATAACGGGCGCCCATTTTTTCACTGTATTTGGTATGCAGCTTAAAGATCTGGCCTACTTCGATACCGCGGGTAGAATCCAGCACCGCGCCGCAATTGGGGCAGACAGCGCCCTTCTCCACCAGGGCGATATCGGCAATATCAGAAATACGGTAGTCGCCCCGCTGATAATTAACATTTATCAAATGATAATCTTTTTCCCCGGCGCCGCATTCATGATTCACCATCAGCGGCACTTCCCTGTCCGCCAGAATATAAATATCATCGCTAAGCCCTACAGGACCGCAGTAGCCGGGCTCCATGCCATGGCTGCGCACTTCCTCATCTGTAGCAAAACGCAATTCAAGGCAATCCATTTTGTTCTGAAGCTTTATCTCGTTGACCTGCCGGTCTCCCCGAATAAGGGCTACAAAGAATTTTTCTTCCTTTTCATAAATGGCGTAATAGCACAGGGTCTTGACAGTACGGTCAGCGGGAGTATGCAAAAGCTGGGCCAGTTCTTCCACTGTTTTGCAGTTGGGAGTATGGATCTTTTCTATATCCCGCATCTCTTCGCCAATGCCGGTGGGTACCGGATCTACTGCCGCTATCTCGTCGGTAGCAGCGTAATCGCAATTATGGCAAAAAATGATCTGGCTTTCGCCAATATCTGATAAAGCCATAAATTCATGGCTTCCGCTGCCTCCGATAGCGCCGGAATCAGCTGCTACCGGACGATAATCAATACCACAGCGGCTGAATATACGGCAATAAGCGTCCCGCATTTTCTCATAAGAAATATCCAACCCTGCTTCATCCCGGTCAAAGGAATACATATCCTTCATAATAAACTCCCGGGAGCGAATTACGCCAAAGCGGGGACGGCGCTCATCCCGGAATTTGGTCTGGATCTGATAAGGAAGCATCGGAAGCTGGCGATAAGAGCGGATATCGCTGCGGATAAGGGCAGTGATGACTTCCTCATGAGTTGGCCCAAGCAGAAAATCCCGGTCATGACGGTCTTTCATCCGCATCAATTCCTGGCCGTAAACCCACCAGCGGCCACTGTCCTGCCACAGCTCTGCAGGCTGAACCAGGGGCATGCACAATTCCTGTCCGCCCTTGGCGTCCATTTCTTCCCTGATGATATTCATGATTTTTTTCATGGTGCGCCAGCCAACAGGCATATATGAATAAATACCCATGGCTATTTTATGGATAAGCCCTGCCCGCAGCATCAGCTGATGGCTGGCGATCTCTGCCTCAGCGGGGACTTCCCGCAAGGTTGCAGAGTATAACTGTGACATTCTCATATGTTTGCCTCCCAAATCAAAAGCGGAATAATCCGCCCATATAACAAAAATTGCGGTAATACTTTAGCTAATTTATAATAGCCTATCTGCCATATTATTGCAAGTACAAATCACTGGCCGGCCATGATTTCCCTGGCCAGCTTTACCAGCCTGTCCAAAAGCTCTTCTTCAGGATAATACCCGATTTTTTCCCCATGAGCAAAAAGCAGCCCTCCGTCAGATCCGCCGGCTATCCCCAGATCAGCGTCGGCAGCTTCTCCCGGGCCGTTAACCGCGCAGCCCATTACCGCCACCTTGATTTTTTTGGCCGGGTGCAGAGGCAAAAGCGCATCTTCCACTTTTCTGGCCAGACCTATAATATCTATGCAGGTGCGCCCGCAAGTGGGACAGGAAACAAAATCCCAGCCCCCTTCCTTAAGATCCAGAAGGCTCAGGATATCATTGGCAACCCTGACCTCCTGCACAGGATCCTCGGTCAGGGACACTCTGATGGTATCGCCTATACCCTGGGAAAGCAGTGCGCCTATGCCCATGGCGTTTTTCAGACTGCCGCGGTAAAAAGTACCTGCTTCCGTTGCCCCTATATGCAGAGGATAATCGCAGATAACCGCTATTTGCCGGTAAGCCTCCAGCATCTCCGGCACCCGGCTGGATTTCAAAGATATCTTTATCTGAGAAAAGCCGCAGGATTCCAGCAGCTCAGCCTGTTCCAGGGCAAGTTCTACCATAGCCCGGGGACGGGAAGAAAAACGTGCCCACTGTTCAGGTTTAACAGAGCCGCCGTTTACCCCTACCCTGATAGGGATGCCGGCATCCCGGGCTGCAGCAGCCACCAGCCGCACCCGCTCTTTTCCGCCAATATTGCCAGGATTAAGACGCAGGCCCGCCATGCCCGCCTTTATGGCAGCCAGAGCCAGACGATAATCAAAATGGATATCCGCCACCAGCGGAATGGGAGAGCTCCTGACAATAGAGCTCAGGGCAGCAGCAGCCTCCTCGTCGGGAACAGCCAGTCTGCCTATATCAGAACCTGCGGCCGCCAACTGTTCAAGCTGCGCCAAAGTAGCCTGAATATCGGAAGTGGGCGTATTGCACATGGACTGGACCGCTATAGGATATCCGGAACCTACAGGAACTTTCCCTACATAAACAGTCCTGGTGCTCCTGCGTTCCGTCATCCTCCGGTCACCAGCCTTACTATATCGTTATAAGTTATTACTATCATCAGTCCGAAAAGCAGGATCATGCCTATAAAATGCACCATTCCTTCCTTTTCTCTGGGGACAGGCTTGCGCCTTATTGCTTCTACCAGCATAAAAACGAGCCTGCTGCCATCCAGTGCCGGCAGGGGGAACAGATTGATCAGGCCCAGATTGATAGAAAGATAAGCGGTCAGGATCAACAGGTACTGGATGCCGTAGCCGCTGGCCTGCCCTATCAGATTGACGATGCCCACAGGCCCGGCCACATCAGCCTCTATCTGGCCTGTTATCATCTGCCCTATGGAACGGATAAGTGTCACCGCGAAATTTACCGACTGCACGCACCCCAGCTTGATGGCTGTAAATATATTCTGATGCTCAGTCATGGGCATGATCCCCAGCTTCCACTGCTGGGCTTCCTCATTGTAAGCAGGAGATATGCTCAGCACCAGGGTCTGCCCATCCCGGATAACGGTAATGCTCAATGGGGCGCCTTCGCTGCCGGAATTCACCGCGGCGCCAATATCGTTCCAGGAGCTGATAGTCATACCATTGATATCAATGATCTCGTCTCCTGCCTGCAAAACCTGAGCCGCCGGACTGCTATCCTCGGTAGACCCCACAACATTAGCCGTAGATACGGTGCCTATCATCATATATATCACAATAAACAGCAAAAAGGCGCAGAGAAAATTCATCAACGGACCGGCCGCTACTATTATCATCCTCTGCCAGACTTTTTTGTTATTAAAGGCTCGCGGATCCTCGCTGTCCTCATCTTCGCCTCTCATTTTACACCAGCCGCCAATAGGAAAAGGCCGCAACGTATAGGTGGTCTCCTTGCCATGGAACTGAAGCAATTTTGGCCCCATTCCCAAGCTGAAATCCTCCACATATACCCCGCAGGCTTTTGCCGCTATAAAATGGCCGAATTCATGGCTGATTATCAGAAAGCAAAAAACAAGAATAGCGGATACTATAGTCCAGACCATGTCTACCTCCGTTAATATTTTAAATGGCCGCACCTGCAGGCAGCATCTTCCCTGCCCTGCTTATCAGCTGCCAAAACTGCCGCCAGATCAGATATTTCACCCACAGCGTCTTCTTGATCAAGCATTTGCTGCAGCACAGCGGATATGGCAGTAAAGGATATTTTCTCCTGCAAAAAAAGGGAAACCAGAGTTTCATTGGCTCCGTTAAGATAGGCCGGCCAAAGCCCACCTCTTCGCCCAGCCTCGGAAAAGATACGCAAAGCGGGAAAACGCTGTTCATCCGGATAGTAAAAACTCAACTTTCCCAAAGACGCCAGATCCAAACGAGCCAGCGGGGAATCTTGCCTGCTCCGTCCGGTAAGCGCGTATTGTATAGGCAAACGCATATCGGGCACGGAAAGCAAAGCCTTCTGGCTGCCGTCCGCGTACTCTACCAGAGAATGAATAATGCTTTCCGGATGTACCAGCACCTCTATATGATCATAATCCATACCGAACAGCCAATGGGCTTCTATGATCTCCAGCCCCTTGTTGACCATAGTGGCGCTGTCCACCGTTATTTTGGGGCCCATACGCCAACTTGGATGAGCCAAAGCCTGTTGGGGACTTATCTTATCCAAACACGGCGGCTGGCTGCGAAAAGGCCCCCCGCTGGCAGTAAGGATAATACTTTTTACGGTTTTTTTATCTTCTCCCTGCAGGCACTGGTAGATAGCGGAGTGCTCACTGTCCACCGGCCGCAGCTCAACATTGTACATAGCGGCAAGATCCAGGATAAGCCGGCCAGCAGCCACTAAGGCCTCTTTATTAGCCAGAGCTATATCTTTGCCGGCTTTTATGGCGCTTATCAGCGGCGGCAGACAAGCCGTACCGGAAATGGCGGCAAGCGTCAGCTCCGCATCCGGATAAGCGGCCGCTTTTTGCAGGGCGGCAGGCCCGCATCCTATCTCAATAGGCAGATCCGCCAAAGCTGCGCGCAAATCCTCATAGCAGCTTTCTGCGGCAACAGCGACAAAAGACGGCCTGAATTTTCGGGCCGCCTCCGCCAGAAAACGCCAGTCTTTGCCTGCCGTCATAGCGCAAACATGCATTTGATTGGGAGAAGCGGCGTTTAAACCGTCACAAACGTCCAAAGCCTGCCTGCCGATGGAACCGCTTACTCCCAGTATACTGATGGATGTCATTTATTTATCACCATTATCCGGAGAACTATTTGCAGCATTACAGTTGCTGTCATTGGCATTATCGCTTTTTTCAATCATCTTGCCGGACTTAGCTGCTTTGTGACTGCGGTAAGCCGCCATAATAACAGCCAGAGTTATGGGGCCCAGGATCAGACCTACTATACCGAACATCTTCATACCGATAAAAACAGCGGCCAGTGCTGCCAGAGGATGCAAACCTACGCTGTCACCCACTATCTTGGGTTCAAGGATATATCTGACTGTGGAAACTATGGCGTACAGCACCAGCAATCCTATACCAAATCCCACATTATCGGTAATAAAGGACCAGATAGCCCAGGGCACCACCAATGTGCCCGGTCCCAGCACAGGGATAATATCCAGTACTGCGGTAAAAAGACCCATGGCCAGGGCGCCTTTGACTCCTAAAACAGTAAAACCAATGGTGCATAAAAGGAAGGATATGGAAATCAGTATCAGCTGGGCACGGATATAACGGCCAATGACGTGGGAAAAACTGTCATAGGTATGCCGCGCTTTTTCCCGCCAGCGGCGGGGCAGGGCATTGCACAGCACCGGTACAACTTTTTCCTCATCCCGGCACCAGTAAAAAACAGCTACCAAAGTAACAAACACCAGAACCACTGCGCCGGGAGTGCTTTTTGCTACGGATACCACAACGCTTAATCCCTTTGAGGCAAAATCGGCAATCTTATCTTTAAACTGATCCAAAATCTCGGATATATGCCGGTTATCCAATCCCAGCTTATCATAAACCGCATCAATAAAGTTGGAAATATCGTCCGTATAGTAACTGAGATTTTTGGCGTAATCCGCCAAATTAGCCATAACATTGGCCAGCACTGAAATAAACAACAGTATCAATGCGGAGATGAGGGCAAAAACAAATATCATCACCAGCAAAACAGCCAATGTCCGGGGGAAATGAAGCTTTTCTATAAGCAGGCGGTTCAGCGGTTTAGTTATTATACATACCAGCCAGGCGATGGCAAAAGGCGAGATCAATACGCCGATAAAACGGATTATATCGCCCAGATGGGGCAGCACCCTATCGTAATAGAGCACAAAAACCAGGCCAAAAAGAAGCAGTACCGCGCCCACCAGAAGATAACGTATCAAAGCATCTTTATCTTTACGAATATGCATCAAAACGGCTCCTATTTACTTACAGATAAGCAGGAAAATGTACATAAAGGGCGCCGACAGCAGCAGACTGTCAAATCTATCCAGGACTCCTCCGTGCCCTGGAAGAAGTTTGCCGCTGTCCTTGACTCCTGCTAAACGCTTTACCTTGCTTTCCAGCAGATCGCCTATCTGGCCCACAACTGAGATAAATATCGGTATGATTATGGCGGAGGCTACAGAGACCTTTACAAATATTATACCGAAAAGAAAACCTATCAGCAGGCCGCCACCAACCCCTGCCAACGCGCCTTCCACTGTTTTATTGGGGCTTACTGCAGGCGCAAGTTTCGTTTTGCCAAAGCGGCGCCCTAATTCGTATGCGGCGGTATCGGTGCTCCAGACGATAAGCAGCAGCCAAAGAGCGCCCTGCAGATGCCGTACGCCGAAAAAGGCCAAAAAACCCAAAAGTATATAACCGCAGCCACCCAGTATCCAGGCCGGCCTATTGTTTGTAGGTATCCGCTCCACCATGCGCCACAATTCGCCGCAGCCCAGTATCGCTATAAGCAGCAGGGCTATGCCAAGAAACCACCCTCCTAAAATAACCAGCAGCAAAAATATGGGGATAGCGCAGGCAGCAGTAATTATTCTTGTTTTCTGTTCTTTTTCCATAATAAATTCCTTTGCTTATACCTTTATTATCAGCAGACGCTGAATATACCCCTTATTTTTCAGGGTTTACCTGAGCCTCTGTTTTGCCGAAACGCCGGGAGCGTGATTGATAATCCACTATGGCCTCCAGCATATCTCTTTTACCGAAATCAGGCCATAGCAGATTAGAAAAATACAGCTCGGCATAAGCGCCCTGCCACAGCAAAAAATTACTGAGCCGCAATTCGCCTGAAGGCCGGATCAACAAATCAGGATCAGCCTGTCCCGCGGTATCGAGAAAACCGGCAATAGTATCGCTGTCGATATCCTCTGCCGCCAGTTTATCTTCTTTGACCAGCCCGGCTATTTTACGCACCGCCCGTACCAGCTCATCCCTGCCGCCGTAATTGACAGCCAGATTCAGCACCATCCTGGTATTGGCCGCGGTGGATCTCCGGGCCTGATCCAATGCCTGCCGTACCCCTGGGGGCAGGCCGCTTTCATCGCCCAGAAAGCCCAGCCGGATATTCTGGCGGTTCATCAAATCCACCTCACTGTGAAGATACTCCACAAAAAGCCGCATCAAAAAGCTTACTTCCTCCTGGGGTCGCAGCCAGTTTTCGGTGGAAAAGGCATATACAGTCAGCACCGGTATGCCGATTTCCCGGCAAAGCTCAGTAACACGCCGCAGCGCTTCCGCACCGGCTTTATGCCCGGCAGAACGGGGAAGATGCCTGGCAGCAGCCCAGCGGCCGTTACCATCCATGATAACGCCGATATGCCGGGGAAGCCTTTCCATATCGATCTTAGCCAACAGATCGGCATATTCGCTTATCGGCACCATCATCCATCACCTTTCATCCCATGGTTATGATAATATTATCTCATACATACCCTGATTCTACAACAAAAAATTAAGTGAACAAAGACAACAATCTGTGAAAATAGCAATAAAAAAACCCCTTCTTAAAAAAGAAGGGGTTTTACTTTGAAATTATGCTATTTCTCAACGATAGCACCGGCGGGACAAGCGTCTACGCAAGCGCCGCATTCTACACAAGCGTCACCAATAACATAGATGTCGCCTTCAGAGATAGCGCCGGAAGGGCACTCTGCCATGCAGGTACCGCAACCCAGACATTCATCAGTAATTACGTATGCCATTAATTTACACCTCCTTGAAAGTGTTGATTGTTTCCAGTGTGTATGAGATAAAAGCCGTTATAAAACCCGGCTAGATCTCCATTATCTCTTTTTCCTTGGCAGCCAAAACTTCGTCAAGTCTTTTAATATATTTGTCGGTAAGCTTCTGCGCGTCTTCCAAACCCTTTTTGGAATCATCCTCAGAGCATTCCTTGGATTTTTCCAAAGCCTTGATGGAATCGTTCATATCACGGCGGATATTGCGAATGGCTATCTTGGAATCTTCAGCCATCTTACTGCACTGTTTGACCATTTCCTTACGGCGTTCCTCAGTCATCTGGGGAATAGTAAGACGAATAACGCTGCCGTCATTGGCAGGAGTAATTCCCAAATCGGATTTAAGTATTGCTTTCTCGATAGCGCCCAGATTGTTCTTATCCCATGGCTGGATAAGGATAAGCCGGGGTTCGGGACAGGAAATATTGGAAGTCTGGTTAATCGGAGTCTCGGTTCCGTAATAATCCACCATTATCCGGTCCAACAGAGCAGGAGTGGCACGACCTGCCCGCAGCGAACCGAAATCGCCTGCCAGGATCTTCTCAACTTTTTCCATCCGGTTTTCAGCGTCGGTAAGGATATCTTTAATCATTGTCTTCGCCTCCCAGATATGTTCCTATATCTTCTCCCATTACTGCCCTGAGCATATTCCCCGGTTTAAGTATATTAAATACTACCAGAGGGATATGATTATCCTTGCACAGGGAAGCAGCAGTGGAATCCATAACATGCAGCTCGTTTTTTAAAACTTCCATATAGCTAAGATGATGGTAAAGATGAGCATTGGGATTTTTTCTGGGGTCGTCGTCATAAACGCCGTCCACCTTTTTGGCCATCAGGATAGCGTCAGCATGGATCTCTGCAGCACGCAGGGCCGCGGCTGTATCAGTAGAAAAATAAGGATTGCCTGTTCCTGCGCCGAATATGACCACCCGGCCTTTTTCCAAATGACGCACGGCGCGCAGCCTGATATAAGGCTCTGATACTGCCTTGATCTCAATAGCGCTCTGCACCCGGCAGTCAACGCCGGTCTTTTCAATAGCGTCAGCCAGGGCAAGAGCATTAATCATGGTGGCCATCATACCCATGTAGTCGGCTGTGGCGCGATCCATGCCGCCTTCGCTGCCGGAAATTCCGCGCCAGATATTACCGCCGCCAACAACAATACCGATCTCAACACCCAATGCATTGATCTGCGCGACCTCGGCCGCAATGCCCTGCAGGGTCTCATAATCCAGACCATACCCCTGTTCGCCGGCTAAACTCTCGCCGCTTACCTTAAGGATGATCCTTTTATATTTTGGCTCTTGTCCTGACATAATTATCTTCTTTCCGCGGGCAATAGCTTAGCATTTACCGCCGTTGATAGCGGCTACTTCCTCAGCCAGATTGCTTTCTTTTTTCTCTATGCCTTCGCCTACCTGATAGCGGACGAAAGCGGTGACTTTGATATCCTTGCCTATGGCTTTGGCGCAGTTAGCTACATACTGAGCCACGTTCAGGTCATTATCCTTAACAAAAGCCTGATCCAGCAGGCAGGTTTCCTTCATAAGCTTTTTAATACGTCCGGCAACCATTTTTTCAACGATGGATTCCGGCTTGGGTTTAGCCAGCTCAGCATTTTCATTCAAAGCCAGCTGCATCTGGATATGAGTCTCTTTTTCCAGATAATCCGGGTCCACATCATCTTCGCTGACGAACATGGGGTTCATGGAAGCTATCTGCATAGCCACATCGCGGCCCATATCAGCAACTTCCGCCTGGTCAGCGGCAGTCTGCAGTTCTACCAGAACGCCGATCTTACCATTGATATGGGTATAGCTGACATAAACCTTGTCATCGCCGCCCATACGGACGAAACGACGGATACTCATATTTTCGCCGATCTTGGCGATCTTGGCAGTAAGCACCTCGCCTACGGTAGCGCCGTCGCAGTCAGCAGCAGCCAAAGCTTCAACATCAGCAGCATCACTGTTCAAAGCGGCAACAGCTACATTATTAACAAATTCCACAAATTCGGGGTTTTTGGCAACAAAATCTGTTTCGGAATTGACTTCTACCATAGCGGCTTTATGCCCGCCATCGGCAAAAGCAATGCCTACCAGACCTTCCGCAGCGATGCGGCCGGCCTTTTTGGCTGCAGAAGCCAGGCCCTTTTCTCTCAGAAGATCAATAGCTTTGTCCATATCGCCGTCAGCTTCGGTCAAAGCCTTTTTGCAGTCCATCATACCGGCGCCAGTTCTTTCACGCAGGTCTTTAACATCTTTTGCACTAATCATTATTCAGCGGCCTCCTTTGCTTCTTCGGTCTCTTCGGCGGCTTCTTCAGCTACTGCTGCGGCTGCAGCATCAGCGCCCTGTCTGCCTTCGATAATAGCATCAGCCATCTGGGATGCCAGCAGTTTAACGGCACGGATAGCATCATCATTGCCGGGGATAACATAATCGATCTCATCAGGATCGCAGTTGGTATCAACAATACCTACGATGGGGATATGCAGCAGGCGGGCTTCAGCCACGGCGATACGTTCTTTGCGGGGGTCTACCACAAACATGGCGCCGGGGAGCTTATCCATATCCTTGATGCCGCCCAGGAAGCGTTCGAGTTTTTCTTTCTTGGTTTTAAGCTGGGCAACTTCTTTTTTAGGCAGAACTTCAAAGGTGCCGTCTTCTTCCATTTTTTCCAGATCGCGAAGATATTTGATACGGCTCTGAATAGTTTTATAGTTGGTAAGCATGCCGCCCAGCCAACGCTCGTTTACATAGAACTGACCGCAGCGCATAGCTTCCTCTTTAATGGAATCCTGGGCCTGCTTTTTGGTGCCGACGAAAAGAACGCTTTTACCGGAAGCAGCAACGCTTTTGATAAAATCATAAGCTTCGTCTACTTTGTGAACGGTTTTCTGCAGATCGATGATATAGATACCGTTGCGTTCGGTAAAAATATACTTGCCCATTTTAGGGTTCCAGCGGCGGGTCTGATGACCAAAATGAACGCCGGCTTCCAAAAGCTGCTTCATAGAAATTACTGACATTGTGTTTCCTCCTAAAATTTTATTTTTGTTGTTTCCGCCGGTATTTCCAAAACGCGCTCGCCGCGGCAAAAAATGCGGCACGTGAACGGTCCATCCATACCGTGTGTACTTTCAACAGGCATAGTCTATACTATACCATGAATAAACATATCACACTAGAGTTTATATTGCAAGTTTTTTTTAGAAGAAACCTTTTGACGCTTATGCCTGTTTTATAAGATAAAGCGGCTGAGATCTTCATCCTGAACCAGATCTGCCAGTTTTCCTTCCACATATTCCCTGTCTATACATACCTGGCCGCTGACAGCTTCCGGAGCGTCAAAAAGCAGATCTTCCAACACCTTTTCCAGAATAGTATGCAGCCTGCGGGCGCCTATATTATCGGTATTGGTGTTTACCCGGTCGGCTATTTCGGCCAGCGCGTCGATGCCGTCATCGGTAAACTGGGCGTCCACCCCATCCACTGCCAGCAGAGCCAAATACTGCTCTATCAGGGAATTTTCCGGTTCCAGCATTATCCGGCGCAGATCTTCCCTGGTAAGATTATCCAAATTAACCCTGATGGGAAAACGTCCCTGCAGCTCAGGTATAAGATCAGAAGGCTTGGCCATGGAAAAAGCGCCTGCTGCGATAAAGAGGATATAATCGCTCTTAACAGGGCCGTATTTGGTCTGCACAGTGCAGCCTTCGACAATAGGCAGTATATCCCGCTGTACGCCGCCCCGGGAAACATCCGGCCCGTGGCCGCCCTCACCGCCGGCTATTTTATCCAGCTCATCCAGGAAAACGATGCCGCTTTGTTCTGCCCTTTCAATGGCAATGGCATTTACTTCATCGCTGTCGATGAGTTTGTCGGCCTCTTCCTGGGTCAGCAATTTTCTGGCCTCGGCAATGGTCACTTTACGCTTTTTCGTCTTTTTGGGCATGATATTACCCAAAATAGCCGACATATCTATGCCCATGCTTTCCGCACCGGTCACCTGGGGGGCAGTCTCCTCCACCTCGATCTCGATTATTTCCTTATCCAGACTGCCCTTAGCCAGCTGATCCCTGAGCCATACCCGGCGGCGGCGGACATCAGCCTCTTTGTTCATGGCTTCCTCGCTGTTATCTTCTCCGGCATTATCGTGAACCGGTCCGCCAAAAATATTACCTATAGCGGTACCCACGCGGGAACTGCGGGGCAAAGGCTGCAGCATATCCAAAATGCGCAGTTCTGCCGCTGCCTTGGCCTGCTCTTCCACTTCCGCTACTTTTTCGGCTTTAACCATACGGATAGAGGTTTCCACCAGATCCCGGATAATAGATTCCACATCTCTGCCCACATAGCCGACTTCCGTAAACTTGGTGGCCTCCACCTTAATGAAAGGAGCTTTCACCATTTTAGCCAGACGGCGGGCTATCTCGGTCTTACCTACACCGGTAGGTCCGATCATTATAATATTTTTGGGGATTATCTCATCCCGCATCTTTTCATCAAGCTGACGGCGGCGATAACGGTTGCGCAGCACCACAGCCACGCAGCGCTTGGCCTCGGTCTGGCCGATAATATGCTTGTCCAGCTCAGCCACTATCTGGCGGGGAGTCATCTCAAAACCATCTGTCCGGGCATTATTTACCGGCTGCATTTCGTTTTCCAGTTTGTTTTCATCCATTTTATATTCCTCCTGTACTTTAGGGGCTACAGTTCCAGAACGTTTACATTATGATTGGTATAAACGCAGATATCGGCAGCTATATGAATAGCCTTTTCAGCTATTTGGGCAGCGTTAAGATCCGTATCCGCGGAAACAAGAGCGCGGGCTGCCGCCAGGGCATAATTACCGCCGCTGCCGATGGTTGCTATATCGTCATCCGGCTCTATCACTTCGCCGTTACCGGATATTATCAGCAGTTTGTTAAGATCGGCAACTATAAGCAATGCTTCCAGATTACGCAGGTATTTATCGGTTCGCCACTCTTTGGCCAAAGCCACCGCAGCCCTTTCCAGATTTCCCCTGCAGGATTCCAGATATCCTTCGAATTTTTCAAAAAGGGTGAAGGCATCGGCTACGGATCCGGCAAATCCTGCCACCACCTGATCGTGGTAGAGGCGGCGGACTTTGCGGGCGCCGTGTTTCATAATGGTAGTTTCACCCATTGTTACCTGTCCGTCACCGGCAATAGCGGTCTTACCGTCTTTACGGATACCAATGATAGTTGTTCCTCGAATTTCCATAATTCAATCCTCCTTTCGACTCTTCCCTGACCGGGGATGAGTCGCTTTATATTCATCACGTATCTTACTGATACTGACATGGGTATATTTTTGAGTTGTTCCCAAGCTTTCATGTCCCAGCAGATCCTGTATGGCCCTGATATCCGCCCCATTATCAAGCAAATGAGTAGCAAAGCTGTGGCGCAAGGCATGGGGGCTGATATGTTTCATTTCCCCGGCCTGTTTCATTCTTTTATCGATCATCTGCCGTACCACCCTGTCGTTAAGACGGCCTCCCCGCACCCCCAGAAAAAGGGGATCATCAGGCCCGGTGGGAATGGCTGCGGCCCTTCTTTTATCCAGATAATGGCTGACAGCGGCGGCAGCGTATTCACCAAGCGGCTGCAGACGCTCTTTGCTGCCCTTGCCTAAAACCATTATTGATTTGCCCCGCAGATCCACATTACGGATATTCAGACCAACGCACTCGCTTACGCGCAGCCCCCCTCCGTAGAGCAGTTCCAGCACCGCCCTGTCTCTGCAGCTTATCAGGTCATCCTCCTGCTCGGTAGAACCTATCAGATCCTCCACTTCATTATAATACAAAAAACGGGGCAGATTCTTTTCCTTTTTGGGCAGGGCAATATTATGAAAAGGATTATCAGATACCAGCCCTTCCCGAAAAAGGAATTTATAAAAGCTGCGCAAAGAGCAGATATGCCTTTCTATACTGCTTTTTGCCAACTGCCGCTTTTCCCGCAGATAACGGGCATAAGCTCTGGCATCGTCAAAAGTAACCTTGGTCAAGTCATAAGCTTCGCCGCTTCCTTCATTAAGAAAACAGGCCAGATCTCGAATATCTTTTTCATAGGCGATAATTGTTTTTGGGGAAGCGCTGCGCTCCACATCCAGATATCTTCTGAACAAACGGATCAGTTCTTCCATACAATCCTCCTGCTGTTATGCAGTATACAACTGATAATATATACCGCGCCTGGCCATAAGCTCCTCATGGGTACCCTGTTCCACAACGCCTTCTTCGGTAAGCACCCAGATCATGGTAGCATTACGGATAGTGGTCAGACGATGGGCAATGGTAAAAGTAGTGCGGCCCAAAGCCAATTCTTCCAAAGACCGCTGCACCACTCTTTCGCTTTCATTATCCAAGGCAGAGGTAGCTTCATCAAGGATAAGCACCGGGGGATCCTTCAGAAAGGCCCTGGCAATGGAAAGCCGCTGCTTCTGTCCTCCGGAAAGCCGTACCCCCCGTTCTCCCACATAGGTATCATATCCCTGGGGCAAAGCCTCGATAAACTGATGGGCATTGGCCTTTTTGGCGGCATCTATGATCTCTTCCCGGGATGCTCCGGGACGGCCGTATTCGATATTTTCCGCCACCGTTCCGGCAAACAGATATACCTCCTGCTGCACCATACCGATATTGCTGCGCAGCGAATGAAGGGTAACATCCCGGATATCCCTGCCGTCAATGGTAATGGCTCCGCCGTCCACCTCATAAAAGCGGGGTATCAGATTACACAGCGTGGTTTTGCCGCTGCCGCTGGGGCCCACCAGAGCCACATGATCTCCCGGATTAACATGCAGGGAAAGGCCGGACAGTATCTCCTTTTCCGGCTCATCAGGATAATGAAATATAACATTATCGAAAACGATTTCGCCCTTTACATTGGTAAGCTCTGTCGCGCCCTCCCGGTCAACGATATCCGGCTGCTCATCCATCAGCTCGCAAAAGCGCTCGATGCCGGTCATGCCTTTCTGGAACTGCTCTGCAAATTCCACTATACGGCGTATGGAGGCCAGCAGCATATTGGTATAAAGCAGATAAGCCACCAGTTCTCCGGGAGTTATTTTGCCGTTTATCATAAAAACAGCGCCCACTACAACTACCATCAGGTACATCAATCCGTCAAATATCTGTACCACCGCTACCAGTCCGCCCATAGCGCGGTATATTTTTCTGCGTACATTGAGAAAAGACTGATTACCCTCTTCAAACTTTGCTTCTTCTATGCTTTCATTGGCAAAGGATTTAACGACCCTTACACCCAGCAGGCTGTCCTCCACCCGGGAATTGATCTCGCCTATCTGCTTTCTGGTATTGCGCCAGCCCACATACATACGCATGTTAAAATAATTGGCCAGCCAGGCCATAACAGGCACGGCAATAAAAATCAGCAAAGCCAAAGGAAGATTCATTCCTGCCAGGATAATAAAGGATACCAGGAATTTAAGAATGGCGATAAAAAACTCCTCTGGACAATGATGGGCAAACTCCGTTACCTCAAACAGGTCAGAGGTGATGCGGGCCATGATCTGCCCCACTTTGGTATTATTGTAAAAAGAAAAGGAAAGCGTCTGCAAATGATGAAAGAGATCCCGGCGCATATCCGTTTCAATGCGGGTACCTATAACATGCCCCACACTGGTCATAAAATAGGAAGCGGCGGTATTGATAATGCGCAGCACCAGATAAAGGGCGCCCAGCCGCAGTATCACCCCTACAGTCAGGCTGGCCATATCGGAGACACCCATATCTGTAATATAGCTGACTATCAGGGGCAGCACTATCTCGCAAACGGTAGTAAGGCCAGCGCAAAGCAGATCCAGAACCACCCACCATTTGTATTTTTTAAAATACGGTAAAAACCGCCGGAACAATTCCTTATTCTTCATCAGATTATCCTTTAAATACCAGTCCCATCAGCATTATCAGATACTGTTTGCCGCCAAAAAACTATCCAAAGCAGCCAAAGCACGTTCCGCATACATCTGATAACGCTCCTTTTTGGGGATTTTCTTTTTCAGATCCAAAGGAGGGAAAAGACCAAAATTAATATTGCTGGGCTGAAAATTTCCTTTGGCTGTCTGCAGAAAACGCAGCAGCGAACCGTGAGCGGTCTCTTCCGGAAAATGAGGCAGAGGCTTGTGGCAGCAAAGAGCTGCGGCAAATATTCCCGCCAGCAAACCGCCTGCCGCGGATTCCACATAGCCCTCCACACCGCTGATCTGCCCGGCAAAAAACAGGTCTTCCCTGCCCCGCAAACGCATCCAAGGGTCAAGCAGCCGGGGCGCGTTCAGATAAGTATTGCGGTGCATGGAGCCGTAGCGCAGAAACTCCGCCTGCTCCAAGCCGGGTATCATTCTAAACACCCGGCGCTGTTCTCCCTGTTTAAGGCGGGTCTGAAAGCCCACGATATTATAGGCTGTGCCTGCCTCGTCCTCTTTGCGCAGCTGCACTATCCCATATGCGCTGCCTCCGCCGGGTAATTCTATCCCCACAGGCTTCATGGGGCCGAATCGGATAGCTTCCCTGCCCAGGCGAGCCATGCTTTCAATGGGCATGCAGCCGGAAAAATGCTTCTCCTTTTCAAAATCATGCAAAGGCGTTACCTCAGCGCCAAGAAGCTGCTGATAAAACTCCTCATATTGGGCCTTATCCATGGGGCAATTAAGATAATCGCTGCCGCCGCCCTTGCCATAGCGGGAAGCAAAAAAGGCTGTTTCCATATTTATGGAGGCTGCGTCCACAATAGGGGCAATGGCATCATGAAAATACAGGTGCTGGCACCCCACCAGATCCGCTATTGCACTGCTCAGCGCGGGAGAAGCCAAAGGCCCGGCAGCCACTATGGTCAGCCCCTCGGGAATAGTTTTCACTTCTTCCTCAATAACCTGAACAAGAGGGTTGGAACGCAGCGCCTCCTCAATATAAGAGGAAAATCTGTTTCTGTCTACTGCCAAAGCCCCTCCCGCAGGTACGGCAGTAGCGTCAGCAGCTCGGATGATAAGCGAATCCAGCCGCCTCATCTCCTCCTTAAGCAAACCGACGCCATTGGTAAGCGCCGCCCCTCTTAAGCTGTTGGAGCAGACAAGTTCTGCAAAAGCAGCGGTACTGTGAGCCGGAGTGGTGACGGCAGGACGCATTTCGTATATTACAACCGGCACCTGACGGCTGATCAACTGCCAGGCAGCTTCACAGCCGGCCAGTCCGGCGCCGATGATCTTTACTGGTTCCATATATCCCTCTTGATTATGCTTTCTTTTTGGCAGGACGGCCCTTAACTTTTTTGCCCTCATTCATATGGCTTTCGCAATCCTTATTGGGACAAACCAGGATCTTTGCCCCTCCCCGCTGCACGCGTTCTGACAACTGGGTACCGCAATGAGGGCATTTCTGGTCTATGGGCATATCCCAGGACATATATTTGCATTCCGGATAATTGTCGCAGCCGTAAAAGATGCGGCCTGTACGGCTTTTATGTTGTACGATATTGCCTCCGCAGGCCAGGCATTTAACATTGGTGGGGACAACTATGGCTTTGGTATTGCGGCATTCCGGAAAACCGGAGCAGGCCAGGAAACGTCCGTAACGTCCCATACGGTAGACCATTGGTTTACCGCATTTTTCACATACTTCCCCGCTTTGTTCCGGCTCTATAACAATTTTTTCCATCTCTTTCTCCGCTGCCTCAAGCTTTTTGGCCAGCGGATCATAGAATTCAGATACGACCTCGTCCCATTTTTCTTTGCCTTCTTCCACCATATCCAGCTTGCTTTCCATAGATGCGGTAAATTCCACATCTATGATCTCGGCAAAATATTCTTTCATCAAATCAACGATCAATGAGCCCAGTTCAGTAGGATAAAGCTGTTTTTCCTCACGCACTACGTAAAAACGGCTCAGTATGGTATCGATGATCGGCGCATATGTGGAAGGACGGCCTATGCCCAGTTCTTCCAGAGTCTTGATCAGGGTAGCCTCGCTGTAACGGGCGGGCGGCTGAGTAAAATTCTGCTTGCAGTCCATATTGAGCAGGGAAAGCACATCACCCTCATTAACGGGAGCAACCGCGCTTATATCATCCTTGTCAGCAGCGCTTTCCTCCTTGCCCTCTTTATAAACCTGCATATAACCGTCAAAACGAACTATGTTGTCGGTAGCGCGGAAGAGGAAATCGCCGGCAGTAACTTCCACTGTGGTCATATCCAGAATAGCCGAGGACATCTGGCTGGCCACAAAACGTTCCCATATCAGCTTATACAGTTTATACTGGTGAACAGTAAGAAAAGGCTTAAGCATGGCCGGAGTACGCTCCACAGAGGTGGGGCGAATAGCCTCATGGGCATCCTGTATCTGGCTTCCCTTGCCGTTTTTAAAAACATGGGGACGGGAAGGGATAAAGGCGTCCCCGTATTTGTTTTTAATAAATTCCCTGGCCTGTGCCTGGGCCTCTTCATTAATACGTACAGAGTCGGTACGCATATATGAGATAAGACCGGTAATATTACCGCCTACGGCAATACCTTCGTAAAGCTGCTGCGCCACCTGCATGGTCTTTTTTGCCTGCATATTCAGACGGCGGGAGGCCTCCTGCTGCATAACGGAAGTGGTAAAAGGCGGCGCCGGGCTTTTGGATTTGGATTTTGTTGTTACAGAAGAAACACGGTACTCCTTGGTTTCCAGCTCCTTCAGGATATCATCCACATCCTGACGGCAATGCATGACCGCCTTTTTATTATTGTGACGCACCAGTTTCACTACAAGCTCGTTTTTACCGGCCTGCAGATGCGCGAAAAGGTTCCAGTATTCCTCCGGGACAAAGGCTGTTATTTCTTTCTCCCTGTCGCAGATAAGACGCACGGCTACCGATTGGACACGGCCGGCGGAAAGCCCTTTTTTAACCTTTTTCCACAAAAGGGGACTGATCCCGTAACCCACAAGCCTGTCCAGAATACGGCGGGCCTGCTGCGCCTCCACCTTATTAATATCTATATCCCGAGGATTGGCCACAGCGGTCTTGACTGCCTGATCGGTGATCTCATTAAAAGTAATGCGGCAATGATCCTTGTTTATCCCCAGATACTCCCTTAAATGCCAGGCAATGGCTTCCCCCTCGCGGTCGGGGTCGGAAGCCAGCAAAACACGATCGGCCTTTTTCGATTCATCCCGCAACACTTTGATAATATCGCCTTTGCCGCGGATAGTGATATAGTGGGGGGCAAAACCGTGCTCCACATCTACTCCCAGAGTACTTTTGGGCAGATCGCGAATATGTCCCATACAGGGGCGTACCACATAATTCTTTCCCAGAAATCTTTCAATGGTCTTAGCTTTTGTGGGGGATTCCACAATTATCAGTGTTCTCATGTCTGCATCCTTTCAACAGCCTGTTTCAGGCGTTTATTTGCATCTATAATATTTAATATTAATATCTTTATTCCGTTTCCGGTTTCCCGCTATATTCTTTTCACAACAGTCTGATAATATTTACCAGGGAGCTGCCGTATCAGGCCCTTTATTTCCAGCATAGTCAAAGCAGATGCCAGTTTAGCAGGCTCAATATTCACTTCCGCCGCGGCGGCTATCCTGTCAAATTGCACCGGGTTGACCAGCAGTTCCAGCAAAATCTTTTCCAGCTCACTGGTGGAAGAGCTTACCTTGGTATGCTTTTTTGTTACGGCACGCTGCAAAGGCCTCTGGGAATAGCGGCTCCAAATATCTGCCGAACAGGTAGCCATGACCATACTGGGGCATTCCCGTATCAACTTGTTGGTACCGCGGCTGCAGGGGCTGGTAATTGGCCCGGGCACGGCAAATACATCCCTGCCTTGCTCAAGCGCATAATTCACCGTATGCATGGTCCCGCTGTTAAGATCAGCCTCTACTACCACCACTCCTTGGGCAAAACCGCTGATTATCCGGTTGCGCCGGGGAAAATTCTGAGCCAGCGCGGCAGTGCCAAAAGGAAACTCGCTGACCACAGCGCCATGATCGCAGACCTTCAAATAAAGATCCCTGTTTTCCGGAGGATAGATCACATCCAGACCGCAGCCCAGCACTGCCAGAGTTTTGCCGCCAACCTCAATGGCAGCCCGGTGGCAAATGCTGTCGATACCCCTGGCCATACCGCTGATTATCCAGGCTCCCTGAGCGGCCAGGTCTCTGGCAAAAATATCAGCCACCTGCCTTCCGTAAGCAGTAGCCCGCCGGGAGCCGATGATAGCCAAAGCCAGCTCATCCCCTGGGGGCAAACTTCCCCGGTAAAACAACAGCAGAGGCGGGGAAGAAATATTTACCAGCGATGACGGATAATCCTCATCCGTAATGCAGGTGATGCCGCAGCCTACAGCCATAAATTCGGCATAAAGGGCTGCAGGATCGATACTGCGCTGCTTATCCACGGCAAAGGTTGCGAGGGCAGGGCTCAAAGCAGCGGCCTCCCGCCATTTGCCGGGATTATGCCAGGCTGCCTCCACATCGCCGCCAAAGCTGTCCACAATACTTACAACACAGCTGCTGCCCAGCCGGTATATGGAATTAAAAGCCAGATAATAAGGGATATGCTGCCGCTCCACAGTCAATCTCTCCTTTATTTTTTACCCTTAAAACCACCCTGAGCCAGAATGTTTGAATTATAAACAGTAGTCAGCCTGGCCTGTTTTCTGGATCTTTCCAGAGCCAGGCGGATCAGCCGGTCTGTAAGCTGGCTGAAATCGATGCCTGCCGGCTCCAGCAAATAAAAAGATAAGGAACCGGGAATAGTATTTGCCTCGTTTACATAAACCGATCCGTCATTGCCGTCCACCAGAAAATCCACACGACAGACTCCGCAGCAATCCAGCGTCTCAAAAGTACGGGCTGCCAGCTGCTTTATCTTTGCGCAAAGAGGATCATCTTCAGAAAGCAGCCTTCTTTTGGCGCCGCCCATACCTTTTGCGGAAGAGCCTGCTAGATATTTATCGGAAAAAGACAGGATATCTTTAGCGTTAAGGGGTTCTTCGCAGGCGGATGTGATCATATCGCCCGGCATACCCAAAACAGCACAGTTGATCTCCCTCAAAGGGGTGACAGCCCGCTCCACCAGCACCCTGCGGCTGAAGCTGAAAGCCAGCTCCAATGCCTCCGCTAAGGCCTCTTTATTATCCACCCTGGTAATGCCGATAGATGATCCCAGATTACTGGGCTTGACTATCAGAGGATAGGGTAGCTCCTGACATTTGGCTATCACCTCATCCTCATCATTTTCCCACTGGTATCCGGCGAAGGCCCGGTAATCAACTACCGGCAAACCAGCCTCTTTCAGTGCCGCTTTCATCATGATCTTATCCATGCCCACCGCAGATGCCAGCACATTGGGGCCCACATAAGGAATGCCGGTCATCTCCAGCATACCCTGAAGGCTGCCGTCTTCCGCATTGGTGCCATGGACTACCGGGAAGGCAACGTCTATCCGCTGCTGCCAAGGTTTTTTAAACAAACCGGCAGCTCTGGCAAATATCTCCCTGCTGCCGTAATTAACGGATATTTCTATAGGAAAAGCCTCCGACAGCAGCCTGCCCATATCCCTGAATCCGCTCAGTTTTTTCAGAGCGTCACCGCTGTACCAGCGCCCCTCCTTACTAATGTATAAAGGTATAGCATTATATTTGTTTTCATCCAGGGCGGCCATTGCCTGATGAGCGGAAATGATAGATACCTCATGTTCCGTACTGCGTCCGCCAAAAATAACGCCCACATTGATCTTGATATTATCAGTCATAAAACGCCTCCGCCAAATAATTTTGCGCTGCTTATGCTCCAAAGCCTCCGGGACTATTCATTGTAGGTATCAGGCAAATCGTTCTCGAAAAGCACCACATCTCCTTCAGCCACTATCCTGGCCAGCTGGGCTCTGGCGTCATTGAGATCAGCCGCCACATAAAGCTGTTCCCCGGGATAGTTCTCCGCCGCTACCCCCTGCTGCAGAGGCAGGCTATGCTTTTTGCCCACCAGGATGATCCTATCGCAATACCGGGTAAGCTGGCGGCCCAGCTCATAATTAAGCTCATATTCCTTCTCTCCCAGCTCCACCATACCCGGAGTGATAATTATACGCTTGCCGCTTTTAAATGATCCCAGCACCTCAAGGGCGGCTGCCGCACCCGAAGGATTGGAGTTGAAGGCATCGTCAATAATATAATAGCTTCCGGCCTTATGCAGCTGCAAACGGTGTTCTATGGAAGGCAGATGCCGGACAGCCCGCCGCATTTTTGCCATATCCACCCTCAGCTGATCGCCCACCGCCAGGGCAGCCAGGATATTGACTACCATATGACGGCCCAGCAAGGGGGTAATAAAATGCTCCCTGATATCATCATGGCAAAAATCGAATTCCGTACCCTGGGGGCCATAGGTCACATTTTCCGCCCTGTAGCTGTTATCCGGGGCAAAACCATAGCGGATGACCCGGCAGGGGCAACGGTGCAGGTTATCCGTGATGCGGGGCTCGTCGCCATTGACCACGGCCAGGCCGTCCTCGGGCAGACTTTCCAGCAGCTCAAATTTAGTATCGATTATATTCTGCACGCTGCCAAAGCTTTCCAGGTGCTGTTCTCCTATAGCGGTAAGCACGCCAATAACCGGATGCACCAGATCGCAAAGCTCGGCTATATCGCCTTTTTCCTTGGCGCCCATCTCGCAGATAAAGATCTCATGCACAGGGCTGAGGCTTTCTCTGACAACCCTGGTGACCCCCATGGGAGTATTAAAACTGCCGGGGGTGGCCAAAGTCTCGTATTTTTCCGAAAGCACCGCAGCCATTATCATTTTACTGCTGGTCTTGCCGTAACTGCCGGTAATGCCGATAGTGGTAAGCTCCGCCATAGCCTGCAGCTTATCTTTGGCTTCCTGAAGAAAACCATTGTTGATATGTTTTTCCACCGGAGCGATAAGGGCATTGGCAGCCATTACATAAAAAGGCATGCTAAAAGCTATCAGCAGAATACCTGCTGTCAAAATAGCCGGATAGCATAAAGCAACAGCCAGGAAGGCAAGCAGGGCTATGCTCAGCACAAGCAAAACAGAAGCAGCCAGGTAAAGCCGCACGGCTCTTTTGGTAAAGACCAGCGGTTTTTTATCATTTTGGGGTCTGGGCCAATAGATGATCAGCAAAAACAGCAGCACCACAGGAGCCGCGATAAAATAGCCAGCCCAAATAGTAGCAGCAAAAAGCATAAGCAGACTGGGTATAAGCAAAAGCAGCTCTGCCTTGCGCAGTTCCCGGCCGCGACGCGGGGCATACCACTGGCTGTAGCGGTCATTGCGATAGCCGTTTTGCTGCATCATATGCACCTGATGGCGTAAGGAAGATATTGTCAGATAAGCCATACCCAGCAAGCCAATGAGAACAGCCATTAGGACCATCATCGTATATGAAAAACCCATTACTTTTTACCCCTTTCGCAACAATA
>CAKQQU010000007.1 GCA_934271085.1 uncultured Bacillota bacterium | reverse complement strand
GTAAAGGCCCTCTACCAGCAGGCGGATAGTACCGCCGGGCAGTTTAAGCATCTGGCGGATAACAGCCACGCAGCCCATCTGATATATATCTTCTGCTGCCGGGTCGTCAACGGCGGCATTTTTCTGCATAGCCAGAAAAATACGGCTGTCCTCGGTTTCCATAGCCACATTAATGGCGTTCAGCGAACGGTCGCGTCCTACATCCAGATGAGTCATAACATGAGGAAAGACCACCACGCCCCGAAGAGCCATCATCGGCAATGTTTCCTGCTCACCGTTGGGCATCAGCGAATCTACAGAAACTCTGTTCATTGTATTCTGATTTGGCATATTTACTACCTCGTATATTTCCAGTATCTTACAGCGGCAGCAACACCTGCCGCAGTTTTCACTTTATGCAAATCTGCCGGGCGTACCCTGCAAAACCACAACGCTAATACAGTATATCATAATCCCGCCAAAACTGCCAATAGCGCTGTTTGCCAATATCCGGCAATCCCAAACTGCCGTATAGGCATAACCACATAAGAAAAAGGGCGCGACGGATATTTACAGAAGCAAGCCTGCAAGTCCTGGAACGCGCCCTTTTATTCTTGTTATACCGCCAACCGAGCCTAAGCTGTTTCTCCCGGAGCAGCGGAAGAAGGAGTATCTACAGTGGGAGCAGATGCGGGAACAGCCTGCCTGTTAACAAGGATAGGTTTTTCCTTATGCTCCACCACTTCCTTGGTTATAATGCATTTGACCAGATTTTCCTTACCGGGGACCTCGTACATCACATCCAGCAGCAGATCCTCCATAATAGAGCGCAGACCTCTTGCTCCTGTCTTGCGGGCCATGGCTTCCGCGGCAATGGCGGTTACTGCTTCGTCAGTAAATTCCAGCTCAATGCCGTCCATCTCGAACAGCTTCTTGTACTGTTTAATAAGAGCATTGCGGGGTTCGGTAAGAACTCTCACCAGCGCTTCCTCGTCCAGTTGTCCCAAGGTGACTACTATAGGCAGTCGGCCCACAAATTCGGGGATCAGGCCAAACTTGATAAGATCTTCGGGCAAAACCTTCTCCAGTATTTCATAACTGGTATTATCCACCTTGCTGGTGATACGGGAGCCGAATCCCATCTCGTTTTTACCCAGACGGTTGGCGATTATGCCGGTTATTCCGTTAAAAGCGCCGCCGCAGATAAAAAGGATATTGGTGGTATCTATCTGGATCATTTCCTGATGAGGATGCTTGCGCCCACCCTGGGGAGGCACAGAAGCTACAGTGCCTTCCAGTATCTTCAGCAGGGTCTGCTGCACGCCCTCGCCGGAAACATCCCGGGTAATACTCATATTCTCGGCCTTACGGGCTATCTTATCTATCTCATCGATATATACAATACCCCGCTGGGCCTTTTCAATATCATAATCAGCAGCCTGGATCAGCTTGAGAAGGATATTCTCCACATCCTCGCCCACATAGCCGGCCTCGGTAAGAGAGGTGGCGTCGGCCACGGCAAAGGGTACCTGCAGGATGCGAGCCAATGTTTCCGCCAGCAAAGTTTTACCGCAGCCGGTAGGGCCGAGCATGATGATATTGCTTTTCTGCAGTTCCACCTCGCCGTCGTCTTCAGCCATATTATTGATGCGTTTATAATGATTGTAAACAGCTACAGCCAGATTTTTCTTGGCCTGGCACTGCCCGATAACATACTGATCCAGAACGGCTTTGATCTGGCTGGGCAGGGGTATATCTGTTATAGTATTATCCTCTGCCTCTTCATCCATATCGGCCAGTTCTTCATCGCCTAATATTTCCATGCAAAGAGCTACACATTCATTGCAGATATAGGCGTCCGGGCCGGCTATCAGTTTTAGTACCTCGCCCTGTTTTTTGCCGCAAAAAGAGCAACGGGGAGTCATATCGTTATTATCAGTAGGTTTGACCATATACTCTCCTATTTAGACCTTTCCGCTACAACTTCATCTACCAGACCGTATTCCTTGGCTTCGGCTGCGCTCATAAAATAATCGCGGTCCGTATCAGCCATTACCTTTTCCAGGCTCTGGCCGGTACGCTCAGCAAGAATGCGGTTCAGATCATCCTTTAATTTAAGGATATGCCGGGCGTGGATCTCCACATCAGTGGCCTGGCCGCGGGCGCCGCCCATAGGCTGATGGATCATGATCTCGCTGTTGGGCAGGGCATAGCGTTTGCCCTTGGTGCCTGCTGCCAGCAGAAAAGCGCCCATGCTGGCGGCAAGTCCCACACAGGTGGTGGAAACATCGCAGGCAATATACTGAATAGTGTCATAAATAGCCATTCCGGCAGAAACAGAACCGCCGGGGCTGTTGATATAGAGACGGATATCCTTGTCAGGATCCTCTGCCTCCAGAAACAGAAGCTGAGCAATGACCAGATTGGCTACAGAATCATCTATCTCCGATCCCAGAAAGACGATACGGTCTTTCAGCAGACGGGAGTAGATATCATATGAACGCTCGCCGCGGCTGGTCTGCTCTACCACCATGGGTATCAACATTGTTGCCGCACCTCCTTAACTGATATATATCATTTTTGCGGACAGTTTATACCCGACTTATTCCGCGTCTTTGTCCTCATGATCATGGCAGGAGCAGTTGGGATCATGACATTCGCAATCCTGATGCATCAGCTTTTCAGCTTCGGCAGCCCGTTCCTTGGCCTGCTCATCGGCGCGGCGTTTCAGCTCCTCCTTGCTGATATGCTCATCGATAACATGAGCATTCTCAAAAATGAACTCAGCAGCCTTCTTGCGTTTCATATCGTAAATGAAATCTTCCATGCGGCTGCCTACAGCCAGCATTTCCCTAAGCTGTTCTTCGGTCATCCAGTAGCGGGCAGCCATCTCGGCGATATGATTATCAACAGCTTCCTGAGGAACTTCGATATTTTCGGCTTTGATTATCTCTTCCAGCATCAGTTCCTTTTTTATGCCATATTCAGCCTGCTGCTTGAACTGCAGGCGGAACTGTTCGGGAGTCTGTTTGGTATATTCCATATATTCCTCAACGGAAATACCGCTGGCTTCCATCTGCCGTTTGTTATCGGCAACCAGATGATCCATCTCGTATTCGATCATTACAGGGGGGAGCTCCACCTGGCAGTTTTCCATAGCCTTGGCAACAGCATTGCTGATCGCAGCCTCATTGGCCAGACGCTCAGTCTCCTGATTGAGACGATCTTTTACTTCGGCCCGGTATTCTTCCATATTGGAAGCAGTTTCGCTGACTTCCTGGACAAATTCGTCATCCAGCTCGGGCAGGACTTTATGCTTTAGCCCCTTGGCGGTGACTTCAAAGACGACCGCTTTGCCGGCCAGTTCTTTTGCGCCGTAATCTTCAGGGAAAGTGATATCCAAATTGCGCTGCTCGCCCACGGCAATACCGATCAGCTGATCTTCAAAGCCGGGGATAAAGGTGCCGGAACCCAGTTCCAGGGGATAATCATGGCCGGTACCGCCTTCAAAAGCCTCACCATCCAGAATGCCTTTAAAATCGATGACCACGGTATCGCCTTTGGCGGCTTTATCGCCTTCCTCGCCTTCTACCAGCTTGGCCATACGATGCTGCTGCTTGTTGATCTCTTCGTCAATATCGGCTTCACTGACATCGATGATGCGGCGGTCAACGTCGATACCTTTATATTCTCCTAAAGTAAGGACAGGCTTAACGATAACGGTAGCCTTAAAGATCATATCCTTGCCTTCTTCAAGCTGGGTAATATCTATCTGTGGCTGAGCGACTGGTTCGATGCCGGTCTCTCTCAGGCCCTGGGCATAAGCCGGGGGTATGGCAGCGTCTGCCGCTTCTTCCAAAATAGCCTGGGTACCCAGATAATTTTCCAGAATGCTGCGGGGAGCCTTACCCTTGCGGAAGCCGGGGATATTGACCTTGTCAGCCAGTTTTTTGCAACCGATACGGATATATTGCTCCATTTCAGCGGCAGGGATTTCCACTTCCATTACTTTCTGGAATTTTTCTCCGTCGTTTACTTGAAATTTCATATCTTTCCTCCTAAAAATTGTATGTCAAAAATTTTTATTCCAACTCAATTTGTCACTTATTCTAGACGGCAACCCTTTTTCCTTCCTGATGAACGCAAAAAGACGTCTCTTTTGTCCGGATTTTTCTCTTTTCTTCACTCAAAATTTATTTTAAATAAGGAAAACACAACAAGGCATCAAAATACCGGGACAAAATTATACAACGCTTTATTCCGCCACTAAGCAGCATCCGGCGGTAAATTACCAAGCAAAAACAGCGCAGCAGCTCCTTTAACTATTGGATGACTGAGCATGGAAGCATAAAAAGCGTCTGCATAAAAAACTCCGGAAAAGTTTCCGGAGTTTGCAAGGCATGGAGAATGCAGGGTAAAACGGGGGAAAAGCAGCTCAGACTGCAATCCGGCAATAATTATCATCAGAAGTCTACAACTGAATACCGGTGATCAGCGAAGAGCTTTTGTTGCAGCTTGTCAAAAGATCGTAAATATGCTGCATGGTCAAATAAGCCTGCCGCCTGCTGTAATTGGTGCCTTCGGCAACAGTGGTAAGGGGGTGGCCTGCTTCTACCAGCTGGGGCTGGTCTGCCGCGATCAAAATACTGGCGGACGAAGGCATATCCACAGCCCTATAGGGATCATCGGGAGCAGTCTGAGGCATTACCGCAGCAGCTTCCGCCAGAGCATCACCGGGATGGGCGAAAAGGGAAAGCAGCAGACCGGTTGCCGCTACGCTGCGGCCGGTAGTTTTATCAGCCGTAAGCTGTTCGGTGAGGGTCATGGCACAGCTGGCCAGAGCCAGTCCGTTATCGGTCCATAAAGCGCTCAGGTCTTCGATATCATGACCGGTGCCGGCCAACAGTTGGGAAGCCGGGATATCTGTAGCCAGTTCGCAGACATTGGCCAGCAGCAGAGCGATCTCTTCTGCGGTTATATCTTCATCATAATCGCAGCGCAGGGCTGCGGGTATCAGCCTTCCGTCCACGGAAGCGCCCAGCTGCTCATTAAGATCGCTGTCGGGAACAACTTCCGCGCTGTCTTTATTATATCCCAGCAGACCGTCAATGCGGCAGGCATAGCAGAAACCGGGCACGACATCATCCAGATCGGTGTAAACCACGCCCGTGCTTGAATTATAGGAATGGATAATACGCCCCGCCCCCGCATAGATGGCCCAATGGCCGATATTATCGGGACTGCTGCCGCAAAAAACGATATCGCCTATCTCCAGCCGGTCGCGGTCATATATGGCTGTATTGGCTGCAGCCAGATCTTTGGAAGAGGAACGCAGGGTAAAATCCAGACCCGCCGTATGATAAACGTACCAGACAAAGCCGCCGCAATCAAAGGCGTAAGGGCCGGCGCACTGATGTCCGTAAGGATAACCCAGGTACTGTTCGGCAGTATCAATAATATCCTGGCCGGTCACAGCCGAAGCCGGCTGCGAAAAGCACAAGGATAACATCAGCAGCAGGCAGATAAAGAGCGCTGCCAGTCCGCCATGGCGGATTTTGTGCAAAAATTCAAAGAAACGATTGCCGCAGGTATCAGAAGCGGCTTTCTTACCAAAACTACGGTCAATTATAATACTAGGCAAAACATTTTCTCCTAACCGGCCGGGAATGATTCTCAGCCTGAATTTCACCCCGAAGCATTGCTTCTGCGAGGAGCATTGTTTGCATTATACCGCAACCAGGAAAATTTTGCAAACAATCACCCTGCTCAAGGGCTTATCCACCCCGTTTTTCTTTCAAAAACATCACTTTTACAACCAAAAGCCTTATCACTTTTAGCTGGCATTTTGGACATTTTGATGTTTTTGTGTGATATTTCCCTGAAAATTTTTTCATTTGCTGATTTTTTTCTTGCCAGACTGATCCAGGAAAACAAAAGACAGAACTATTCCACAGTTTATACACAATTTATCCACTGTTTTTTCCACTTTTCCCCAGGCATTGAAAATGATCCTTTTCTTTTTACAAATTTTTGTATACAATACCGTTCAACTAAGGATTCAAAAACAGCAAATTTAATTATTTTTATATAAAAATAATTAACATAACACCAGTTAAACAATATCATAAACTAAAGCGATAGTTATTTGCAAAAATATTGCACCCTGTTATCAAAAATGATATCATTATAAAAGGGGCAGGCTCTGTAACTGCTTTTATTTGTTTACCTGCCTGCCATTCATTTTAAACTATAGCAACCGCCGGAAATGCTTTCCCCTGTTTTCTGCGCAGCAGAAAATCACGATAACCTGTTGTCCTGTACTGAAGGGAGGCAACTCTCATGAAGATCAGCGAAGCAGCAAAAGAGCAGCTAACCGAATCGGGTATTATGGAATCAGCCGTAGAACTGGTAGAAAACATATGCGACAGGGAACGGCACAGCGTTTGTGACCCGGAGCACGGACTGTATTATATGCATGCCCAAATCGGCCGTACCACAATCTGGCTGGAATACACCCAGGATGCGGAAGGGCAGCGCCATCTGCAGCGGGCCCATTCCCACCGCATGGCCATCAGGAATGAGTATGTAGAAAAAAACGTGGAGTATCAGGAAGGCCCCACCCCGGAAGTCCCTTATTGCGTATCCTGCAACGCCGCTTTGGAAATGCAGCGTATCGGTCTTAATTATCTGCTTTATCCCTTTGCAGTCACCGCACCCCGCTGCCCTGTTTGCGGCCAGGTCTTCTTTACGCCTCATATTATGGAAACAAAAATAGCCCCTGTGGAAATAAATTTGGAGGACAAATAATGCTTAACAACAATCAGGTAAAAGACCTTTTCAAAGGCAATATTCATTGCTCCCAGATAGTTCTTGGGGAAATGGCCGAGGAGCTGGGTTACGACCGGGAGGAAGCCTACCGCATGGCAAATGCTTTCGGCGGCGGCGGTTTTTTAGGCGATACCTGCGGCTGCGTGGCCGGAGCCATGATAGCTATCGGCATGAAATACGGTAATGATGAAGAGGGCAACAAGGATCAGGATATGATTTGCCGCAAAAAGCTGGCCGAATTCCAGAAACGCTTTACCGAGCGCAACAAAAGCCTGATCTGCCGGGATCTGCTGGGATATGATTTTTCTAATCCCGATCAGGCCCAGGCTGCCTTTGACAGCGGCAAAGTCTTTGAAGTGTGCCCCGGCTATGTCACAGATGCCATCGCCATTCTTAAAGAGATTTTTGCGGAAGACTAAAAAGGGTATACCCGCAACTGGCCGAAAACGGCTGCGGTAATATCAATAAACAGTTTTTACGTTCCACAATTAATTATATTTTTTGAGG
This sequence comes from uncultured Bacillota bacterium, assembly GCA_934271085.1. GTDB lineage: Bacteria > Bacillota > Dehalobacteriia > UBA4068 > UBA4068 > HGM13862. Next base: position 33,868 of record CAKQQU010000007.1, on the reverse strand, counting down.
AGGATACAAAATGAACATCAGAAGAGTACCGTTGATCATCAACGGCGCGGAGAGATTTGTCTTCTGTGATCCTGCCAAGGACACTCTGGCAACCGTTCTCCGGAGAGTCGGTCTTACTGGTACCAAGATCGGCTGCGGTATCGGCATCTGCGGCGCTTGCTCCGTCATCTATAATGGTAAGCTGATCCGCTGCTGCACCAAGAAAATGAAGAATGTTGAGGACAATGCCGTCATCACCACCATCGAAGGCATCGGCACCCCCAATCATCTTCATCCCCTGCAGAAAGCCTGGATCCGTTTCGGCGGCGTACAGTGCGGCTTCTGCTCCCCCGGCTTCATCGTTTCTTCCTATGCCCTGCTGCAGGAAAACCCCAACCCCACTCGTGAAGAAGTTCGCGAATGGTTCAAAAAGAACAACAATGTATGCCGCTGCACCGGCTACAAGCCCCTGGTAGATTCCGTTATGCACGCTGCCGCAGTAATGCGCGGCGATGAGGATCCTTCCGTTCTGGAATACCAGATCCCCGAAGACGGCGAATACTACGGCACCCCCGTTCTGCGTCCCGCAGCTCTGCCCAAGGTATGCGGCGTTTGCGATTACGGCGATGATATCGCCCTGAAGATGCCCCCCGGAACTCTGGAGCTGGCTTTGGTCATGCCCAGAATCACCCATCATGCCAATATCAAGAAGATCGACTTCTCCGAAGCAGAAAAGATGCCCGGCGTTGTTAAGGTCATCACCGCTGCCGATGTTAAGGGCACTAACCTGATCGGTGTTCGCGTTAACCATAAACGCGCTGTTGTCGACAAGCCCACCTGGCCCGTATTCTGCTCCGACAAGATCTACCGTTACGGCGACGTTGTAGCAGCAGTAGCCGCCGATACCCGCGAGCATGCCCGGGAAGCTGCCAAAGCCGTTAAGGTCGAGATCGAGCAGCTGCCTGAATACCTTAACTATCTGGACGCCGCCACTCCCGACGCCATCCAGATCCATCCCGGTTATCCTAACGTCTACATCGAACAGCCTCTGTTCCGCGGCGAAGAAGATACCCGCGACGTTATTGCCAAAGCTCCCCATGTTGTAGAAGGCCGCTTCTACAGCTCCCGTGAGCCTCATCTGATGATCGAGCCCGACTCTGTACAGGCATTCTATGATGAAGATGGTATGGTCACCATCGCCTGCAAAGCCCAGGGCGTTTACAAACAGCATGCTTACACCGCAGCAGCTATCGGCGTTCCTCCCGAAAACCTGCGCATCATCGAGAACCCCACCGGCGCATCCTTCGGCGCTGCTGTTTCTCCCCATTCCTATGCTATCGCCGGCGCCTGCACCATGGCTCTGGACGGCACCCCGGTTTCTCTCACCATGACCTGGGAAGAAAACCAGCATTTCTCCGGCAAACGTGCTCCTTCCTTCAGCCAGGGCCGTCTTGCTGCTGACGAAAACGGCCGCATCATTGCAATGGAATGCGATTTCGGCTGCGACCACGGTGCTTACCATGATATGGCCGACTCCATCACCAACCGTTTCGTCCGCTTCACCGCTTTCCCCTATCCTATCCCCAATGCCCGTGGTCTGTATCGTACCGCATACACCAACCATGACTTTGCCACCACTTACCGTGGTTTCGGCGCTCCTCAGTCCGCTACCTTCATCGAATCCCTGGTGGATATGCTGGCTTATGAGTGCGGTGAAGATCCCTTCGAATTCCGCGCCAAGAACGTGGCTCAAGAAGGCGAGCTGACCGTTAACGGCTTCCCCTTCCGTGAATACTGCATGCCCGGCATCATGGAAAAGGGCCGTCCCATTTATTACGAAATGTGCAAAAAGGCTGAAGCCGAATCCACTCCTGAAAAACGTCGGGCAGTGGGCGTGGCAGTCGGCGGCTTCTCCTGCACCGGCGGTGCGGCAGACTTTGCCAAGGTTCGTCTGGAACTGAATCCTGACGGTACTGTCACCCACTTCGGCACCTGGGAAGATCAGGGCCAGGGCGGCGACGCAGGCTGCATCCTGCACACCTGCCATTATCTGAAACCCCTGGGCATCACCCCCGATAAGGTTCGCGTTTACTCCAGCGATACCAAGTACTGCCCCAACACCGGTATGGCTTCCTCTTCCCGTCTGCATCTGATGACCGGTGCTGCTACCCATCTGGCAGCTGAGGCCATGCTGAAAGATATGAAGAAGCCTGACGGCACTTACCGCACCTATGATGAGCTGGTGGCTGACGGCCTGCCCACTAAATGGGACGGCAATTACGAGATCCCCGCTGCTGACCTGAAACTGGTCAACCTGGATCCCAACACCGGCGCTGTGGATATGTCCCTGACTTATATGTACAACCTGTTCCTGGCTGACGTAGAAGTTGACATGGCCACCGGCAAAGCTACCTGCAAGAGCTTCGTCACCGTCTGCGACGTGGGCGTTATCGGTAACCCGATCTCTGTTGAAGGCCAGGCTTACGGCGGCGCTTCTCACAGCATCGGCTTCGCTCTGTCCGAGAACTATGACGATGTTAAGAAACATGCCAACATGAAGGGCGCTGGTATCCCCTATGCTACCGACACTCCCGACGATCTGCGTCTGGTCTGCTGCGTAACTCCTCGTACCTGCCTGGATCATGGTTCCGCCGGCTGCTCCGAAGGCTTCCAGTCCGCCGGCCATATGGCTGTTATCAATGGTATTTACCGGGCCTGCGGCGTCCGCATTTACGAGCTGCCCGCAACCCCCGACAAGATCAAAGCCGGTCTGGATATCCTGGCCAAAGGCGGCAAGATCGAGCCTCCTGCTCCTTTCTTCCTGGGCAACGATCTCTACGACGAATTGGAAGAAATCAAAGCCAATCCCGTCTAATCCAGCCAATTGCGTATACCTCTCAAACTCCGGGGACTTGTTCCCCGGAGTTTTTTATCAAAGCAGCTATCTGGCAAAAAAAAAGAGCAGGCTGAATATAGCCTGCTCTTTTTCTATAAGCGGATGGCCGGTTATTTTGCGGACAGCACCTTTTCTTCCTCCGCCCACAGCTCATCCGCCTCAGGTTTCCAGTTGGCGGCATAATCCCGGCATTTAGCGCAAAGATGCTCCGCGGTCTCCGGAGCTTCCAAATCGGTGGATTTGGCGCCGCTTTCAGCTACCAGCTTGGGCAAAATCTCCGGATTCTCCAGCATGGGGCAGGGACGGAAATGATTGCCGTTAAAAGGCTGATTATCGTGATAGGCCAGGAACAGCGGCTGCTGCAGACATTCAATAAAGGATTTTTCCTTGATATTGGCGCTGGAATAATGGATAAACACGCAGGGCTCCACATCGCCGTTGGCATTGATATGGCAATAAAGCCGGCCGCCTGCCACACAGCCATTGGTAAACTCGCCATCATTCTGGAAGTCGATGGCAAAGATCTCCTTGCCGCCTTCCATTCCGCGTATCTCCCGGATGCGGTTTTTCATATAAGTGCGCTGCTCCGGATTAAGCAGCAAATCAGTGCTGGCATTCATGCCCACCGGCATATAATGGAAATACCAGGCAAAATAGCAGCCCTTGGCGATCAGCATATCCAGGAACTCATCGCTGGTAACATCCATATAGTTTTTGGAAGTATAGCAGATGGATACGCCGAAGGGGATGTGATAGCTGTGCATCAGATCCATGGCTGCCAGAGCTTTTGCATAATGACCTTCACCCCGGCGCCAGTCATTGACGTTTTCGAAACCTTCAATGCTGACGGAGACAAAGAAGTTACCTACCCGCAGCATTTCCTTGCAGAAATTATCGTCGATCAGGGTGCCGTTAGTAAAAGCATGGAAAGCGATATCTTTGTGCTTTTCGCAAAGACGGAATATATCCTTTTGCCGCAGCAGGGGTTCGCCGCCGGTAAACAAACAGGCGTGCAGGCCGTACTCCTTGCCCTCGGTCAGCACCTTATCCATTTCCTCATAGGTAAGATTTAAGGTATGACCGTATTCGGCAGCCCAGCATCCTTTACAATGCATATTGCAGGCAGAGGTAGGGTCCATAAGCACCAGCCAGGGTATATTGAACCCCATTTTGGCAGTATTGGCCTTAGCGGTCTTATAACCGCAGAAGCCGGCCTCAAAGACTGCCGCAGTAAGAAAAGTTTTCAGCAGATGCGGATCAGTCTCCTGCAAGATCCTGTTGGCATAGCGGGCCCATTTGCTGTCAGGATCATTGGCAATAGCCCGCAGGTTCCGGAAAGAGCTGGCCTTCCATTCCTTACCCATAACCTTTTCCGCAATATCGACCAGGGAGTTAGCCAGGGCGGAGGCATCCTCTTTTCTTCCCTTTTTAATAAGGGCATTCAAAACAGTTTCAAAAGCCTTCTTCTCGGCTGCGTGGGCTATTCTTTCTGTCGCCTTCATGTTAAGTCTCCTTTCTTCTTACTAAATCGTTTACATGCTATAGGAATAACAATTTAACATAACATTTGTTTAGATTAAAATTAAAATGTGTAAAATCTTTGTCCATATTATACCACATTAGTTTTATATTGTTAATAGTTTTCAATATTTATTCTGTCAGCTTTTATAAATACATCATATTCTGTACAATACAGAATAATTCTTTTTGTTGCCTGTTTTTACAAGAATCTCAAAAACAACCAGGCGGTTTCTTAATTTATATATTTGGCAAGCCCATGACAATTTTCATCAAAAACCGGGAAACACCAGATAAAAGGTATTATCCACAAATTTATCCACATTATCCACAGGATGCTATCCACAAAAAAAGTCTTTTCGTGGATAATTTTGTCATATCTTGACTAAAATAGCAGTTTGTCACTGCTTTTTATTTACTATTACTGTTTATTTCGGCCGGTTTATACAAACAGCGCCACCCGTATGTTTTTTCTTCCACACTTTCCCCACTGTCTGGTTTTTGCAATACATTTCCTGCTTTTTACAACTATTGCACATCATATTACTATAGTGATATAATAATTTAATAGTCATTATACGATAAACTACGCAAACTCCATTTTACGGAGGTCTGACAATGAAAGATTATTTAATGGGAAATCAGGCCATAGGTCTGGGGGCCATCCGGGCAGGTATACGCCTGGCGGCAGGATATCCTGGCACCCCTTCTACCGAAGTACTGGAAACCATTGCCCATAATAATAAGGATAAAAAAATCTATGTGGAGTGGTCCACAAATGAAAAAGCAGCCCTGGAGGTAGCGGCAGGCGCTGCCATCAGCGGCTGCCGGGCCCTTGTCACCATGAAGCAGGTAGGGCTGAACGTAGCTTCCGATCCGCTGATGAGTCTGGCCTATGTGGGAGTGGAAGGAGGACTGGTAGTGCTGGCAGCAGATGATCCCGGGCCCATTTCTTCCCAGACCGAGCAGGATACACGGGATTTTGCCCGTTTTGCCCGCATACCGGTATTTGATCCCTCCACCCCGGAAGAGGCATATCTGCTTATTGCGGAAGCTTTTGCCTGCTCTGAAAAATACCATACCCCGGTAATTTTCCGGCCCACCACCCGTATTTGCCATGGTAGCAGCGATATTGAGCTTTTGCCGCCTCTGGAACTGCCGGAGCCGGCCGGCTTTCAACGGGATACCAGGCGGTGGGTGATCTTTCCCCGCAGCTCTTATCTGAACCATCTGGCTATCGAGGAGCGCAATCCCCGCATAGGGCAGGAATTCAGCGGATTTTCCGCCAACAGCCGGAAAATTTTCCCCGGCAAAGGTCAGTCAGCCGACTGCGAGCAACTGGGTATAGCGGCGGGAGGAATAAGCTACGCCTACATAAAGGAAGCAATAGATCTGTTGCCGCAGCATCCTCCTTTGGAGCTGCTGAAAATTGCCACGCCCCATCCCTTCCCGGAAGAGCTGGCCGCTGATTTTCTCCGGGACAAGCCGCGGGTGCTGGTAGCCGAGGAGCTTTCCCCGGTGATAGAACGGGAGCTGCAGCGTCTTTGCGGCAAACTGCATCTGCCGGCCCAGATAAGCGGCAAGGCGGATGGGCTGATGCCCTCTGCGGGAGAAAACAGCGTGGATATCTGCCGCCGGGCTTTGGGCAAATGGCTTGGCCTGCCGGATGAGGCGACTGCGGCGGACGACCGGCCTGATCTGCCCCTGCGTCCTCCGGTGCTGTGCGCAGGCTGCCCCCACCGGGGTGCGTTTTACAGCGTCAAGCAGGCCATGACCGGCCGCAAGGCTATTTTCTGCGGCGATATCGGCTGCTACACCCTGGGCAATGCCCAGCCTCTGGATATGGTAGATACCTGTCTGTGCATGGGCGCGGGCGTGACTATGGCCCAGGGGCTTGCCCGCTGTAATCCCGATGCCGCCTGCTTTGCTTTTATCGGAGATTCCACCTTTTTCGCCAGCGGTATCACCGGAGTGATCAATGCCGCCTATAATCACAGTAAAATAATTCTGGTTGTGCTGGATAATTCCACCACCGCCATGACCGGCCATCAGCCCCATCCCGGCACAGGCCGTACCATGATGGAAGAAAACTATCCGCCCCAAAGCATAGAATCCATACTGACCGCCATAGGCGTGCCGGTGCAGATCGTGGATCCGCTGGATCTTAATGCTTCTGTGGCCGCGGTGAAAAAAGCCGCCGATAGCCGGGAGATATCCGCAATAATCTTCCGTTCTCCCTGCATTGCCCTGAGCAGACCCAGCCGCTGTTATCAGGTGGATCAAAGCCGGTGCAGCGGTTGCCGGGCCTGCATCCAGCGCTTGGGCTGCCCGGCCATTATCCTGGATGACAATGAGGCAGTGCAGGTAGAACCTGCATTATGCACAGGCTGCGGCCTGTGCGCCCAGGTCTGCCCCTGCCATGCTCTGGGGCCGAAAGGAGGCAGATAATATGGCAGATTGCATTTTATGCGGCGTAGGCGGCCAGGGAACGGTACTGGCCGGCAAACTGATCGCCACGGCAGCCCTGCTCAGCGGTAAAAGCGTGCGGGGCGCGGAGACTATAGGTATGGCCCAGCGGGGAGGCTCGGTAATGAGCTGCCTGCGCATTGCCGGCCATTCCCTTTCTCCCCTGCCCCCTGTGGGACAGGCCGGTCTGCTGCTGGCCTTCGAGCCGGGAGAAGCGGTGCGCTGCCTGCCCTATCTGGCAGCGGAGGGAGTAGCGGTAGTGGCAGCCAGGGCGGTAAAGCCGGTAACAGCCAGCCTGCGAGGGAGCAAACCCTATGAAGCAGGGCAGATGCTGGATTATCTGCAGAAAAAGATAAAAAAACTGACCATAGTGGATACGGATACGCTGGCAGAGCGCTGCGGCTCCACCAAGGTGGTAAATGTGCTGCTGCTGGGAGCGGCCGCCCAAAGCGGAGCCCTGGGGCTGACCATAGAAGAACTGGCGGAAGCCATACGCCGGGTAGTGCCGGAAAAATTCCGGGAAATGAATCTGCAGGCTCTGCATCTGGGTGCTGAAGCCTGCAGGTAAACAAAAAATAAGACGCATTGCGTCAGAAAAGAGGAAAAATATATGAGAATGAACGAAGAGCAGTTCCGCCTGATCAAAGAGCAACTGCATAAGCTCACCTCTCAGCCGGGTTTTTATCAGCAGAAATTTGCAGGCCTGGATATGGACGCCATCCAGAGCCAGGAGGATTTTGAGACCTTGCCCTTTACCTGGAAAGGCGATCTGCGGGCCGCCTATCCTCTGGGTCTGCAGGCTGTGCCTGATGAGCAGATAGTGCGCATCCACAGCAGCTCCGGCACCACCGGCACTCCGGTGATCATCCCCTACACCGCCCAGGATGTGGCGGATTGGGCTGAGATGTTCTGCCGCTGCTACCGCATGGCCGGAGTTACCAACACCGACCGGGTGCATATAACTCCCGGCTACGGGCTGTGGACTGCGGGCATCGGTTTTCAGGCAGGCGCGGAAAAGCTGGGCGCCATGGCCATACCCATGGGGCCGGGCAATACCGATAAGCAGCTGCGGATGATGATAGATATGGGCTCTACCGTGCTTTGCGCCACCTCCTCCTATGCTCTGCTGCTGGCAGAAGAGATTGCCAAACGGGGTATAGGCGATAAGATCAAGCTGCGCAAGGGCATTATAGGCTCTGAACGCTGGGGCGAGAAAATGCGCCGCCGCATTGCCAACGAGCTGGGCGTAAAATTATACGATATTTACGGCCTTACCGAGATATACGGCCCCGGCATCGGCATAAGCTGCGACCACGAATGCGGAATGCATATGTGGGACGACTATGTTTACACCGAGATAGTGGATCCCAAGACCGGCCAGCCGGTTCCCGACGGGCAGATCGGCGAGATTGTCATTACCACCCTGCGCAAACAGGGCGCGCCTCTGATCCGTTACCGTACTCATGATCTTTCCCGCTTTATCCCCGGCGATTGCCCCTGCGGCAGCCCTTATCCCCGCATAGATACCATTCTGGGTCGTACGGACGATATGGTCAAGGTCAAAGGTGTAAACATCTTCCCCAGCCAGATCGATGAAATGCTCTCCGCCATCGACGGCGCCTCCAGCGAATACCAGGTGATGATAGATCATCTGGAAGGCCGGGATATCCTTACCCTTTTCGTGGAGATACAGCCGGACGCCAACAGCTACGAAATGGAACATATAGTGGGCGACAGCTTCAAGGCCAAGATAGGTATCACGGCAGTGGTAAAACCTGTAGCCATTGGCGAACTGCCCCGCAGTGAAAAAAAATCCACCCGGGTATTTGATAACCGCTATTAAATACATTTGCAAGGCAGTACGGTCTACCAGAAAAATTTATATTTGGATCACAAAAAATCGCCGGATAATATCTTATCCGGCGATTTCCCTTCATATATAAAACAGATCTTTAGTTATCAACATGGCATTTGGAAAACAAAGCTGTTAAGCCAAAGCTTTTCCGGGATAAAAAGCCGGAAACCATGACAGCCCCTTTCCGCAAAAGCCTGCGCCCGGCATCAGCAAAGCACCGGCAGTAGCAGGTATTTAAGGATAAGGGAATAAACAGCTACACAAACACCAATGCCTATCTGGGCGAAGAAAATAACATGATAACGTCCGTTTTTATTAAAGGTTTTTATCAGCCAATCAATAAAGGGGCCTACCACCAGGGCGCCCAGAATTATGGCAGAGAGGACCACTACCCAATGATTGGCGTAGGTAATGATAATAGCGGAGGAAAAGACTATACCGCCGAAAGTGAAAGTAAAGCCGTTTTTCTTCCAGCGGGGATAATAGATGAATATACCCAAAGCAGCTGTAGCTATCTGGGCAGCGATCATGGTACCGAAATTGCCCACAGAATAACCTACGTTCAGCGGATCAATAGCCCAGTTGATAATGCAGCCTATGTACATAAAGATAACCGCTATAGAGCTGCCCCATACCACCAACTGACCGATATCGCCAAAGGTAGTATGAACGAACCATTTGTTCTCGGATAATACGGGCATGGGGACTTCTGCATATTCATCGGGGGCAGGAGCGGGGTCGGCTTTTTTGATCCAGGGCAGAACCCGCAATATCTCGCTGCATATAGGAACAGCAACGATAAGACCAAAGGAAACGCAGCAGAACAGGGGCAGGCCAACAGGCACGACTACAAAGTGCAGGAAGAACCAGCAGCTCAGATAAGTAACGATAGAGCTGAGCACAGTGATGGTGACCATTTTGGAAGGAGTGGTGCCATAGAAGGCTACCAGCACCTGAGCTGCCAAAAAGATAGCAAAGGTAGGCACCCAGCCATAGGTGGCAAAGGGATTTACTCCTACGATCAGACCGCAGATATCATTGACTATCTGGCCCAGGATCAAGCCGGCAAAGGCGCAGGCTACCATTTTGAAGATAATGCCATTCATACCGCAGACGCCTGTTCCCATATGGGGGGATTTTTTCCGCTCCAGATGGCTGGCAACAGCCAGGCCTATCAGCAGGAAACCGGTACCGATGATGCTGGCCATAAAAGTACCCTGATCCAGGTCGATGAGGAACCACATTACCCGGTAAAAAACAGAGCCCTCGGCAGCACCGCCCACCAGATCGAACCAGTTGAACATATTATTGGCCAGGTGGGGCTGAATAAGGTTCATGGCAACGCAGATAACGACGGCCAGAGCAATCATGCCTAAAAAGGCCGGCAAAACCGCTTTGCGGGATATTTTTTGTTCGTCCATAATTATTCTCCTTATTATTCCTGTAAAGTGAATTGCTGAACCGGCACTCTGTTCCGGTCAGTATATGCTGCCCCGAGCAAGGGCAGCAGAGTTAATGCAGGGGAAGGAGCGGTGCGTGCCGCTCCTTCCGGCTGTTTGGCTTTATTTGATCTTTTACAGAGTATAGAGATAATAGGGGTTCTCGCAGGGGCAGCCGTTGGTGGCCCACAGTTTGCCTTCCCCAGGCAGGGAGATAAGGGAAGTCAGGGTGCAGAACTGCTCGAATTCGGGGCCGGTCAGGTCGCAATGACGGCAGATGGAATCGGGATAGCAGCGATGATCCTGCATCAGTTCCATCATCAGGTTTACATCCAGCTCGCCGAAATGATCCATCATCAGCTGTTTCAGGCGGGGAGCCCGCAAATAGGTATCGGGGAAGGAGGTCAGGCCGCCCATGCAGGATTCCTGCAGATAATGGCACAGGAAGTTGTTGGCATGGGTCAGGATATCGCAGCCGCAATCAGGCAGCAGGACGCCGCATTTGTCGGGGGTAGCTTCCACATCCACCATTTCGCCGTCTTTGCCGGCTATCATATGGTTCAGGGCTATAGCATTGGGAGCCTGAGTGATGCAGCGGATAACATCAGGCACGTTTTTGGACTGCAGTCCTTTCTGAGCTACCACTACTGCGGGAACGCCTACTACAGATTTGGGATAAGCCAGAACATTGGCATAATGACCAATGCCGTTGCTGTTGATACCGAACTGCATTACCTGGCCGGCAATGGATGTACCCAGCATGGCCGGGCCTTTATTGGGTTTGACCCGCATCAGTATCATATCAGCGTCATCGTACCAGTCAAAATGCTGGCCGGCAATGGTTTTGCCGTCCTTGGTAGCCTTACCGGAGCAGGCAAAAGAAGTGCAGCCGCCTATATAAAGGGGACCTGCCACATCCATTTCAAAGCTTCCCTGATGGAATAAAGCTTCGCCCAGAGAAATATTGGCGCCTTCGGCTATACCTTCGATCTCTTCCATGATCTCGGGTGCATAATCCCGTATGGGCTGCTCAAAGACCTTGGTGGCGGCGATAATCTCATCCATGGTCTTATCAGGCATAATGGGATGCAGAGCTTTTTCCCAATAACCCATCATATTTTTGATCTCGTCACGGCAATCCTCACCGTACTGACGACCGATCTCCTTCCAAGTACCGGAGAACTCATGGAGAACTAAAGGCTTCTTTTCGATCTTCATAATCAGATCCTCCTTTAAATAAAATTCGCCTGTATTTTAAGCTGTCTTTAGACAACATTGGGCCTTAAAACAAAAAGGACATTCCTGGCACAAATCAGAAAAAGGTGGGAATGTCAATGAAATCCAAAAGCTACTATAAACGCTATAAAACAATTTGTTCTATTATATAATAATTGTCGGATGCAGTCAACAAAGCAGCGACAAGACATATGTCTTGTTTTAATATTTATGCTGCTTTTAATAATATGCCGCGAAAAATCATGTAGAATCAGCCAATATTACATGTAGACCAGCCAGTATTATCAAATATCATTGCCCTTTTCCGCGATCAGTAATAAATAGCCTGTGCCTGCCTTTTTAAGGGTACAGCTATCCAGACCCAATTTTGCATATGCCTCTTCCCTGCCATAATCCAGTATCAGCTGGGCAAGCTGCCATTTCAGCACCTTACCGCAATCCTCCTGATGCAGCACATTAAAGCCGGCTCGCTCCAGCAAATCTTTTATCTCTTCCACTGTCCGTATCTGGCGCAGCAGGCCCTTACCGCAGCAGCTGCAGCCGGATGCGGCATAAACATCAGTCAGCAGCAGCTTGCCCCCTGGCTGCAGCACCCGCCATATTTCAGCCAATGCCTTTGGGGCAGGGTCAAAAAGAGAAAAACTGCATTCCGCCAGCACAGCACCGAAGCTGCTGTCGGCAAAGGGTATTTTTTCACCTCTGCCCTGCACCACAGTACAGCCGGCGGCGGCGGAGCGGGCAGCCGCCAAATGTTCCGGATCCGGCTCCAGGCCGCAGCAGGAAAAGCCAAATTCATCATAAAGCAAACCCAGGGATTCTCCGTCGCCGCAGCCTATATCAAGCAGGGTGCAGCCTTCAGGTAATCCGGCCAATTCCAGCAGGCGGCGGGTGAGTTCCCTGCCGCCGGGATGTAATGCTTCCATTTACAGCTAATCCTCCTTAGGCTTTAATGATAAATATCATACGCAACCGTCAATATTGACTGCCTTTGACCAATGGCCAAATAAGCGTATGAAAATAATGACAGCTTTACCCTTACCTATCCGCCAGGGTTAAATAGCGGGAGCAGAAGGGATAAAATTTACCGTCCTCATATACATGCAGCGAGCAATGACGCAGCCGCTCGATATCCAGATTATAGGCGTCCTGAAAAGCCATGGCTGTCACCGTAAAAGAGCGGGTACGGGAAAGCCGCAGAAAACGGTCAAAATCATCCTCTTCTTCCACTCCTGCTCCATTGGGCCCAGCAGCTATGGCCGCCTCTTCCGCCGCAGGCATTTTCTTTTTGCGCAGCCAGCGGCTGCCAATGTATTCCCTGTTCTGCTCGGCCGTAACAGTACCGCAGCAGCAACCGCCGCTCTTGCGGGTGGTCAGAGGGATCATGCTGCCATCCTCCATAGCTATGTAGCTGCTGTGAAAACCGCACAGGGGATGATCGCAATGGGATGGCGCTATATTAGCCAGGCTGATCATACCGTCGGTCTGCAGCGGCAGGGCTGCCAGCAGGTCGCCCAGGGTATAACGATCCTCGTTTTTGGGCGGCGCCGGATAACGGCCGAAAAATGATACAGGCTGAAAATGCACTCCCCGCACCACCGGCGCATGAGCCACACCAAAGCGGATAATATCCCCTATCTGCCGGGTATTGACCCCAGGTACCAGGGTAGGCACCAAAGTCACGCCGATATTATGTCTTCCGCAGTTCTCAATAGCCGCGGTCTTGATATCCAGCAGTTCCCTTCCCCGCAGCTTGCGGTAAACATCATCGGTTACGCCGTCAAACTGGAGAAAAACAAAGGAAAGCCCTGCATCTGCCAGCGCCGCCACAAGGCTCTCATCCTGCCCCAGCCGCAGGCCGTTGCTGTTGAGCTGTATATATTTGGCTCCCAGCTCCCGGGCCAAAGCCACTATACGGGGCAGATCATCCCGAACAGTAGGCTCGCCGCCGGAAAGCTGCAGGAAAGTTTCTCCCGGCTTTATGATAGTTCTCAGATCAGCTTCTATTTTGGCAAAAGGGATATCCTCCCCCGCCCCGCCTTCCGCAAAGCAAAAGGGGCAGGCCAGATTGCAGCGGCGGGTGATCTCATACAGCACGCAGCAGGTGCCCTGGCGATGCTGGCTGCAAATACCGCAGTCCCTGGGGCAGCACAGGTTTTCCCCCTCTGCCAGCGCCTCAGCGCCTTCATACCAGTTGTCAAAAAAGCATTGGGCCCCCCGCCAGATCACCGTAGAAAAATCTCCATGCTCGGGACAGGTCTTTTCCAGAAATATCTCCTTTCCCCTACGGATACGCAGGGCAGGCAGCTGCCTGCCGCAAACCGGACAGATGCTGCGGGTGCTGCTGATAAGCTTTGCTTCTTGGCTGTTTTCTGCCAAGATTTTGACCATTTCCTTATCCATAATTATTCCTTTCTCTGTTTACCGGCTGCAGTTATCCTGCTGCCCGCTGCTACGGCTGCTGACGATACCCTTTGCCGCGCCCCATTGAGCCTGGCGTATCACTCCTTTTATCCGGCGGGACGGATAAGCGAAAGCAGGGCTCATCCCCTTGGGTAAGCCCTGCTGCGATCTGCCCTGTTCTGCCTTAGACCCCACTCAGGGCCATGGGCTATTTATCCTCCAACTCCATTTCTGCTTCCCGAACCTTGCCCTCGGCAAATTCCCGGGAAATATAGGCCTGGCCGCATTTGGGGCAGCAGGGGACATCCTTACGGAATTCATGGTTAAAATAGCGGATGACTACCTTTTGGATCTGCAATTCTTCACCGCAGCGGGAGCATTTGACATGTTTATCCATTTACCTTTTCCTCCAGCACATTATTGATGCAGTCGCTGTAATCACGGTCAGGCTCGATCACAGTCATACGGTGCATATAGCAGTCATATACCTTGTAGCGTCCCTCGGCCAGTTTCTTATACTCTACCCAGATAGTGGGCAGACCTATGGCCAAATGGCCTATGCATACGCCGTTATCATCCACGAATTTGCTGTTATTCTCCTCGGAGTAGGCAATAACTTTGCAGACATCCGCCTCATAGATAAGACATTCGTCCATATGAGCCTGCACATCCTCGGGTATATCCAGTTCAAACATTGGTTTGGGCATAGAAACCTCCTTATTGAGCGCCAATGCCTTGGCCTTGATGCGGTTGGCCCGCCGCTGGCTGATATGAGGAGCCGGACGGTTGCCGTCGTTCAGGCCGGTGAGCAGATCCAGCAAATGGACAGTCTCCTTGCCTTCGCCGGCAAAAATATCCCGGCAGTTACTGCAATAGGTGATATAAGGACGGGGATCCGCCTCCACCCGGTTTTTCCGCATCTGTTTGGCCATACCCGGGTCAGCACCGTAAACATTACCGCCAAAGCTGCAGCAGGGCATTTCTTTGATATTGGGATAAAGCACCTGATTGGGTACGTTCATCTGCTCCAGCAGCTTCTGCACAGATTCCCGGGAATCAGCTATAAACTTGGCGGCGCAGGGGTCTACCAAAGCATATTCCTTATCCCCGTATTGGGGCAGCTCCAGCTTAGCATCGGCCAGCACCTGATACAGGGAAACGCTGTCCAGATCCGGCGCATACTGGCGGAACAGGCGCAGGCAGGTAAGACAGGCGCAGACTATGGTGGGCCGGCCCTGCTCCTGCCAGACCTGGCGGATATCATCCAGCAGCTCCTGATGACGCTGCTTATCCCCTGCCCAGTAGGCAGGCGCCCCGCAGCAGGTCAGCAGCAGGCCGGTAGCAGGCTCTGCTTTCAGCATCAGCTCATAGAGAGCTTTGGGATAGCGAGGATCAGAAGCTCCCAGCTGACAGCCGGGAAAGAGCAGATATTTGGGCTGACTGCCGTCTGCCGGCGGCAGCAGCAGATAAGCATCTTCGCTGCAGGCCTCTTCCATATCATTTACCCAATAATAATGATAGGCCGGGGGTATCATCTTCTTTTCGTACATACGGCGGCGCACAGCCATCATCTGATCGCCATTGGGCACATCATGGGGGCAGACCTCCTGGCAGACGCCGCAGCCGGTGCAGGCATTGACCATACGGTTATGCGATTTGGGCTCCAGGTTCATATCACCCAGGCCAAAGGCCATAAAATTGGCGATCTGCTTGGGATAAAGCCGCCAGTACTGCATAAATTCGCATTTATCCAGGCAACGGCTGCAATCGCAGCGCAGGCAGCGGGCAGCTTCCTCTTTTGCCTGCTCTTTTGTATAAACGCCATGTTCATCGGGCTGTATCTTGGGGGAAGCTTCTATCAGTTCGGTCTGTATATCGATACGGGTATCCCGGCGTTTTTCCGGCGGGAATTTCATAAAACCGGTCATGATATGCTTTTCCATATTTATGGCGGCATTGGCTGCCTGTACTATGGCCCACACCGTATCAGCCCCCAGCACGCCGCCGCCGATAAACACGCCGTCCGGACCGCCTACAGGGTTGCCGTCCCCGTCGGCAGTCAGACCGAAATTCTCGCCGCCCTTGCCGGTGGCTATATAAACCACATCAAAATCCTTTACTTCATCCAGGGATTTTATCTCATGGTTCAGCTTAAGCTCATAGCTGACATATTTGCCCTGGGTAGCAAAATCATCCATGAATATTTCCGGATCCATGATATCCCATAAATGACCGCCTATACGGTCGCTT
The DNA here is from genome assembly GCA_934271085.1 of uncultured Bacillota bacterium. Classification (GTDB taxonomy): domain Bacteria; phylum Bacillota; class Dehalobacteriia; order UBA4068; family UBA4068; genus HGM13862. Next base: position 17,829 of record CAKQQU010000007.1, on the reverse strand, counting down.
TTTTCAAACACGGTAACGCTGTATTTTTTGGCAGCCAGCCTGATAGCGCAGGCCAAACCGCTGACGCCGGCGCCGATAACAGCCACCGTCTGCTTTTTCGCAGGAACATTAAAATTGATGGGGTCAAGACTGCGGGCCAGCTTCACCGCAGTACGCTCCAGACTGTGCAGGTCTATGGAAGTATCGACCTTGCCCCGGGGGCAGACATCCTGACAGGGGGCGGGGCAGATCTCCGCCACGATGCGGGGAAAGATCACCGCGTTGCGGTAAGTTTTGACAGCCGCATCAAGGGATCCGCGGGTGGTTTTGCTGATAAAATCCCGCACATCCAGCAAAAAGGGGCAGGCAGAAGCACAACCGGGAATATCGCCCCGGCAGCATCCGGCAGCATAGTCCTCATCAAAAGTGGCATACAGTTCTTTTTGTTCTGTCATATCATTCCCTCGCAATACATTTTGCTAAAACCCGTAAATAATACTATACGCAGATAATATTTATAATAATATAATTGCTGTTTACAGTATATCACTAAAGCCTCCCGCATACAAGCACAGACCATTAACTATAAACTGAGCCCAACTGTTCCTGGGGCAAATGCTTTTGCCGGAAGCAAACAAAATCTACCGTATTAAAAATGCGGCTGCCATGGCAACGCCCCGCTTTATTATAATTTGGGTTTGGCAGTCCGCATGCCGGTAATGGATGCTTTGGCCACCAGGGCGCCCTCATCATTACATATGGTTATTTCCAGCACGCAGCTTCGGTGTCCCATATGCAAAACCGCAGTTTCCGCAGTCAGCTCTCTGCCGCAGGCCGGACGCAGATAAGTTATCTGGCTGGTCAGGGAAACAGTCATGGTGTCGGGATCAGTATTGGTTGCTACGGCGAATGCAAAATCCGCCAGCGTAAAAATAGCGCCGCCCATAACAAAACCGTTAGCGTTAAAATGATTTTCGCCAAGGGGCATGGAGCAAAGGGCATAATTATCTTCCGCTTTAAGAATACGTATGCCTGCTGCATTGGTGGCGAAACGGTCTGCGCTGAATATTTTTTGAGCTTCTGCTGTTCTGTCCATAATATATCCCGTAGACCCCGGAGGGCTAAATTTTTTAAGTTAATCTTATTATTCCTATTATAACAAAAAAACCACGATATACAAAATTTTTTCTTTGACAAAATAATACCGTCGCCCAAGGCATATCGCCTAAAGGGGCGGCGGCATTACTGCGGGGGGGCATATTAAGCAAAAACTGATGCTGCATATCCAAAACGCAGTCCAAAAACCGGCTACGAAACTGCCTGTCCCGGCTGTATTAAGCGGGGCAGCCCTGATATGCTTTTACCAGGAAGCGATGGCGCTATATCCCATGGGGCTCACACAATCGCTGAGGTTCTGGGCATTAGAAGTACGATAAGCTATACCATAAGTAGTATCAACAGTATACCAGATACCGTTATCATAGACCTGATTCCAGGCGTGGTACTGGCCATCCATATAGCCTTTGGTTACTTTACAAACTATCCCCTGACTGCGGCACATGGCAGCATAGGCAGTAGCAAGATCATTGCAGATGCCTTTTTTGGCGGCAAGGATAGTACCGGCTACTGATTTATGTTTTTCGCCGCGGTTAATGCGGGCGGCCAATTCATAATCATAGGTAAAATTGCTGCTGATATAATTATAGATAGCTGCGGCTTTGCCGGAAACGGTGTCCCTGCCCTCAACAACGGCAGCCGCGGTCAGGCCCACTATATCATCAGCCGCAAAGGTAATATCCGCAGTAGATACCCTATAAGGGGCCAGCAGATCGACCATTTTCACATCAGCAGCAGCTGTGACCACTTTTTTATAGGAAGTACCGGAAGTATTGCGATAAAGGGTAATATGATAGCTGCCGTTACCGCTAAGAAATGGGTAGGAAGAGCTGGTTCCTGCAACATAATCATAGTATGTAGTGCTGGTGCCGAAGCTGACTCCGACCTTCATACGAATATTGGCATCACCGTTATAATTTACGGTAAAATAACCCTGCTGTGCAGTGGTTACATCTATCTCGCCGACCGCCAGGGCATTGGGCGCCAGCAGCACCAAGAGCATCAGAACAACAAAAAAACCGGAGAAACGAATTGCTTTTTTCATGGGAGGCTCCTTTCGGTAGCTGGCTGCCATACCTGTTGGGGTGAAGGCCCTGTAGCTTTGCGTCACAGTCTTTCGACTGCTTTGCCTTTATCGTTTGAGCGCAGTAGCAATTAGCTCCGGCGCCAAACTCTTTGATATAAAACTTTTTGTACAGATGCAGAACAAAAAGATCCTGTTCAGTCGCTGACTTATATATTCCGAAAGATAGAAATTACCGAATCTGCCTTGCTTTTTCGCCAGAATCTTTTATATTTCATACTATACACTAGAATAATAAACCGCTTGTCCAGTTTTGTCAATACTTTTGGAAAATTATTGTTTTTTTATTTCTTTATAACTACCCGCTTTACTGCTCACGACAGCCGGCTACTATAAAGCGCCCGTTGTCAGTATGATAACTGCAGGTAGAAAGAATAACTATCTGCTGATCGCTGGTAGGCGTTACCTTGGTATCATACAGGGAATTGGTCATCAGCCAGCCGCAAAGCCGGGCAAAGTCCTCGTCACTAAGATCTCCTGCGGATTGATAGTAACGAAAACCCGCCTCATCCTGATTAAGCAGGCGGCATCTTACAACGGCAAAAATACGATACTCTCTAAGCTCTGCCGCCGTATCCAGATCAAAGACAGGATTATCCTGCCAGAAGCTTTTTTCCAAATATTTATCCAAATTGCCGAACATACTTCCGTTCTTCATGTTATGGCCGTAAATTATGCAGCAATCACTGTCTATATCACAGTTTGCTCCCAGAAAAGGGGTACCGCTGGCAGCATAGCTGCCGTCAAAAGCGCGGTGCAGATAATACTCCGGTTCATCCGGCGTATACATTACCGGATAATCCAGACCTGCTCCCGGTAAAGTCAGCCAGGCAGTAAAGTCGGGATTTTCCTCTTGCAGCCGGCCCAAGGCGGCCATCCTGGCTTCAGCTTCATCCTGCGCCCGCTCATCAGCAGCAGGGTTCTGTTTTTCAGGCAAAGACCGGGCCAGTTCGCTAAAGGCAGCCTGTTCCTGTTTGGCCTGCAGCAAGGATAAGCCTGCCATCAGACAGCAAAAAACAAAGATACCGGCAAAAACTACTGTCAATATTTGCCAGATATTCTTTTTCTTTTTTGTTTTCCCGGAGTTTTCTTCCATTAAAAGCCTGCCTTTCTCCATTTATCAGGAATAAGCTTTTTATCCGTAAATCATGCCCATCCCTTGCATATTTCTTTGTCTGCCGCGGTTTTTCCTTTGCAACTTTTGATCCCCGGCTTGGTTTCCTTCACAAAAAAGACGGTCGGAGCTTTTGTCCGGCCGTCTTTTATTATTTATATTGTCTATTCCTTGGAAAACTAAAAACATTTTACTGCTTCAGGATACTATTTGTGCTTGGCAGCTTTTCTGCCCAGAGCAAAAGTAAGCGCGCAGATGATCAAAGCGCAGGCCGAAAGAGCCAGCCACAAAGATGTGCTGCCGTCATCGCCGGTAGCGGGAGAAATATCGCCGAGAGGCAAATCTTCATCGCCAATATTATCCGAAGGCTCTATAGGTCCGGCAGGCGTATCACCATCCCCGATATCCTCGTCAGGATCGTCAGGATATTCAGGATCCGGATCTTCCGGAGTATTATTGTTATGATAACTGTTGATAACCACCCACTGTTCTCCGTCATAATATATGCGCTGATACCAGTGGCTGCCCAAACCGTCTTCTTTCACAGTATAGGCTATCTGCTGCCCGTTTTCATTTAAAGGCAGGTCGGTAAAGGTAAAGCTCCAGTCGTTATCCCAGGAAAGCACCTGGCTGGCAACTTCCCTGCCATTAGCCAACAGGCGGATGGTAACTGCCTGCTTCATATTATTTGTAACCGTATCCTTATCCCATATTTTGGTCACAGTCACCTGGGTGGTTTGGATATGATGCGTATTGGTTACGGTCAGCCCCTCGCAGCTCGAACTATAGCCTTCGGGCATACCTTCATGGTACTGGCCCTGGGCATCAGTATAACCTACTTCCCTGACTTCCAGTTTACTGGGGTCATAATCCTCCGCATCATAATCCCAGACAACAGTGGTGCCGGCTGCAGTTATCAGCTCCTGCCGGCTGTCGGGGATCAGCACGCCGTCATAATAAAGATCAAAGAAAACGGATACCGGGCGGAGGCCATCCCGATTATTGTCATCATCCCATATTTTGGCTGCAGTGATCTTTTTACTATCCGGTATGTCTTTGGTATAGTTGGCGAAAGCAGGAATATCTACACTGGTATTACCCTGATCGCTGACTTTCTGCCAGGTATAGCTGTTAACATAGTAACGGTAATCCGCCGGGTCTTTCTTGAGTTTGATATCAATGGTCAGCAGATACTCGCTGTCATCATAAATATAATTTCCTCCGGTATTCATCTCGGTAAGCCTGTACTGATAGATACCTTCTTCGGTTAACTCAGGAATTCTGATGCGGATATTGGCTCCATCGTTCTTCACCGTCCAGGAACCGTCTTCAGAATAAACATTGCCGGGCGCTTCCCCTATCGGCTCTATTTTAAAGGTAAAGGCGCTGCCGAAAGCATCATGGCCGTTGATGCTTTTGTTGGCGATCAGATTGATCTGAACCGGCACAGGAGTGATACCCTCAAATTCATCATACCAGTTTTCCACTATCCATACCTGGTCATCAGCATCAAAACGGATGCGCTGTTTCCAATGGGGGTCTACCACATACTGGGTCACGGTTTCCCCTTCGCTCACAGAACCGTAGCCGTCAGGATCATTATCTTCGTCCTGGGAGTTTTCTTCGTCTTCGGTTGCTCCCGGTTCGCCGCCATTATCTACCGGCACTTCAATGGCAGTGGTAAGAGGATCTTCTTTAATGCTGTAGCTTATGGGAACACCCGACGCATTTTTAGGCAGATTCGTAAATGTATGCTGCCAGCCGTTAGCTTCATTCAGTTTGGCGGAGGCTATCTCATGATCAAAGTCGTTATTGGCATAAAGGCGGACTGTCACTTCCTGCTTCATATCATCTTCCACAGTGGTTTCATCCCAAACCTTTTTTACCTTTACTTGAGTCTTTTCTGTTTCATGAGAGTTTGTAACAGTATAATCTTCCCAAACGGAACTGTAGCCGGGTACGGCTCCTTCATGACAAAACCCTTCGGCGTCGGTATAGCCTATTTCACTGACGCTGATTTTGACCGGGTCAGGATAGATATTGCTCTCATAAGTCCAGGAAGCAGCGGCGGTGTTGTCTTCACCCGCTGCCAGATCCTTATCTGCCAGAGGCTGGCCGTCCAGACCGTTCATCAAAGCTCCGTCATAAGTTATGCGGAAACGAACGGACGCCGGCCGGATACCGTCCCGGTTATTGTCATCATCCCAGATCTTGGTCGCGTTGACAGTCAGGGGATGAGAAGTATAACTGTAGCTGTTGGTAACGGTAACATCGGCCGATCCGCCGTTGCTCAAGGTAACAAAAGCGACCGTACCATCCCCATGTTCCACCCCTACGGTATTGCTCCAGCCGGTTCCGAAAAGCGCTGCAGCATCCTTGGCGGCAGTTTCCCGCACATAATAAGATCCTGCAGGCAGATCGTTTACTACGGCCTCCCATATCAGGGAATCTCCGGAGCGGGCCGGCAGTTTAACGGTGGCACAGGAGTCGCCCGCAGCATTATAAACTGTAAAGGTAAAACACTCTATATCAGCGGCGTCAAAATCAGCCTGGCTTTTGCCGCCTGCTATGTTTTTAACTATACGCAGGGAATTAAGCAGATTATTGCTGATGGCAAAAGTCTTTTCCCCGTCAAAGCTGACACCCTCAGCCAGGTTGGCGCAGGTGACGGCGCCTCCTTCAGCTATGCTGAAATATACAGGCGCATCAAGAGATTCATAACCGTCGGGGGCGGTGGTTTCCTGCAGACGGTAATCGCCGGCTATCAGTCCTCCAACCGTAAGTTTGCCGCCGCTGGTTTTCAGTCGGCTGCCCACATTCAGCCAGACGCCGCCGCTGCAATATTCCAAAGAGAATTCAGCACCGTCCAGCAGACTGCCTGCGGCATCGGTTTTCTGAACGCTGAAATCATAAATACCGCTGTTATAAGCTTTGGAATTGGCGGAATAAGTTTTGTCGTCAGCAGGTTTCTGATATCCTGTCGGAGCGCTTATCTCTTTAAAATAATAAGAAGCCTTGTTTTTGGATAACTGCAAAGTTTCGATCATACCGTCAGCGTCGGTATAAAAAAGGCCGTCCACTGTAGCCGGATTAATTATCTGATAATCTTCACCGGAAGAAGGGCTGCAATAAAGGGCAAAGGCAGCTCCTTCCACGGGAATAGCAGTCTCAACTCCGTTGATAGTGGCATATTTCACCAAAGAAGCAACGGTATAGCTGCCGTCCAGAGATATGCTGGTACTGGTATGAACAGGGGTCAGGCCGCTGGCCACACCTACAAAAGACTGGGCGCTTTCCCTGCCGCCGTAGGGATCATAGAAATAAACGCCGTGCTCCACATACTGTTCTCCGTCAACGCTGATTTTGACGATGGTCATAGGGTCTATATCCCGGAAAATAAAGGTATATGAAGTCTTATCCTTTTCCGTTTTCTGCTGTTGATCTCCCACAGTCAGGGTAAGGTTGTCGCCGCTATGCCATTTATAGGGCAGGGTCACGGTTACAACAGCGTCTATTTTTCCCTGGCTATCGGTGGATGATTTAAAAATCTGGTAATCTATATTGTTCTCGCTGATAACGATCTGCCCGTTAGAAGCAGCCTCTCCCTTGGCGGCTACCCGGTCCAGATAGGCCATAATAGCTTCAATATTGGCCTTTACCTGCTGGGAATCCATATTGCAATAAGTATTATTATAGGCGATGGGGGCAATGATCTCTCCCCAAGCGCTGCTGGCAATTTCCCGGGATACACTGTACGAAGAGCTGACATTGGAGTTGGCCCGTTTCCAGATACTCATCTGAGTCGCCGCAAGCAACTGTGCCTGATCCAGATCGCCCTGGATAGCGGCTGCTGTAGTTTCATCGGCAAGCAAGTCATTGACCATATCACGGTAACTGATAAAGGGATAAGTATTGAGCACAATGGCGCGTATCTGTCTGGCACGGTCTTCATTATAATAATCGGCGTCCTCCAGATTTACCCGTTTATAATAAGAGCCTTCCTGAACTTCAGTTACCAAATCGCAGCAATAGGTCATTTCATAGCCGGATTTGGTCTGGGTATTCAGCAAAGTATAAATTGCCGGCACCCAGGCATTATAATCGCTGTCGCTGGTGGAATAGCGGTGAACCCCCCTCTGAAAATAGGGTTTGCTGGGGCTGTGACGGAAAACATAGCCCTGGGCAGCCGCAGCCGCATCAACCTGTTGGTAATCTTTGGCAGCAATACCCGGATCTCCGGGAACCGGAGACGCAGTCTTATAACCGGAGCCGGCAGATGCTGCGCTGGCTACAACACCACAAAGCAGCAGGCAGACAGCCAGAAAAATACCTGCTTTTTTCCATACTGATTTTTTGATTTTGCGGTATCCCATAATTTTCTCCTTTGTCTTTCTCCTTTATCTTTATGGTAAAATTGCCAATATCTGCAACCTTACTAACCTTTTTGGTCCCGCACAAAGCAGCAATTCCGAGCCGGGCGGCAGTTTATGACGATTATTCGGCAGCACTGCGGGAGCAGCCGCTGCAGCATGCCAATATACCGTCAAACATGCCAATAAGCTGCAGCACGCTGCAAAAAATCTTTTCCTCGCCTGTTTCCAGCCAAATCAGCTTTCCCTGCCAAGTATGATTCTCACGGAACAGCACCTGTATTTTTAATGATGCCAGTACATCCTTATCGGGATAAAGCAGCTTGACCATGGGTTCGGGACAGCGGGGACACTTTTCCAGATCCAGCAAAGCGTCCAGCAGCATAGCCATCTGAGGAAAACTTTTGATATTCAGGGGGACGGCAAGCTGCGGATGAAACAGCCAACCACTCAGATTTCCTGCATCATAACCGGTAACGACCAGTACAGCCTCTTTGGCATGGCAGGGAATCTTCTTAGCGAAAACCACAGTTTTTTCTCCTTTACAGAGCCTTTATAGATACATAATATATTTTTTAAGTCATGGATATTCGCAAATATTTTTGATTTTATGTTAAAATCCACTTCGGCAATAAATGGGAAGCAAATTATTTAACAAACTAATATGAACGAATATCATAATTTTATTATGACATCAGCCGGTTAGAAAATAGGTGCTTTTTTCCAAAAACCCCAAAAAAAAATAAAGACATACCCCCGGGAAAAGACCTTCCAAAAAATTCCGGGGGTTTTCGGGCATAATCATATATGCTCACTGCTATGATCACTATGCTAAAACCATGCCAACTTTGCTTTTGTGCAATATCCTTACCCAATATTCTCCAGAGAAAAAAGTTGCCATTCCAAAGTTAAGGAAGCATCGGGGTATGTTTTTTTGAACAAATGATCCAGACGCTTGGTCACTCTTTCCCCTGCCTTTATATCAGCATTCTTAAGCAAGATCAGAAAAGATCCGGCATTAAGCCTGGTTACAGGGTCGATGCTTCTTAAACCCATCAGCAGCACCCGTTCCAGATGGCGTATATCGGCCAAATTAAACTCGCCGCTGTTTCTTATACTGACTGCGACCAGAACAGAACTATGCTCATCCCTTTGCCGGCACCTTTGTTCCATCAGCACAAAACTGCGAAAAGAGCTGAAATCGCACAGAAAAGCCTTATCCTTCTTGTTCTCATGGAAAAAGCGAACCAGATCCTGAATATTTACAAAGCTGCCCTTACGGGCTTCCATGATCATGGCATACATCTGCTCCACTTTCTCGCCGGGAGTAACTCCGTAACAACTCCAAAGCATGGCTCTGTAGTTTTCATAACAATCGGCAGCTCTTTCCACCTGCCCCAAGGCAATCAGCGCCTGGATCATACAAACAGCACAATCCTCAATAGATGAATCTATCTCGCTGGCTTTTTCGCAAAGATTAACTACCTCCAGCCAGCTGTTTTCCGCCATCAGATATCTAAGCATGCACTGAACAGCGTCCACATACAGGGTATGATAATAACTGCGCATGGAACCCGCCCATATTTCCCGGCAGGAAGGCAACAGATCCCGTTCATAAACAGACAGTGCTCTGGCGTAAATATCCTTTTGTTCAGCCTCAAAGCCGGGTTTTTTAGCTTTCAGGCATAACTGCTCAAAACTTTCTATATCCAATTCTATTTTTAAAGATTCATCCCAGCAGTAATATCCGTCGGGCAGGGTATTGATGAATTTTTCCTGATCAGGCATCATGGTCTTCAATAATACCCGGGCTTTATGCAAGGTGAATTTAAGGGCGCCGCCGGGATCGCGGCTGCTTTCTTCGGGCCAGAAGTGCTCCATAAGCTCATCTGCCGAAACATTACGCTGATGATTCAGCAAAAGGTATTCCATAAAAGCAAAAACCTTTTTGCCAATAGCCTTGGGCGCTATTTCCCCTATACTTATCCAGGGCGAAGCAGGATCGCAACGGTAGGAAAAAACTCCCAGCATTTTAAAATAAATTGTTTTTACCCGTTTTGACATACCTCTCCTTTGACCGGAACAATGCCGCCGCAACAACGGTTTACCCATATACAAAAAAACCGGCGAAACAAATGGCAGACATATCAGGGAACAGAGCATAGGCAACATAAATGTATTTCATGTTATGTATTTCTATTTTATCATATTTCCTTTTTATTGTCTACCTGCATAAAAAGACAGTATCCATCCGGATCTGTCCCGAAAACCTATTAAACAAATCCTATCCGCTATAAAAAATTATTGCTCTACTCATAGCGATATGCACACAATTATGATATAATAATAAGTTAGAAAAAACCTGATTTTGTCGATGGAGGGCTGATTTTGCCAAAAAACACTCAGAATACCAGTAACATATGGTTAATATTCCTGATGCTTCTGCCGGCAGCCTGCGCTATAACCTGCCTGTGTCTGGGAAAACCCACCGCCGCCGCGGGCATCATGACAGGGAGTTATGTGGCTGTCATTATATTTGGTGCGCTTAAATACCGGCATAATAAGCATAAGCAGGCGGCAGAAACCGAAAACCTCAGACTCCAACTGGCTGAAGCCCGGCAGCTTTCGTATACCGACGCACTAACCGGCATGTATAACCGCTGGTGGTATAATGAGCAACTGAAAAAGCATCACAGCCAGCCGGAATACCGCCGGCGCTATGCAGCTATTCTTATAGATATAGATAGATTCAAAGATATCAATGATACCTATGGGCATCTTTACGGCGACCAGGTTCTGTTCAAAGTAAGCTCCGCCATTAAGGCGGCCATACCCGAAGGAGCCCTGGCCTGCCGCTGGGGCGGAGATGAATTTCTCTGCCAGGCCAGAGCCGCTTCCCCTGAGGAAGCGTGGGAAATATCTGAAAATATCCGGCTGCAGGTGGAGAAAGAGGATTTTTTTACTGCAGATAAAAAAAGGCTGAAGGTCACTGTAAGCATAGGCTGCGTATATGTAGAACATCCTCAGAACGTATACAGCAGCCGCCTGTTCTCCCTGGCAGATCAGGCTCTTTATCAGGCAAAACACAGCGGGGCCAATTTAGTGTGCCTTAAATCCGCCGATCAGCAGCAATAATATCCGCCAAACCTTAATCAAGACCGGCCGCACAAGCAGGGAGGTGACACGATGGAAAAAGGCCAAAAGCAAACTGAATACTTTCCGCTGTCCCTTAGCCAGCAAAACATATGGCAGCTGGAACAGGCCTGTCCCGGAACTTCCATAAACAACATCAGCACCACCCTGCGAATAAACGGCCGCTTTGAGCCTGATCTTCTGCAGCAGGCAATCGATACGGTACTGGCAGCTGATCTTAACCTGCGCAGCCGCATTGTCATCAGCGAAGGCGCCCCCCTGCAGTATCACGCAGCGTGGCAGCAGGAACAGTTTCCCCTGTACGATTTCAGTCAATCCGGTTCTGACGGTATCTCCAGCTGGGAACAGGCTGTAACCGGCGAGGTCATGCCGCTGATAGACTCACCTCTTTACCGCTTTATTCTTTTTCGCAGCGGCGAGCATGAAGGCGGCCTGTTGATTAAAGTGCATCATATCATTTCTGACGGATGGAGCCAGATTTTGCTATGCAACCGCATCGGACAAGCTTATCTGGATCTACTGGCAAACAAAAAACCTGTTCCCGAGGAATATCCGGACTATTGCCTGCATGTGCAGGAAGAACAGGAATATCTCCGCTCCAAAGCCTGCGGTCGTGACGAAGAATACTGGCGCAATACCCTGGCGCAGGCAGGAGAACCCTCCCTGCTTAAAACCGAAAAAGGAGCCGCAGTCAGCCCTGTTGGCCGCAGGATCAGCTTTGCCCTGCCGGAATCGCTTAACAATGCAATATACAGCTTTTGCTTCCGCAACAGGGTGTCGCCCTTTACCCCATTCTACCTGGCTCTGGCCATTTATTTTAAGCGTATCGGCGGAGCGGATCGCTTTACATTAGGCGTACCTGTATTTAACCGTACCAGCTACCGTGATAAAATGACCGGAGGCATGTTCGTCAGCACTCTGCCTTTTGTAAATGAGCTGCATGAAGAATGGGATCTGGAGCAATGCAGCCGGCACCTTACCGAACAATGGCTGGAAATGCTGCGTCATCAGCGGCTGCCCTTCAGCCGTATCCAGCAGCTATCCTCCAGAGAAGGCAGGCTGTTCCGAATAGCCTTTTCCTATCAAAACAGCAAGATGCTCAACAGCCGCGACGCTTCGGTAAGCTTTTCCGGCCGCTGGCATTACAGCGGCTATCAAATGGAGCAGCTATGCATCCATCTCAGCAATCTGCAGGACGGCTGCCGCTATGCAGTGGATTACGACTATCTGGCCCAGCTTTTTTCCCAAAAGGAAATAGAGCAGCTTCATCAAAGATTGGTCAATATTTTGGCAGAGGCTCTGGCTCATCCCCAAAGGCCTATCAACCGGCTGGCCGTACTCAGCGGCAGCGAAAAAGAAAGGCTGCTTTATGCCTTCAACAGCAATAATATGCCTGTTTATGAAGAGGATCTTTATGAGCGTTTCCTTCATCATGTAAAGATCCATCCCAAACGGGCTGCCCTGATCTGGAACGGGGAACGTATCAACTACGATGCTCTGGAAAGAACAGCAGCGCAAATACATTTTCATCTGAAAAATAAAAACTATAACCCGGCGGGGCTGACTGCAATAATGCTGCCCCGTTGTCCGCAGCTTTTTGCAGCCCAGCTGGGCGTTTTGCGCAGCGGCGGTTCTTTTGTAATGATATCTCCCGATCTGCCCCGGGAACGCATGGCAGACATTTTAAGCCAAAGCGGCGCCCGGACACTGATCTGGGACAGTTCTTTAGACTACAAAAATGCCCCGGCCTCCTTTGGCCTGCCCCTCGCCGATATGGCAAACCTGGAAGATGCCACCGCCACCTGCCAGCCCTCCCCCATGGATGCACCTGCATATGTAGTTTATACTTCCGGAAGCAGCGGACATCCAAAAGGCGTAGCTGTTTCCCGTGGCAATCTGCTTAATCTTGCTGCCGCTATGGAACAGGTTTATGCCCATGGTGCAGTTCTTTCCCTGTGCAATACAGGATTTGATGCTTTTATGTTGGAAAGCGTTGCGGCCCTACTGAACGGCCGGACTATCATTATACCAAACGTCAGTCAGCTTGAAGACCCATACGCGCTGGCTCAGCTCATTACCGGCTATGGCGCCGGATTTTTAGCCACCACCCCCAGCAGGCTTAACTCCATGCTGCAAAACTGTGATTTCCGCAAGGCCCTTAGACGCATGGAGGTCCTGGTATGCGGCGGCGAAGCTTTTCCGGCGGAATTGCTGCATCAGCTGCAGCAAGCTACCCATGCCCGTATATACAACCAGTACGGCCCTTCAGAGACCACTGTAGCAGTCAGCCAGAAACTTCTTAACCGTACCGCCGCAATTACAGCCGGAGCGCCGATGGCAAACTGCCGCCTTTATGTGCTGGACAAATGGCTCAATCCCCTTCCGGTGGGAGTATACGGACAGCTTTATATTGGCGGGGCCTGCGTGGGTCTGGGTTATCATAATGATCCGGAACTCACTGCCCAAAAATTTATTAATGATCCCTTTGCAGAAGGCGGCAGGCTCTATGCCAGCGGAGATATAGCTTGCTGGACTGAAAGCGGAGAGATAATGCTGGCCGGGCGCAATGACGATCAGGTCAAAATACGGGGCCTGCGCATAGAACCAGAGGAGCTGGCATCCTGCCTGAGCCGCCATCCCCAAACCAAAGAATGCGCGGCTGTGGTGCGGGAAATAGGCGGCCAAAAACAGCTGATAGCCTATTATACCGCGGATGAGGAAATACCCACCGGCAAGCTGCTCTCTTTTGCGGCTTCATACCTCCCCGCCTATATGCTGCCTGCCGCCATCATACGTCTGGCAAGCATCCCCCTTAACCCCAATGGCAAAGCCGATATATCCCGCCTGCCCCTACCGGAAACTGATCAAACACCAACCGGAACAGTGGATAGGCTTACCCAAAAGATACTCGATGTGTTCCGGGACGTTTTGGGCAATACTTCTCTTAATGCTGACAGCGATTACTTCCTCAACGGCGGAAATTCCTTAAACGCCATGGAAACTATCAGCCGCCTTTCAGAAATCTGCGCCCGCCGTCTGCAGGTAGCGGAGATCTACGCCTGCCGTAATGCCAGGGCTCTTGCTAAAATGCTGCAGGAGACTGTTACCAAAGACAGCCCGGCATCCGGCATTTCCTGTGCCAACCGTCTGCAATCTGCGCCTGTTGTTGAGCGTTATCCCCTTACCCCTGTTCAGCAAGGTATATACATTCAATCAGCTATGGATAGCAGCGGCATGGCATATCAGATGCCCGGAGCTTTTGTCATGTCCCAAGCTCCGGATATCCCCCGCCTGCAGCAGGCTTTTCGCCGGCTGATAGAGGCAGAACCCCTGCTGCGCACCGGATTTACCAATGAAGCTGACGGTATTTTCGCCAGGGTTAATGATAAAACCGATTTTGAACTTGGCTTGTGGCACGGTAAAGTTGAACAGCATCTCACCGCATTACTGAAGCCATTTGACCTTAGCAGCCCGCCTTTGTTAAGGGCAGCGCTGGTGGAGGATGAAGGTAAGTATACCCTGCTGCTGAATATGCATCATATCATCGGCGACGGTATTTCTACGGAGCTTTTATTACGAAGGCTGGATGCCTTTTATCAGGGAAAAGAAACGGGACCCCAAGAAGGTCCGGCTTTGAGCTATCTGGATTATGCCTGGATGCTGGCGGAGAAAAAAGATCCCGGAGAAAAGGACACGTCATACTGGCAGCAGCATCTTAGTCCCCTGCCCCAGCCCCTGGAACTCACAGGCGATTTCAGCAGACCTAAGGCTTCAGATTACCGGGGAGGCACGGCCATCCTGAAAATGGATACTCAGCTTTCCGCCGCCTGCGACAGCTATTGCAAAAACCATGATATTTCCCCATACATGCTGTTTTTGTCAGCTTTCGGCCTGCTTATGTCAAAACTGTCCGGCTGCGAGGAACTGATCGTTGGTGTGCCGGCAGCCGGCAGGATACTTCCTGAAACCCGGGAAATGTGCGGTCCTTTTATAAATACCTTGCCCTTGCGATTAGCTCCCGGTGGGCAGCAGGATACAGGATCATGGCTGCGTTCGGTTAAAGATGAGGTCACTTCCCTGCTGGATCATGAAGACGCTGGGCTGGAAGAGATCGCGACTGCCCTCGGACTGCCCCACAGTACCGGCCAAAGCCCTCTTTATCGGGTAATGTTTACCCAAAGGCCCCTGGACGCCGATTCCTTTAGCCTGGCCGGCAGCAGGCTTAGCTACCAACCGATAAATACTAACAGCTCCAAGCTGGATCTGGTAGGCGAGCTTTATCGCAGCGGCGATAGCTACTGTGTTTCTCTGGAATATGCCACCCAGCTCTTTTTGCCGGAAACTGCCGAATACTACTGCCGCTGCCTGCACGAGCTGCTGCGTTCACTGGTGAATGCTAAAGACGATACAAAACTCTCCATGATCAACGCCCTGGATCCTTCCGACCGCATCAGGCTGCTGGAGATACCCGAGCATACTGCATCGCCTTTCTTTAACCTTCCCATACCGGGACAATTTGCCCAACAACTGGCTCTTGATCCGGAAGCAGTGGCAGCGATCAGCCATGGTAAAAGCTATACCAGAGCCGAACTGGATCGCCGGGCATGTCAGATAGCAAATATGCTTACCGGCGATGGCGCTGTAAAAGGCGAGGTTATCGGCCTGGCTCTAAGCCGCAATATAGATATCATAGCAGCCCCCCTTGGCGTGTGGAAGGCAGGCTGTGCTTATGCGCCGCTGCTGGCTCATTATCCCTCCCAGCGTCTCAATTATATGATAGAGACGGCTGGCATAAAGCGCATCCTCTGTGACCGGCAAACCCAAAAGCAACTTCCGTCTGACCTGGCCTGCCGCCTTATACCCATATATCAGGAAGCCGATACGTCCTTTGCTCCATTGCAGCTTAACGAGGACGATCTGGCCGAAGTATTGTTTACCTCGGGAAGCACCGGCCGACCCAAGGGAGTCATGCTGCGCTGGCGTTCCCTGGCAAATATGGCGGAAGGTATCCGCGATATTCTCTCCCACAGCGACGGCCCGATACTTTGCACCACCAATGTAGTATTCGATATGTTCAACGGCGAAGCAACAGTACCGCTTACCATGGGAAAACCCATAATTATGGCTGATGAAGAAGAAATGATGCTCCCCTGGAAGCTGGCAGAACTCATAGAGAAACACGGGGTGCGGATTACCCAGTCCACGCCTTCCAGAGTGCAGATGTGGCTATCAAATCAGGCCTTCTGCCAGGCGGCGGCTTCTTTGGAACTGATGATATACGGTGGCGAAGTCCTTTCCCGCAGTCTGCTTGTCAAAGCCCAGAAGGCTGCACCCAAGGCCAGGCAGGTCAATATGTATGGCCCTACGGAGGGGACTATATACAATACAACACGTCCGGTCAGTTTTGATAAACATGTTAATATCGGCTGGCCCATGCGTAATAACCGCGTCTACATTCTGGACAGCGCAGGAAAAAGAGTGCTGCCTACTGCTTCAGGAGAGCTGTATCTTGCAGGCGAATGCGTCAGCGCCGGCTATATATCACGCCCGGAACTTACTCAGGATGCTTTTGTGCCGGATCCCTTCTTCCCCGGGGGGAAAATGTACCGTACCGGGGATATTGCCAGACTGCGCCTGGACGGCTCCTATGATTTTTTAGGCAGAAGGGACGCCCAGGTGAAGCTCAACGGGCAAAGAGTGGAGCTGGACGAGATCAACGGCGCTTTTGTCAGCTGCGGCTGCGCTGTTGCCGCTGCCACCGTACCCAAAACAAATCCGGACGGATCCATGGAGCTTTATACATATTACATCCCCGCTCCCGACTGCGGAAAAGACGATATCCGCAGCAGGCTGGCCAAAGTTCTGCCCGCCTATATGATACCGTCCAAGATGATACCCCGCAGCGATCTTCCCAGTACGCCCACTGGTAAAATCGATCTGCGGCGGCTGAAGGAAGAGGCCTGTGCCAACAGGATAGCGGAAGACGACCCTGTTCCTGGCATCACGGCTAAATCAATACATATACCTGCAGCAGAAACGGAAGGCAGGCGTGATACCGGGGAAGATTATCCCCAAACCGCCGAAGCCCATCTGCCCTGGGAAAACAGGGATACTGCCGCCCTGCGGCTGAAAGTTGCCGGCCAAACACCCCGCAACAGCGATATAGCAAAAACCCTGCACACCATCTGGCAAAAGGTATTAAACAGGCCGGATATTGACGAAAACATCTCCTTTTTTGAGCTGGGCGGCACTTCTCTGGCAGCTCTTTCCCTGCTCAGTAATTACAATAACCTGGGATGGAACATATCCCTGGCTCAATTTTACGAAAATCCTACTCTGGCAGCCCAAATAAGATTGCTGGAAAGCGGAAGCCCCATACCTTGTCAGGAAGAAACGCTTATACCTGAGGGGAAAAAAGATATACCTGTATTATCTTGCTCTGCGGAAAAAACAGCCGAGATAAAAATATGCGGCAATGCTCCTGTCACAGCCGGGCCCGCCGGAAAACCTGATTCCCCCTCCTGCCGGCGGATAGCCATAAAAAAGACTCCCTATCGGGTGCCTAAGCTTAGCCTGTGCAGCAAAAATACCGCAGCTACCGTACTTATTACAGGTGCCAGCGGCTTTTTCGGAGCCCATTTGCTGGCAGCCTTAAACGAAAGCGGAACACAGCGGTTCATCTGCCTGCAACGGGACGGCAATAAGCAAAGGCTGGCAGATGCTTTAACTTGGTATTTCGGCGGAAGCTACAGCCAGTTGCTAATGGAAAAGATCTCGGTGATAAAGGCTGATCTTTCCTTGCCCCTGCTGGGACTCGCCCCTGACAAATACAGGGAGCTGGCGGCTAAACCTGAAGCTATCTGGCATTGCGCAGCTGATGTGCGTCATTATGCCGCAGACAGCGCTGCCCTGCTGCAGGTCAATGTAAATGGCACCGGGGAAATTATAGCCCTGGCGCAAAAAGCAAAAATTCCTTTATACCATATATCAACTACAAGCGTAGCAGTCAATAT
>CAKQQU010000006.1 GCA_934271085.1 uncultured Bacillota bacterium | reverse complement strand
AGGTGTAGTTGGCCCCGCTTACCTGCATAAAGCCTACCAGACCTGCCAATGCGCCGGCAAACAGCATGGTGCGTATCAATATTTTAGGCACATTCATGCCGGAATATTTGGCGGTATTGGTGCTCTGCCCCACTACTGTAGTTTCATAACCATGTTTTGAACGGGTAAGGTAAACCAAAACCACGATAACCAGTACAATGGCAATGATCCAGCCGATATGCACGCCGAATACCTTGGGCAGGCGGGCAGCGTCGCTGAACATTTCTATTTTGGGAAATGAAGCTCCCGGTCTTCTCCAGGGGCCTGCCTGCAAATATTTTACCAGGCCCAGGGCTATATAGTTGAGCATCAGGGTGAAGAGAGTTTCATTGGTGTTCCATTTTGCTTTAAAGAAAGCGGGGATAGCGCCCCAGATAGCGCCGCCTATACAGGCTGCTGCTGCCATTACTATCAGCAGCAATACAGAAGGCATACCATCGGAACAGAAAAGGGCAAAATAAGTGGCGCATGCGCCGCCTACCAGTATCTGACCTTCTGTACCGATGTTCCAGAACTGCATTTTAAAGGAAAGGGCAACAGAAAGTGCTGCTACCAGCAGAGGAATAGTGATCTTGACTGTTTCTATGAGAGAAGTCTTGGTGCCCAGGGCGCCGGAGACCATATCAATGTAAACTTTAATAGGATCATGCCCCAGCACCGCAATGAGCAGCGCGCCGGTGAGCAATGCCAGGATAAAGGCAATCCCTCGTATCAGCCATGCCTTACATGGGGAGATGGAGGCCCGGCGGCTGATGCGTATCAGCGGCTCATGCAGGGCCTTTTCTTCATTATGCATGGTTGCTCACCTCCGTTGTGATTTTGTCCTCAGGCAGGTTGGTCATCATCAGGCCCAGATCTTCCTTAGTTACATCCACAGCATTTACCAGCCCGGAGACTTTCCCGTTGCAAAGAACCAGGATACGGTCGCAGATCTGCAGCATAACATCCAGATCTTCGCCAACAAAAAGAACAGCCACGCCTTTCATTTTTTCCCGGTTTAACAGGTTATATATGGTGTAGCTGGAATTAATATCCAGGCCGCGCACAGGATAAGCTGCGATCAACACCTGGGGAGAACTGGCGATCTCTCTTCCCAGCAATACTTTTTGTACATTGCCGCCGGAAAGCAGGCGTACCGGAGTGCTGACGCCGGGGGTTGAAATATCCAGCTCGTCAATAAGCTCATTAGCCAGCTTACGGGGTGTATTGCGGTCAACGAAGGGACCTTTGTTGCGGTAATAGGAGCGAAGCATTACATTATCTGTCATATCCATGGCTGCCACCAGGCCCATGCCAAGCCTGTCTTCAGGGACAAAGCTCATGACTATGCCTCTTTTTATCATCTCCATAGGCGGCTTGCCGGCCAGTTCTTCTTTTTCCGGCGCGCCTTCCTTGCCGCTGTGATAGATAATGCTGCCCTTGCGCAGAGGATATAATCCGGCCAGCGCTTCGCACAGCTCTTTCTGGCCGCTGCCTGCTATGCCCGCCACGCCCAGTATCTCTCCGCCGTAAAGGTCAAAGCTGACCTTATCCAGGGAGTGCAGATTATCATTATTGACGCATACCAGATTATTTACTTCCAGACGCAATTTTTTGTTTTCATAAATGGGCCGGTCTATTTCCAGAGATATGACCCGTCCCACCATTTTTTCCGTAAGTTCCTGGGTATTGGTCTCGGCAGTGTTTACAGTATCGATAAAGCGCCCTTTGCGCAGGATATGCACCCTGTCGGAGACTTCCATCACCTCGTTGAGCTTGTGGGTGATGATAACTATGGCCTTGCCGTCCTCTTTCATTTTGCGCAGTACGGCAAAAAGCCGCCTGGTTTCCTGGGGGGTGAGCACTGCTGTAGGCTCGTCCAGAATAAGGATATTCGCCCCGCGGTAAAGGACTTTCAGTATTTCTACCGTTTGCTTTTCCGATACGGGCATATCGTAGATCTTTTTATCCGGATCAAGCTGGAAGCCGTATTTATCGGCTATCTCCTTGATGGAGCGGGATATCTGAGCCCTTTTTACAGTAAGGCCCCCCGGCAGCCCCAGAACTATATTTTCTGCAGCGGAAAAAACGTCTACCAGCTTGAAATGCTGATGCACCATGCCTATACCCAGATCATAGGCGTCTTTGGGGCTGCGGATGGAGACTTCCTCTCCATTTACGTAAATATGACCGCTGTCAGGGAAATATATTCCTGCCAGCATATTCATAAGAGTGGTTTTGCCGCTGCCGTTTTCTCCCAGCAGCGCCAATATTTCGCCTCTGCGTATATCCAGCGTTATTTTGTCGTTGGCTATGGTCTTGCCAAATTTTTTGGTGACGTCTACCGTTTGTACGGCAATATTCATATCCGGTGTCACCCTGCCTGGCACCTCCTGTTTCAGCCCCCACGGGCGGTTTTATGTTTAATTTTCAGATATAATAGGTTTTTATCTGCTTCTACGGAAAATATACCATAAAGTGATAAAATTCTGCAATTAAGTTATTTATCCTCCATGTTATTTGACATTATGGAATAAAAATAAAATAAACGCTATAAGAGTTTCTTTTATTATGCCTATAATTGTTTTCTGTCATTTATGGCCAGGGATAGGGTGGCTTCATCAGCATATGCCAAAGAACCGCCTACCGGCATGCCGTGAGCGATACGGCTGACCTTTATCCCCAGAGGTTTTATTTTTTTTGCCAGATAAAGTGCGGTAGCTTCACCCTCCACGGTAGGATTGGTGGCCAGCACTACTTCCCTGATGGTTCCGCTTTTAAGCCTTTTGCCCAGGGTATTCAGGTTAAGGTTTTCCGGCCCTATGCCGTCCATGGGAGAAATGGCGCCGCCCAGAACATGATAAACCCCGTTAAAGCTGCGGCTGCGCTCCATGGAAACGATATCCGCCACCCCTTCCACTATGCACAGCAGACCTTTATCCCTGTTTGCATCAGCGCATACCGTACAGATATCTTCATCGGTAAAGTTGCCGCAAACAGGGCAGGGATGAATGGCTTCTTTGGCTTCGGTAAGGGCAGAGGCCAGATCGGTCACTGCTTCTTCGCTGCCGGATATCAGATGAAAGGCCATTCTCTGGGCTGCCTTTGGCCCCAGTCCCGGCAAATGGGAAAGCTGGTTTATCAGGTTTTGCAAAGTGCGTGGATATTGGTAGGCCATTAAAACATACCGGGAAGATTCATGCCGCCGGTAACAGCGCCCATTTTTTCGGCGGAAAGGGCGGCTGCCGCTGCCAGCGCCTCGTTGATGGCAGCCAGCACCATATCTTCCAACATTTCCTTATCTTCCGGATCGATGATTTCAGGGTTGATGCAGATGGCGGTGATTTGTCCGTCGCCGGTAGCCGCTACTTTGACCATGCCGCCGCCGGATACGCCTTCTACCTGAGCTTCTGCCAGTTCAGCTTTGGCGCGGTTCATGTCCTGCTGCATTTTTTGTGCCTGTTTCATCAGTTTTTGCATATTGAATCCCATTTTTTTCCCTCCGTTTGTAATATACATAGTATGATTGGCCGATCATTGTATTATCGCGGCTTTAAGGCCGTGATATCAGCCGTGCTTTTATTGGAAAAGGCTGCCTTGGGACGGCGCTTTTTCTTCGGCTTCCTCGGGTACCGCTTCCGGTGTTGGTCGGAACTCTTCAGGTTCTTCTTCAGGGGGAGAAAGGAAATCCCCTATTTCTGCCTGTAAAGTAAAGTTTTCTCCCCAGATTTTACCAATAGCTGATTCCAAGGAGCTTTTGTGCTCCTGGGAACCCATAATGCTGCGGTAATCTTCCGCCCTGTCCATGGGGAAGCGCAGCAACAGGCGGCGGTTCCCTGTCTGCAGCAGGCGGCAATCTTCTACCCTGAAATAGACGCAGCGGTCATCTTCTTCCAATTGTTCCAGTATTTTTCTCCATAATTCATCCATGGCTACTGCCTTATCTGCCGTTTCCTCAGCCTGCTGCTTTACCGGCGGGGGCGCTGTTTTGGCTCCGGATCTGCCTGGGGGCTCCGGTTTCGGGCCGGTAACAGACGGCTGCCTGGGCATTGGTTGCGCTTCGGGTACGGGTGCTGTTTTGGGGGCGGCGGCAGCCTGTTTGTGGCAGGGCGCCGGTTGCGTTTTAGGCGGGGCGGGCGGGCTTTGCAGGCCGCAGGCTTTCAGCAAAGCAAGCTCCAGGGTAATGCGGGGGCTGGCTGCAAAACGCAGTTTATTGTCAGTATCTGCCAATGCGGTCAGCAGATCCAAATATGCTGAAGGCGGATACTTAGCGGTTTTGCGCTGATCTGCCAATGCGTGCAGCAGGCTGTCCCGCAAAGATTCGCAAAGATCCCCTACCGCCTGTCTAAGATCCTTACCGGATTTTATCAGTGCTTCCACATCCTGAAGGGCGGCAGATACGTTTTTGTCCAGCAAATGCTGCTGCAGCCCCATGATAAAACTATGGTCAACTATTCCCAGCAGCATAGTTACCAGATCTGTGGTGATCTCTCCCTGGGCTGCCCCGGAACACTGATCCAGCAGGCTTACTGCGTCCCTCATGCCGCCATCGGCTTTTTTGGCTATCAGGGCCGCTGCCTCCGGAGTAATGGGGATATTTTCCGCTGCCGCAATATCCAGCAGATGACGGCAGATCTCATTATCGCCTATCCGGCGGAAATCAAAGCGCTGGCAGCGGGAAAGTACTGTCAGAGGCAGCTTGTGAGGGGCGGTGGTAGCCAGAATAAATATTACATGAGCCGGCGGCTCCTCCAGGGTCTTCAGCAGGGCATTGAAGGCCTCATTGGTCAGCATATGCACCTCGTCGATAATATATATCTTGCGCTTTTCCTGGGCAGGCGCATATTTTACCCGTTCCCGGAGATCCCGTATCTCATCTATGCCTCTGTTGGAGGCGCTGTCTATCTCAATCAGATCAAGACTATCGCCGGCCAAGGCCCTTTTGCAGGATTCGCATTCATTACAGGGTTCCCCTTCTGCTGTAGGGTGCTGGCAGTTGATGACCCGGGAAAGGATACGGGCCGCGGAAGTCTTGCCGGTGCCCCGGGGACCGCAGAAAAGATAGGCGTGGACAAAGCTCCCCCTGCGGGCAGCGGTGGCCAAAACTTTTGCCACATGTTCCTGGCCTATCAGTGCGGAAAATTTATCGGGTCTGTATCGGCGGTAAAGAGCAGTATAAGTCATAATACTTTCCTTATTATAAAGAATACATCTGGCATATGGAAAACCGGACGCCATGTATTACATCAGAATATAGCTCAAAAAATGACAGTAATATTTATAAGATAAAGAAAAACTGTCGCAGCTTAATATATCAAGTATATCATATTTACCGGCTTTAGCAAATAATATTGAATAAAGTCAAGCTGCGGAAAATGCTGTGCAAAGGAGTGATAGCTGTGGAGATATGGCAATACTTGCTGATAGTAGGCGGCGGATTGCTGCTGGTGGCGGCAGCCTGCCTGTTGCCGGGACGGTTTTTTAAAATATTCGGGACCCTTGCCCTTAATCTGGGTATGGGGCTGGCTTTACTGCTGGTGCTGAATCTGCTTTCTGCGGAACAGTTGCTGCCTCTTAATGTCCTTACCATTGCCGTTTCCGGTATTCTGGGAATGCCGGGGGTGGCGACTTTGGCTGTGCTTGCCGCCATTTAGCGCCTGCGGCCGGCTAAAAAATAAAGCCCGTATAGGAAAACTCCTTCTATCCGCCTGGTTTGAAGGAGTTTTGCTGTTTGTGGATGCCGCCTGGGCTGGGTTTATCTTATTTGTCCGGTGCCGTTTATCAGATATTTGGCAGAGGTCAGCTCCCGCAGACCCAAAGGCCCTCTTGCATGAAGTTTTTGGGTGGATATACCTATTTCGGCTCCCAAACCGAATTCGCCTCCGTCGGTAAAGCGGGTAGAGGCATTAACATAGACTGCGGCAGCGTCTATCGCCCCCTGAAAATAAAGGCCTTCTGCTTCATCAGCGGTTACTATGCATTCGCTGTGTCCTGTGCCGTATTTGCGGATATGCTCTATGGCATCCTCTGTGCTGTCCACTATCCTGGCAGCTATTATGTAATCATTGTATTCTTTGCCCCAGTCGTTTTCCCGGGCAGCTATGGCCTGGGGTATCATGGCCAGTATCTTTTCGTCGCCCCGTATCTCCACCCCTGCTGCCAGGAGTTGTTTGGCTATAAGGGGCAGGGCCTGGGCAGCAGCATCTTTATGGATAAGCATACATTCGCAGGCATTGCAGACCGAGGGGCGGGAAACCTTGGCATTATATATGATATCTGCAGCCATTTGCGGATCAGCGGAAGCTGCCACATAGGTGTGGCAGGTGCCGGCACCTGTTTCTATTACCGGTACTGTGGAATTTTCCACTACGGTTTTGATAAGCCCGCTGCCGCCTCTGGGTATCAGCAGATCAATGTATTCGTTAAGATGCATCAGGGCATTTGCCGATTCATGAGTGGTATCTTCTACCAGAAGGATGCAGTCTTCCGGCAGACCCACGGAAGAGATAGCCCGCTGCATTGATGCGACCATGGCCTGATTGGAGCGGATGGCCTCCTTGCCTCCCCGGAGTATCACCGCATTGCCGCTTTTGATGCAAAGGGCGGCGGAATCTGCCGTAACATTGGGGCGAGCCTCGAATATTACCGCTATAACGCCTATGGGTACGGATACTTTACGGATAAGCAGCCCATTGGGCCTTACTGTTTTTTCCAGCTCTCTGCCCAAGGGGTCGGGCAGGGATATTATTTTGCGTATTGCCTGTGCTATACCGGCTATTCTTTCTTCATTAAGGGCCAGCCGGTCAAGTAAAGCCTTGCTTAAGCCCGCAGCTTCCCCTGCCGCCAGATCCTGCCGATTGGCCTGGATAATACCCGGGGCATCTTTTTCCAGGCCCGCGGCCATGGCTGCCAGCGCCTGATTGCGAAGCTGATGGTCTGCCGCCGCCAGTGTGCGTTCGGCTATTTTGGCCTTTTGACCCAGTTGTTCAACACTAATCATTTATTTCACCGCCTTAAAGCGAGTGCCGATACTTTCGCCATCCAGCACCCGATAAATATTTTCTGCATCCCCGCCATTGATGATATAAGTTTCTATACCTGCTTCGGTAGCTATCTGGGCAGCGTGGAGCTTGGTTATCATGCCGCCGGTTCCCCTTGTCGTACCGGCTCCTCCCGCCAGCTTCTGCAGATCGGGCGTTATTTGCTCTACCTCACTGATGAGGCGGGCATTTTTGTTGAGTGCAGGGTCGCTGTCGAAAAGCCCGTCCGTATCGGTAAGCATTATCAGCATATCCGCGCGGATAAGCCTGGCCACTATGGCGGAAAGGCAGTCATTATCGCCGTAGGCTATTTCTTCCACTGCCACACAGTCATTTTCATTTACGATAGGCACGGCTCCCATTTCCAGCAGCTTTTCAAAGGCATTGGTCAGATTATTCCGGCGTTCCGGATCATCGGCGTCCGCCTTGGTTATCAGCAGCTGCCCGGCGGAGTAACTGTATTCGGAAAAGAGCTTGTCATACATGAACATAAGCTCGCACTGACCAACGGTGGAAACAGCCTGCCTGCCGGGAGTATCTGTAGGACGCTGCTTCAGCCCCAGCTTGCCGCAGCCAACGGCAATGGCTCCGGAGCTGACCAGCACTACCTGGTCGCCGCTGTTCATAATATCCGCCAGTACATTTACCAGACGGCTGATATGGCGGATATTGGTTCTGCCGGTATCATATGTAAGTGTGGAGGTGCCCACCTTAACTACTATACGGCGTTTTTCTTTATTCATAACTATCTCCTGGGTTCTTTTTCGATTCTTTATTTTAGCATATTAATAAGGATAAAACAATAACCATAACTTTTTGCCCTCTGCAAATGCACAATCATCTCCTCCGGACCGTGCCTGAATCTGACCATGATGAGCGGCAAATGCAAAAAAAGGTAACACTTTTTGGAAAGGTGCTACTTTACAAAATAAATTCTGTTTGCTATAATCATTGAGTCGATGGACAGACTTTATGTCCGAAAAAACAGAAGTATTAAAGAAGGAGAACGAAAATGAAGAAATTATTGGTAGTTTTGCTGGCTATCTCCCTGATTTTCGCTTTCGCAGCCTGCGGCAACGATACCCCCGCTGACAACGGAAACACCGAGAACGTTGATGGCGCTCTGACCGTTGATACAATTAAGATCGGTCATGTCCACATTAACGATGAAGCTGAACAGGGTTATTCCACCGCCCATATCAACGCCATTAATCAGATGGCTGCTGCATTGGGTATTCCTGCTGAAAACGTTATTGGTAAATACAATGTTACCGAAGACGCTGCCTGCGAATCCGCTCTGCGCGAACTGGCAGAAGCAGGCTGCAACATCATCTTCGCCGACAGCTTCGGTTTTGAAGACTATGTTATCGAAGTCGCCAAAGATTATCCTAATATTCAGTTCTGCCATGCTACCGGCGTACAGGCTTCCACCTGCGGTCTGGATAATGTCAGCAACTACTTTGGCAAGATCTTCCAGGCTCGTTACCTGTCCGGCATCGTAGCCGGTATGGCTACCGAAAGCAATATTCTGGGTTATGTCTCCGCTCAGGAATTTGCTGAATGCGTCAGCGGTTACACCGGTTTCTATCTGGGCGCCAAATCCGTTAACCCCGATGTTACCATGAATGTTATCTACACCAACAACTGGTATGACGTCACTGCCGAGACCCAGGCCGCTCAGGCTCTGATCGCTTCCGGCGCTGATGTTCTGGGCCAGCATGCTGACTCCACCGCCACTCAGGCTGCCTGCGAGGCTGACGGTAATGCTTATGGCATCGGTTACAACACCGATATGAGCGCTGCTGCTCCCAATGCTAACCTGTGCAGCGTTGTCTGGGATTGGACTCCTGCCTATACTTATTTTGTTGAATGCCTGCTGAACGGTGAAGATTGCCCCTCTGACTGGAGCGGCGACCTGGCTTCCGGTATGGTGGATATCGTTTACAATGACGCCGCCATGGCTACTTTGGCTAACTGCGATGAGATCAAGGCTGCTGTGGAAGCTGCACGTACCGCTATCGTCAATGGCGAGCTGAACGTTTTTGCCGGTCCTCTGGTAGATGTTGATGGTAACGAAGTTGTTGCCGAAGGCGATTTCTATAATGAATCCGGCGAATCTTCCGCTCCCAGCTGGTTCTATGTACTGCAGGGCATCAACGTTATCCGCTAGTTCTCTGTAAGATACAGCTTAAAAATATCCTCCCTTTAACAGGGAGGATATTTTTTATGGGCAAATCCGTGGGGCTAACAAAAAAAGCACTCTTTAAAAAGAGTGCTTTTTTATTTGCCGTGCAGCCCTAATCGAATACTGGCCTCCAAACGCTTACCGAACAGCCGGCTCCTACCAGGCTTACCCGCGGCGCCCAGGCAATATCTGCTTATCGCTGCTTCCTTCCGGACCTGACGAGGTTCACAGCCGCCTGCCGCGCAGGACCCGGTCCTCAACGCTGCTTATTCGGGGCTGGCTTCACAGGTAGTATCCTCAATATGGTTTATCGGCCCATCTATAGCGGATTGATGGTTACAGGACACCGCTAACGCCCCGCCACACACGGCAAAATTGCTAACTTTTCATAGCTTTTTAAGCTGATTATTTATTTTATCATAAAGAAAAAAGAAATACAAGAGGAAAAGCCTGTATCTAATACTCATATGCATATCTGCCGGAGGTTATTCGGCTGATATATGCGGGCATAATGCTGTTTTGGCCGTTTTCATCGAAAGCGATAGCGCCGGAATAAAGATACGGGGCCTCAAAAGTCTTTTCGTGCAGCGCGGTTATTATAGCCTGTTTATCAGTGGTTCCCGCCTCTGCCACGGCCTGAACCGCCACCATCACACTGGCAAATTCCAGCAGGGAATTGCTGTCCATATCTGTATTGGCCTTTGTCTTATAAAGGCTGTTTATATAGGCGAAAAGCATTGTAGCGCGGGATTTGCTGTCCTCCGAGCCGCCTGCTGCTTTGGAATACAGCAGATCTGGGCGAACCATGCAGCCCAGATAATAGTCCACGCCGGCTTTACCTGCCTGGCTAAGGAACTCCTTGCTCCAAAAACCCTGGCTATAGCACATTATTGCCTGGGGTATATACTTGCTTTGGACATAGGCGGGGACGAAGGCTGCCAGATCATTGCCGGCGCTGGCCTGGAAGAGCACATCCGGCTGATTGCTCACCATTTTGCCGGCTTCTTCCATCATGTCATTGTCCAGCGGATCATAGTCTATCAGAGCCACGTTTTCCAGCCCTGCCTTTTGCAAGGCGGCTTCCAGCAATTGCTCGGTGTCGTTGCCGGAGCTGTTATCCGCATAAGCCACAGCCGTCTTTTTTATGCCCAGATCGTTTTTGATATTTATCTGATTGATATATTCCAGAAAAAGCTGTGTTTCCTGGTCTGTACTCATGGCAATGTGGACAAAGCCATCCCCCAAAGCATAGCTGCCGTTGTTTAGCCGGTTGCTCTTTGCCGAACCGCAGATCATAGGTACGCCTTTGTTTTTGCACACTATTGCCGCGGAAGCTGTCATGTATGGATCATAAGCGCCGATAATGGCTGTTACTCCCAGATCTATAAGTTCCCCCACAGCAGCCAGGCAACTGACCGTAGTGTTTCCGCAGTCGGCGAAACGCAGTTCCAACTTGGCATTACCGTATTTGGCCAGGCCGGCATTTTGGGCAAGATCCCAGTCGATATCATGGCTGTCGTTAATGATATCTACCGCTGTTTCCATAGCAGCTTTGGCTTTTGCTGCCTCTACAGACATATTGCCGCTTAGGGGCAGCAGGACCCCCAGATATATGGTCTCTGTCTGAGTGACATGGCCTACGCTCATGCCGTCGGGATTATCCGCTGATTCTTCCTTTTCGCTGCAGGCGGCAAGGGAAAGAGCGGTTGCTGCTATGATAAGTATGCACAGCCATTTTTTCATTGTTTTTACCTTTCCTTGCATAAACTTTACTTAACTATTAATTATATGGCTCTTAAGCAGCAGTGTCAAACTGTTTTTAGCCAGGGCGGGCTGTATTATGGTTAATTATTTATAAATATTTATTAAACTTAGTATTTATTTTTAATTAAACCTGTGTTATGATAATCGCATCGAACAATAATTGAAATTTTTATACAGAAAAGAGGAATAAATATGCCGGTTAATCTGAAGGGACGCAGTTTTTTGTCTATTATGGATTTCACACCCCAGGAAGTGCGCTATTTGCTGGATCTGGCTCATGATCTTAAAGCCAAAAAACGGATGGGTATTCATAATGAACTGCTGCGGGGAAAAAGTATAGTGCTTCTTTTTGAAAAGACCTCCACCCGTACCCGCTGTGCTTTTGAGGTGGCTGCAGCCGAGGAGGGCGCCCATGTGACTTTCCTGGATTCCAAAAGCTCCCAGATGGGTAAAAAAGAATCGCTGGAGGATACTGCCAAAGTATTGGGGCGCTTTTATGACGGCATTGAATACAGAGGCTATGAACAAAGGGTAGTGGAGGAGCTGGCCCGCCATGCGGGAGTGCCGGTATGGAACGGTCTTACTGATACCGATCATCCTACTCAGGCGCTGGCTGATGTGATGACCATAGAAGAGTATGTATCGAAAACTCTTAACCAGGTTAAGCTGGTCTATTGCGGCGATACCCGCAACAATGTGGCTTATTGCCTTATGTATATAGCTGCCAAAATGGGCATGAATTATGTAGGCTTTGGCCCGGCACAGCTGGCTCCTGCGCCTGAGGTCATGGAGCGCTGTCTGCAGGAGGCGCAGCATACAGGCGCGACCTTCACTATTTCCGCTGATCCCGGGGTATTGGATGGCGCGGATGTAATATATACTGATATTTGGGCGTCTATGGGCGAGGAGGATAAAATACCCCAGCGGGTAGCTTTGCTTACGCCTTTTAGGGTAACAGAAGAATTGATGGCAAAAACAGGCAATCCCGACTGCATCTTTCTTCATTGCCTGCCCAGTTTTCATGATTTTAATACGGATATGGCCAGCGCCCGTATGGCAGCAGGCTATGATATCCGCGAGGTTACAGACCAGGTGTTCCACAGCACCAACAGCCATGTTTTTGACGAAGCCGAAAACCGGCTGCATACTATCAAAGCAGTGATGGTGGCTACCATAGGTTAGCTTTTGGGATATGCGGTATTTTGAAGAATAATGGGGTTTTGATATTGTATAAGGCAGCCTTGTATAAAGGCTGCCTTATGGTTTGCAATATAAAGGATTGCTTTCAGGCTTTTGGCTGTGGCTGATTATCTGTTTTCAGAAAGCGCAGCAGATTGCCTGAAAGTATCTTTTCCAGAGTTTGCCGGCTCAGGGGCAGGCTTCTCAGATGAGCCAGCTCCTCGCCGGGATCCCACATGGGAAAATCGCTTCCGAAGAAGATACGGTCTTCCCCGTAGCATTCAATAAGCTCCAGAGCTCTTTCATCGCTCATAAAAGGGAAGGAGCTGGAACAATCCACCATGACATTGGTATCTGCCAGATATTCCTGAGCCTCATCCCATTGGCTCCAGCCGCCGAAATGGGCGCAGATCAGCCTGATATCCGGAAAGGATTCCAGTACCGGGAGGATCAGATGGGGGGATGAGTATTTATAGCGGGGGTCACCCGTATGAAAAAGTATGGGTAGATTATGCTTTTCGCAATAGGCATATACCGGCCACATCCGCTTATCATTTATGGGAAATTCCTGAAAGTCAGGATGCAGCTTGACGCCCTGCATACCCATTTCCTGTGCCTGCTCCAGAACCTGCTGCTGGTCTTCATGATCCGGATGAGTGGTGGCAAAGCCGATAAGCTTGTCCGGGTATTTATTTATGGCATTGCTGATAAACCTGTTGATACTTTCCACCTGGTGGGGGGTGGTCGCTACCGAGTGGATCAGAAATTTGTCTATGCCGCAGCGTTCGCCTGTAGCCAGCAGTTGCTCCACCGTACCGGTGCCGGTGATGGAAGTATCATAAAAACTGCCTACAGCCTGGCTGGCCTTGGCAGCTATTTTGTCAGGATATACATGAGCGTGTGCGTCGATTATCATGGTCATTTCTCTTTTCCCCGCCGGGCCTGTGTAAAGCCCGGCTTTAAAATATAAAATGTATTATGACACAAAAAAGCGACTCATGCAAGCATAAAATTATTTATAATAATCCCGGTCTGCCGGCGAACTCCGGCAGGCCGGGATTAAAAGCATAAGGGCAGATAAAAAGGCCTTCGGTATATAAAACCGAAGGCCTTTTGCTTTGGCATGACGATAGCGCCGGACAAATGCGGCAGTCGACTTGCCGCCGAAAAGTTATTCGGCGGTATTTGCGTTTTCCGCGCCGTTTGCCGTATCTAAGGCAAGTCCGTCAGATTGGCTCATATCTACCGAGGTGGATTGGGGAACCATCTGGCTCAGATAGTCTGCCAGTTCATCCAGATAGCGGCCATAAGCTGCCCAGTCGCCGTCTTTTTGAGCCTGCAGCGCGTCATTGAAAGCCTGATTCGCTCTTTCGGCCAGTTCGCTGAAGGAGAAACTGTCGTTGCCGTCCTCGCCGCCAGGTTCGGTAAATTCGCTTCCCATATATCCGGAGGACGCGCCTGGGCCGAACATGGAATCCAGCGCTTCGGCCAGGGTAGCTTCGTAGGCTATACGTTCATTATAGTAAAGGATGATTCGTTTAACTTCCGGCAGGGAAGAATTGGCGGATTCCAGATAAATGGGCTCCACATAGATAAGGGAGTTTTCTATGGGGACGATGAACATATTGCCCCGGCTGTAGGTGGCTCCAGCGCTGCTCCACAAGGTGAAGTCCTGAGCTATCTCCGTATGCTGATTGATACGGGCTTCTATCTGCCTGGGGCCGTAAATGATACGGTCTTTGGGCATCTGGAAAAGCAGCAGTTCCCCGTAGTTTTCACCATCACTGCGCGCCATCAGCAGAGCGGTCATATTATCCTTACCGGAAGGAGTGTATGGTATGGCGCTGATAAATTCAGCTTTTTCTTCTCCCGGTATTTTCAGGATATAATAGGTGGGCTCCATCTGGGATTCCTCTGTGCCGTATATCTCGTTGGCAATGGCCCAGCCGTCCTCGTTCTGATAGAAGACATTAACGTCAGTCATATGGTATTTGGCATATACCGCGGACTGGATGCTGAACATGGTATTGGGATAACGCAGATGTGCCTGAATGCCTTCATTCATATCATCCAGCGATTTGAAAAGTTTGGGATATATCTTCTGCAGAGTCATGGCGATAGGATCGCTTTCGTCCACCACATAGAAATCGGTATTGCCGTTATAAGCATCTACAACTACCTTTACCGAATTGCGTATATAATTGACCGAGCTGCCGGTATTAAAGGGTTCGGAATAAGGATAGTAGGAGGAGGTGGTATAAGCGTCGATGATCCAGTAAAGAGCGCCGTCCACAGTTACAATGTAGGGGTCGCCGTCATAGATGAGGAAAGGAGCGATAGTTTTAACACGGGTCATGATATCGCGGTTGATAATGATGCGGCTGTCACTGTCAATATTGGAGGATACCAGCATCTTGAGGCTGCCTTCGCGGATAGAGAACAGCAGGCGGTTGATAAAGTTCAGATTGATGCCCGCATCGCCTTCATATTTGGTATAAACATTGTTTTCTCCGGAAGGATAGTCGAATTCATCTTCATCGGTATTAATGATGATATAATTATTGGTACCTTCGCCAAAGTAGATCTCCGGACGGGTAATATCTATTTCTTCCACATCGGATACGGGAGGAATGCTGTCTATAAGCATATCCGGCTGGCCGGTGGCGGTTACTTTATCGACCCGGGAAAGGGTGATGCCGTAGCCGTGGGTATATTTAAGATGATTGGTCAGCCACTGGTCGGTGGTAGCCGTTTCATCTATTTCGCGGGCGGAAAGGAAGGTCTGGGTATATTCTCCGTTGATCATATAGCGGTCGATATCAACGTCCGTGAAGTGATAGTAAAGACGTATGCTCTGAGTCTGGTTGTAGAATTTCAAAGCCGGCTCATAGTCATTGATGCGGATATTGGAAATGGTATCCATATTGTTCTGGATATCGGCCGAGGTCAGGTCATTGCTGGCGGCAAATTCCCGTATCTCTATATCCTGCAGGTCATAGGCATTACGGGTAAACTGGATATTGCTGGCCAGATAAGGCGATTCCTTGCTCAGCTCATCGGGGGCTACCACCAGATCCTGTACCAGCATAGATGCTACGCTGCCCAGGATGCCTACGCCTATCATAATGACAGGCACAGCCAGTACAGTTTTGAGCCGTTTTTTATTGAGCCCTATGACGAACATCACTGCCGCCACCACTGCCAGTATCATAAGCAGGCGGTATACCCATAATGTGATATTGATATCAGTGTAACCCGCGCCGTAGACCACTCCGGAACTGGAAGTGTACAGCAGGGTAAACTGTTTGAGATAATAGTGGAGAGCTACCATGAGGAAGAAAAGTACGCCCAGCACTTTAAACTGGCGGTTAGCTACCACCAGCAGGCGGCTCATGGTCTGCTTATTCATTTTGGAAGGACGGGGACGACCGCCGCCGAACAGCGGGCCCTGCTGGGACTGTCCCTGGCCGCCGGCGCCGAACATCTGCCCGAAAAGACCGCCGCCAAAGGGGTTATTGCCCTGCTGCTGCCGGGGTTCTTCCTGTGCGGGTTCTTCGTAGGTGGCTTCCATTTCCTTGAAGAACTGGGGCTTGCGCATGGAGAAAAGAGCCCGATAATAGATAAGATTTGCCAGCGCGAAACCGATGATAAGGGTTATCAGGATGTTGTTTACCTGGGCAATAAAGTCCAGCTTAAAGATATAGAAGCTGACATCTTTGCCGAAAATGGGGTCGGTTATGCCGAAATCCGTGCTGTTGGTAAACTGGAGTATCTGGAACCAGAGCTGCCCTGCTACCATTACGGCTGCTATTATACCGAATACCAGGGCTATCAGCCGGGCGGTATTATTGACCTTTTTTTCAGGTACGAGGTTTTCATAACCGCCTATCTTGGCATAATAGTTCTTTTTCATGGACATCAGGTATATATAGCTGCCAATAGCTATCAGCAGAAATACCGGTACGCCATAGGTTATTTTGGTCAGCAGTTCTTTGAAGAAAACGCTGACATAGCCCAGCTCGGCAAACCAGAGCCAGTCAGTAAAGAAATTGGCCAGGGCAAAAAATGCGATGATCACCGCCAGGATTATGCCGGCTATGATAAGATGTTTGTTTTTCTTTTTCAAGATGCTCTCCTTTCATTTGCTAATCGCCATTTTGGCAATTGTTTTAATTAATCCATAAGTATTGTTTACAGATTTATTAATTATAGCATTTTTTAATGCTTTTGACTAGTATCTCTTTGTCTTTAAGACGGTTTTATGGTACAATAGGCATCATGGTAAACATAACGGAAAATATCACGGAGGAAAAAAGGCTGAAAAAGGTCTTTGCCGTGGTCATAGCCTATATCAGTTTGGTAGTCCTGTCCAATTTGGGTTCTCTGCGCATCATTTCTGTAGCCGGTCTTTCCCTGGATGGCGGTACCCTGCTGTACCCTTTCAGCTTCGTTGCCCGGGATATGCTGCATAAAAAAGCGGGCGCTTCCCTTACCCGTTTTACTATCTGGCTTTCCGCCGCCGTCTGTACGGCGCTTTTTGCTTTTGTCTGGCTGGTGGGCCTGCTGCCGCCGGATCTTGCGGTGGGCCCCCAGAAGGAATACTCTCTGGTGCTTGTGCCGGGATTAAGGCTGGTAGCTGCCTCTATTATGGCTATGACAGTTTCTGAGCTGCTGGATACCCGTATTTATTCACTGGTGCGCCGTCGTTTTGGCTCCCGCCGGCAATGGCTGCGTCCTCTTATTTCCAATGCAGTCTCCATGCCGGTGGATACCGCTATCTTTATCGCAATAGCTTTTGCCGGGCGTTATAGCTGGCAGGTGTTGCTTTCTTTGTTCGTAGCCAATCTTATTATAAAATACGCGGTTTGTCTGATCTCTTTTTGGTGGGTATATTTTATTCGGGATGACTGCGACTGACAGCCATTCTGCGGAGAATGCCAATGAGTGATTTTTTTAATAATTTATACGCCAACAGTTTTCTCAGCAATTTAATGGAAGACCCTTTGGGCTTCTTTTTGCCGCCGCTGATATTTATTTCCCGTTTGGCTCTGGCTGCTTTGGCAGTGCTGGTGGTAGTCCGCTGCGGTCTTTCCCTGCTGCGGGATAAAAGCGAGCCGGAGACCTGGGCCTGGCTGGGTCTGGGCGACGGTATGCGGATAGCGGTGAATCATTGGGAAAATATTATCGGCCGGGGCGGTACTGCCGATATAGTGCTGCCGCTGGCATCTGTATCAAGAAACCATGCGGCTTTGATCCGTCAGGAAAAAGGCGGCTGGCAGCTTATAGATATTGCCCATAAGCATAATATCTCCGTTAACGGCAGTAGTTTGGAAGGCAGCGCTATCCTGAACGACGGTGATGTGATAGAGATAGCTGATTGCAAAATGACGCTGGCGGAGATCACTCCCGAAGAGGAAGAAAGGCAGCGGGCCAACCGCACCGTGCCCGGCAGACATATCAGACCCAGCCGTACTTTGGTCTGGCTTACTATATTTATGGCATTGATGGGGCTGGAACTGGCTTTGGCCATGTGGGAGCATGCCCTGCTGATTATTGTCGCTTATCTGCTGCTGATGGTTTTGATGTGGTTTTCCTGGCTTATTTCCCGTTCTTTTAAGCGCACCGGTTTCGAGGTGGAAACTCTGGGCTTTTTCCTGACCGCTCTGGGCGTGGCTGTGGTATGTTCCAATAACCCTGCGGGCCTGCCTAAGCAGATGCTTACCATCGTTTTGGGTTTGGTAGGCTTTTATTTTTTAGGCTGGGTGCTGCGGGATATGGGACGCATCAAAATCCTGCGCTGGCCTGCTGCGGGCCTGGCCCTGCTGGCTATGGCTGCGGTCCTTCTTTTCGGGCAGGAGATATACGGAGCCCGTAACTGGCTGATTATCGGCGGTTTTTCCATACAGCCCTCGGAGCTGGTCAAAGTGTTATTTATCTTTGCCGGCGGAGCTACCCTGGACAGATTGTTTGCCCGGCGCAATCTTTACGCTTTTATAGCCCTTTCCGCTGCCATAGTGGGGGCCCTGGCTCTTATCAGCGATTTTGGCACAGCGGCGATCTTTTTTGTAGTCTATATTGTCATAGCTTATCTGCGGTCAGGAGATCTGGCTACCATAGCCCTTTCCCTTTCCGGAGCAGTCCTGGCTGTATTGCTTGTTCTGGCAGCCAAGCCGTATATTGCCGAGCGCTTTGCTACCTGGGGCCATGCCTGGGAATATGCTTCCACAGGAGGTTATCAGCAGACGCGGGCTATGACGGTGATGGCCAGCGGCGGGCTTTTTGGCCTGGGAGGCGGCCAGGGCTGGCTTAAATATGTGTCAGCTTCGGAAACAGACCTGGTTTTTGCCTTTATGGGGGAGGAATGGGGTCTGCTGATCTGCCTGTGTGCTTTGGCAGCACTTATCCTTATTGCCCTTTTTGCAGTACGGTCAGCCTATAATGCCCGTTCTTCTTACTTTGTCACTACTGCCTGCGGCACTGCCGCTTTGCTGCTTTTTCAGACTATGCTGAATGTGGGCGGTTCTTTGGATATACTGCCTTTGACCGGCGTTACCTTTCCTTTTGTAAGTACAGGAGGTACCAGCATGATAGCTTGCTGGTGTCTGCTGGCATTTATTAAAGCTGCGGATACCCGTCAGAATGCCAGCTTTGCCATTAAGCAGCGGTGGAGATCCCGCCGCCGTTCCTCGGCGCCGGTCATAGCTCCCGGCCCTGTTGGGGAAGATGACGGTATCTTTGTGCCGCCTGTTCAACGCCAGGCTCTTCCCCAGGAACCGTTTACCTCTCAGGAGCCTGATACTTCAAAAGGCGGCTTGGCCGGTTCGCCGCGTTTCCCCGATGATGAGTATGAGCTGCAGCTGCCCCCCATAGAAAGCGGCCCGGCTGAACTGCAGCTGCCGCCGATAGCTGCTGAGAAAAAAGAACAGGAGATAAATATACCTTTATCCCAGTTCCCCGGCGTACCGCCGGATATTGGCAAAGGAGGCGGTAAGGATGAATAAGGTAAAAAGAAGGGCTTTGATCATCGTGGCCTTTGCTGTCCTGCTGGTGCTGGGGTTCTGCTGTTTTATGATCCGTTGGGAAGCGGAAGGGGAGTCCTGGGCGGATTTTCCTTCCAACGACCATGTTTACAATAACGGTACTTTTGTTGCCGGCCAGGTGCGGGACAGGGAAGGCCGGGTGCTGCTTTATACTGATGACAACGGCAAGCGCTGTTATATAGATGATTATCAGCTGCGCCGGGCCACCCTTTATGCGGTAGGGGATGTTGCCGGCAATATAGGCGGAGCCGCTACAGATATCTTTCATAAGCAGATGATGGGATATTCTTTGGTAAACGGTGTATACAGTTACAGCGGCAAAGGCTCTGCCGCCTGGCTTTCCATAGATGCTGAACTGAACAGGACAGCCTATGAGGCATTGAACGGCAGAAGCGGCTGCGTGGCGGTAATGGATTATCATAGCGGTCAGCTTATCTGTATGGTAAGCAGCCCTGGGTTCGACCCGGCTGACCCCCCTTCCGACCCCAATTATCTTAATAAATTCCTGAGCGGGGTTTACACCCCCGGCTCCATTTTTAAGCTGGTAACGGCTTTCGCTGCCGTTGAGGAGCTGGATATGGAAGGTTACGGCTATTACTGTGACGGGTCTGCCGAGTACGGCGGCAGCAATATTACCTGCCAGCATGCTCACGGCCAACTGGATTTTTACGGAGCCCTGGCCCAGTCCTGTAACGGCGCTTTCGCAGATATAGCCCAGAAGCTGGGAGGAGAAAAGCTGGCTGCCTATGCCGAAAAAGCCGGTCTGTGCGCCAGCCATCAGGTAAGCGGTTTCACTACCGCGGCAGGTTCTTTTGATATCGCTCCGGAGGGAAGCTGGGATCTGGGATGGTCAGGGGCGGGTCAATATCACGATCAGGTCAATCCCTGCGCCATGCTGCGGTTTGTTTCCGCTATTGCCAATGGCGGCAAGGCGGTGGAACCGGAATTGCTTTACCGCTGTTCCACCCTGGAAGGCGTGCCTTATTGGTTTGATCTTTCTACGGATCATCAGAAATTGATGAGCAGCAGTACCGCCAATGAACTGAAAGAAATGATGGCCAATAATGTGCGCAGCAATTACGGAGTGGATAATTTTCCTAATTTGCCCATGTGCGCCAAAAGCGGTACGGCGGAGGTAGGCGCTGCTTATCCCCATGCCTGGTTTGTGGGCTTTCTTAACAGCGATAAATACCCCTATGCTTTTGTTGTGCTGGTAGAAAACGGCGGCAGCGGCGCCAATGTGGCCGGCAGCGTGGCTAACCGTGTTTTGCAGGCGGCCTGCTTTGGTGATGATTAGGAGGCGCTATGACCGCGTTTATTCAGGCTCATTATTTGTGGCTGCTGATTTATCTGGCAGCAGTCAATCTGCTTACTTTTTCCCTTTTCGGCATAGATAAGTCCAGGGCCCGCCGGCATGCCTGGCGTATACCTGAGGCAACTTTATTCCTTTTTGTGCTGCTTTTCGGCGCATTAGGCGGCTGGCTGGGGATGCGGCTTTTTCATCATAAAACCTTGCATCCTCTGTTTAAATGGGGCGTGCCCGCGGTATTGATAGGGCAGTTGGTTTTATTAGGATATATTTTTTACGCAGTATAGACCCCGATGGTACACAGGCTTTAATGCATTTACGCCAAAATAAAAGCAAGCTGCTTTAGGCAGCTTGCTTTTATTTTGGCTATGTTTCAGGTGGCAACGGTTTATTTGATATTTTCTTTGGCTGACCAGCTATCTATGGTGAGCTTGATCACAGCTACGGTGTTGACCTGCTCTTCTTTATAATCCCAGTCGTCCTTTCCGGTATAATGGCACATCACTTTCTGCAGTCCGTGAACTTTTTCGGCATAATCATCCAATACCTGCGCCTTGCCCCGGGCCATAACGCTTTGATAGCGGTAAGCGTGGGCGCAGGCTGTGCTTGCCGTCATCAGCTCGTGCTTGCAGTCTGCCTCAAAAGAGGCTTTACCCTCTTTGCGGATCAGGTCGATTTTTTTGCCTTCTGCTGCGCCATGGCAATAGATGATCAGTTGGCCGCCGGCATCTTCAAAGCCGAAATTCAGGGGCACCATATATACTCCCTCATCATCCACAAGTCCCAGGCGGCAGCAGTCGCAATTTTCCAGTATACCCAGCATCTGTTTAAAATCGGTAACTTCTCTGTCTTTTCTGCGCATAGTATGATCTCCTTTGCATTTTTATTTAAGGGGCCTAGCCGAAAAATGGGCAGTCTCCGTATGAGCACTCGTGTATTTTCTCCCAGAAGCGGCAGGGAGTATTGGAAAGGGGCATTTCAATATTGAAAGTTTCTTTTGTCCAGGCCACTGCTTCCTCCACAGCCAGACGGGTGGTGCGCTTGCAGCAGCGGACGCCGCCGCATTCCGCAATACGCTGCAGGCAGCGGGCAGTTAATTCCTGGGCTTTGCCCCATACTATATCTTTCAGGGGATTGGAACCCAGGGTCAGGGACGCATAAATACCTGCGCCCACTGCCGCTCCGCATGTTCCCATATAACCGCAAACGCCGCCGGGTATTTGTTTTCCCCTGCGAAAGGCCTCTTTTATGGCTACCGGATAATCCAGCTGCCCGCCGCAGTTTTTATAGGCGGTCAGCAATACGCAGGGCAGTATGATATGATGCTCCGGGCCGAGCAGATGCACACCAGGCAGATCCATGGTTTGCTCCAATAAAATAAGAGGATCTTTTTCGCCGGAGCTTTTCAATAGCTGCAGATAGTTTGGATTAAGCCCGCTGTGGCAGCGGTCGCAGACGAAATGACCGTTGGCGCAGGCTGCATTGGAATAAAACTTTTTGTGGCAGACAGCGCATTCCATTTCCTGCGATTCTTCCTGATAGATCAAAGGCGCTCCACAGAGCAGGCAGCCGCTTTCATAGCCGCCTTGTGCAAGGGTTTTTCCCTGGGTTTTTTCGGACATTTTTTGCAGTTCCTTTGCTTATATAATTTTTATCTTTATAAGATCATAATGGAAAGTTCCGTATGGCGTAGCGGGTCTTTCCGGATGGGGCGGGGGGTATGTTATCAGTAAGCTGCCAGGTGAATTCAGTTCCCGGCAGCAGTTCCTGATAATCTGCCTTTACCGCGTCCAGGCCTTCCGGCCAGGTTCCATTTTTGGTTACCAGCAATACCGTGGCTTTTTCGGGAGAACTCTGTGTTATCTGAAAAGCGTCTACCTGGGGCAGTCTTTTTATGCAGTTGGCAAAGGCTACGCCGTGAACATAACGGCCGTCTTTGCCTTTGAAAATATCATCCTCCCGGCCGTATATTTCCTGCAGGCAGGGGGTGGCCATACCGCAGGGACAGGGTTCGGCGGCCAGGGATACCTCATCATTAAGCAGGTAGCGCAGCCTGGGCTGGACGAAGTTATGCAGGTCTGTTACTGCCAGCAATCCTCTGCTGCCTATTGGCAGGGGCTTATGGGTTTGCATATCCACTACCTCGGGTATAAGGTTTTCCGCGGAAAGGTGCAGGCCGCCTTTGGGACATTCATAGGCGATGATGCCTCCATCCCTGGCGCCGTATTCATTTACCACAGGGGCGCCAAAAGCCTGTTTTATTATCTCCCTGTCATCAGGACGCAGCGTTTCCGATGTGGAGACCACAGCTTTAAGCCTGATCCCCGGCTGCAAACCCTGTTCCAGCATAAGCCTGCTGAAAAGGGCTAATGCGCCGGCATACCCATAAATGTATTCCGGCCGGTAACGCCGCATAAGGGCTATGTATTCCTTCATTGCCTCGGGCTTCAGTCCGTAGGCCGGGATGATGCGGCGGTTTTTGAGATAACGCTCGCTGAGCCGGAATTTCTTTTGTCCCAGCTTGTCCAGGTCAAAAGGGTTTCCCCATATCATAAGGCAGCGGCTGCCGGGGGATATGCCGTAGAGCGCCAGGCCCCGCCAGCGGGCAGCTTCATAGTATTCCACTGTATAACGATCCATATAAAACTGCAGGGGGCGGCCGGTGCTGCCTCCGGAATTATTGGCAATAAGACTGCTTTTATCTGCATCAAGGGCAATAAAGCTTTCCGGGTCCTTCCGAAATTCCTCTTTGGTCAATACGGGAAAATGGCTCAGGGCTTCTGCGGGGTCGGCCATTATCTGCTGTTGCAAATAAGCATACTGTTTATAGGCCGGAACCTGTTGGATGCAATGCAGCAGCAGGCGGCTGAGATCAGCTTCCTGCTTCTGCATAAGCTGCTGCCTGCTGCCGGCAGCGCTTGCCTGCAGCTGGCTGATATCAGCGCGTATCCGGTTGCCACGGCGGGATTCCATAAGCGGATAAAGTACTTTTTCAATGCCTGTTTTAATAATATCCATACCAAGTGCTCCTTATATTTCAGGCCGCCC
The DNA here is from genome assembly GCA_934271085.1 of uncultured Bacillota bacterium. Lineage (GTDB taxonomy): Bacteria > Bacillota > Dehalobacteriia > UBA4068 > UBA4068 > HGM13862. Next base: position 17,652 of record CAKQQU010000006.1, on the reverse strand, counting down.
TTAGTCAGCGGCTGCTGTTTTGCGTATCTGGGTCAAAAATCTGCCAGTAAATCATTGATCCCCGGTATGCTGCTGCGATGAGCTCAGGATAGTTGCTGCGCCAGTAAGCCATATCGCTGCTGCTATCCAAAAAGGCGTATTCCAGCAGTATTGCCTGGGGCCCTTTGCGCAGATCGGGAGCGGCGCTTCCCTGAATTTGGCTGAAAGTATGGGGATCGATAGCGTTGCCGCCGGTCTCGCGCAGGATAAAATAGTAATCTCTGCCTGTTTGGGGCTCATCCTCCTGCCAGCGCTGATAAATGCCGTCAGCTACCAGGCCCTTGTTGCTGTTATTGGCAGGCCAGCCCATATCCTGCCATAGCCTGCCTATCTGTTCCGCCCATTTTGTGGAGGCTTTGACCGAGCAGTAAATTTGCCAGCCGTGCTGTGCTTCAGCGGCAGCGTTTAAATGGTTGGAAATAAGGTAGCAGGCATGAGAGCGGTAGGCCCGGTCAATACGGGCGCCGGGCAGATAGGGGTTGTCCTCCGCTGCCTGTCCGCCGCTGATTTCCGGCCCCAGCCGGGAAAGGCAAACCCGTAATCCTGCGCCCCGGAACATTTCCGCCAGGAATTGTCCGCTCAGGAGATTTTCATTTGCTTCAATATATTTGCCCATTACTGCACCTTTATCCTGCCCGCCGTGGCCTATATCGATAAAAATATCATAATAGCCGCTGGGCATCTCCAGTGCTTCCCTTATAGTCAGCAGCAGTCTGCCGCTGGCATCACGCTGAAAAAGCCAGCTGCTGCGGCAGCCATCCCTGGGCAGAGTATAGCCTGATAAAGGAAGAAAGTCTTCTTCTGCCAGCAGATCCCTGCCGTTTATCTGAAAGGTATAGGTTCCCGGCAGCAAACGCCAAAGCAGCAAACCGCTGTCAGCGGTATCGCCGCAGAGCACGGATATGCTCCGGCCGTTTTCGTCCTGACAAAGCAGATTAAAATTGCTGATCTTTTCCCCGTTTGCTTTAAGTATGGCGCTTTCCCCATAAACGGAGAGATCATCCAGCAGCAGGCTTTGATCGGGCTGGTCGGATTTGCCGCCGCATCCCGCCAGGATGAAGCTTAGCGCCAGCAGGGCCAGATATATGATTTTGAGCTTGCCGGAAAAGTATTTGCACATATCGTTATTTTAGCATAAATAAGTTTTTTATCATCTGTTTTTTTTTAATATTTTATTTGAAAAAACAAAAATAATGTGCTATAATTCAAAAGTTAAATTTTAAACTGGTACATTATTTGTTTTTGTTCAATACGCTGGTATTTATCGAGGTAATTCTATGCCTTTAGCTCGTGATTTTCGCAAAATGGGCCGTGATGTTCTGTCAGGAAACTGGTTGCTGGCAGTTTTGGTCACCTTGCTGGCTGTACTTTTGGGGGGAGCCGTCTATAGCGGTTCTTTCTCCATTTTTTGCAATATTCAGGAGTATTACGGCAATCTTCACATAGTGGTAGCATCCATGATAACTGTTTATCAGATAGTTACTTTCATCATCGGCAGCAGCGTGGAGATAGGTATCTGTTCTTTTTATATCAAATTGCAGCGGCGGGAGGATTGCGGCTGCAATGATTTGTTTGCCTATTTCAATATTTTCGGCAAAGCGCTGTTGCTGCGGCTTTACATAGGATTATTGATCTTTGCCTGGAGCCTGCTGCTGATAGTTCCGGGTATAATTGCCGCCTACCGTTATTCCATGGCCACCTATTTGCTTAGCCAAAACCGCGAACTGGGAGTTTGCCAGGCTGTGGCTCTTTCCAAAAAGATGATGGACGGGCATAAGGGCCGGCTGTTTTGCCTGGATATTTCTTTTATTGGCTGGTATCTGCTGGCCTGCCTTACTTTTGGATTGGGAATGCTTTTCCTTACTCCGTATGTTTTATCTGCTAGGGCTGCATTTTTCCTGGATCTGCAATACCATTATAATTTGGAAAACGGTATTTATAATCAGGGTACTACCGCAGAAACCAGCGGTGCTTTCTGCGGGTAAAAAATAATTGAGGGAGTTGGGTTCTTATGAAGATAGGATTTGATGCACAAAAGTATCTGGAGCTGCAAAACAAATATATCAGGGAACGCATCGAACGTTTTGATAAGCTCTATTTGGAGTTTGGCGGCAAGCTGTTTGATGATTTTCACGCAGCCCGCGTTCTGCCTGGTTTTGAAGCCAATGCCAAGATAAAGCTGCTGCAGCAGCTTAAGGATATTGCGGAAATTATTTTTGCCATATCCGCTCCTGCCATCGAAAACAACAAGATCCGCGCTGATATAGGCATTACTTATGATATGGATGTTTTGCGTCTGATCGAGAATATGTCCGCCATGGGACTTTCCATAAATTCCGTGGTCATTACCCAATATCAGGATCAGGCTGCAGCCCGCCTTTTCCGTAATAAGCTGGAAGCCCGGGGCATACGTACCTATTTCCACCGGCTGACCAAGGGATATCCCAGCGAGGTCAATACTATCCTTTCCAGCGAGGGCTATGGCGCCAACCCCTATATTGAAACCACCCGTCCCCTGGTGGTAGTAACTGCTCCCGGCCCCGGTTCCGGCAAACTGGCTACCTGCCTTTCCCAGATATACCATGAAAGCCAGCGGGGAGTAGTGGCAGGTTATGCCAAGTTTGAGACCTTCCCCATCTGGAATCTGCCTCTTAAGCATCCGGTGAATCTGGCTTATGAGGCTGCTACCGCCGATCTTCACGACGTAAATATGATCGACCCCTATCATCTGGAAAAATACGGTATCACCACCGTTAACTATAACCGGGATATAGAAGCTTTCCCTGTGCTGAAAACAGTGCTCAAACGGGTGCTGGGCGAAGATATATATCATTCTCCCACAGATATGGGCGTAAATATGGCAGGCTATGCCATCACTGATGATGAAGTGGTGCGGGAAGCTGCCAGCCAGGAGATCATCCGCCGTTACTTCAAGGCTCTTTGCGATTCCCGCCAGGGCCTGATCGAAAAAGATATACCCGGCAGGATAGAGCTGATAATGCAGCAGCTGGGCCTGGTGGAGGAAGATCGTCCGGTGGTGGCTGTAGCCCGCAATAAGGCTCATCAGCGGCAGGTCCCTGCCATTGCCTTCCAGTTGCCGGATGGCCGCATCACTACCGGCCGGGCCTCTGAGCTGATGACCGCCCCGGCTTCCGGCGTGCTCAACGCCATCAAAGCCCTGGCAGGTATTGACGATAAGCTGCAGCTTCTTTCTTTGGTAGTATTGGAGCCTATTATCCGCCTGAAAAGAGATATACTTAAAGTACGGGACAGCTCTCTTTCTCTGGACGATGTGCTGACTGCCCTTTCCCTGTGTGTGGCTACCAGCCCCATTGTGGAGATGGCCTTCCAAAAGCTGGATTGCCTGCAGGGATGTGAGGCTCATTGCTCGGTAATGATGGACAGCGCTGATGAACGGATGCTGCACCGTTTGGGCGTTAATATTACCTGCGATCCGGTATACTGCGAATAAAAGGATACTTCTCTTTTATGCAGGGAACTAGCGGCCGTATTTATTGAATACTGATGAAATGACCCCCGATATCCATGATGATACCGGGGGTCTTTTTTATTATAGTATAGTAATTATGATGGAATGGTTTCCGGCAATACCGCCGGTTTTCAGCTATTGGTCTGATGATTTTCCCGGTCCACATGGACTATTCGGGGCTGCCACTGCGCTGCTTCTTCCTCACTCATATAAGCATAGGCCATGATGATCACCAGATCTCCCGGCTGGGCCATACGGGCTGCCGCGCCGTTGAGGCAGATAACTCCGTCCCCGCCTGCTATGGCATAGGTGGAAAGGCGGCTGCCGTTATTAATATTAACAACCTCCACCTGCTGAAATTCCCTGATGCCCGCTGCAGACAGCAGTTTGCGGTCGATAGTGATGCTCCCCGCATAATTAAGTTGGGCATCCGTCACTGTAGCGCGATGGATCTTGGCTGTCAGCATATTGATCTGCATGGTTATCTAACGCCGCCTTCGATATAGTCTTTAAGAGCCTGAGGCATATTATCCAGAATGACTTCGGTCATTTCCTCAGCGCTTACACGCATATCGCCGGTGATCCAGTATATGACCATGCCTTTGGCTCCGAATGCAAAGAATATCAGGGAATTCCATTGCTGGGTGCTCATGCGTCCTTTTGCGGAATGAAGCTCTATCTCCTGAACCGAACGGATAATACCGTTTTCAAAGGGACCGGGATTCCCATTGCAGGAGTAATCTCCCAGCAAAACATTGGCATAAAATGTTTTGTACTGGGCAATGGTATTAAGCATGCACATTATATAGTCCCGGATAGAGCGATTTTTCTGAAAAGCAGCGCGAGCCAGCTCATTGTTTTTATCAAATATCCAGTTGACCATATCCTGCTTGTTTTTAAAGTTATAGTAGAACGTCTGGCGGGAAAGGCCGGCTTTTCCTGCCAGTTCCCGAATATCTACTTTATCTAAAGTGGTCTCCTCAAGCAGTTCCATCAAAGACTGCTCCAGTAGTTGCTTAGCATGTTTTCTGACCATTTTCTCCTCCGTATCTTGGTTTTTGCATCAGACCTTCAGATGATTTATACAATAGGGTCTTTATATTAGATAAAAAAGTTTTTTTCCCTGCATATATCAGAAAAAAATCAAAAAATACATCCCCCGGCCATTTGCCGAAGGATGTATTTTTGCGCTATCTGTTACAGATAATTCCAGGGGCTGGTATGATTGCCGTTTACGCGTACCTCGAAATGCAGATGGTTGCCGGTACTGTTGCCGGTAGTTCCCACATAGCCTATAACATCTCCGGACACTACATAATCTCCTACCCCGAAGCTGCCAAAGGCGCTTTGGTGGGCGTACAGGGTGGATATGCCGTTGCCGTGGTCCATGATTATGGTATTGCCATAGCCGCCTATCCATCCTCTGGAAATTATTTTGCCGTCAGCAGCGGCATAAATGGAGGTGCCGCCATCTGCTCCGATATCTATACCGGTATGGAAGGAATAGCTGCCGCTGATGGGATGGTAGCGTTTCCCGTACTCGGAAGTAATATAGTTTTTGCCCCAGGGAGAAGGCAGCGGCCAGATCATGGTGCCGCCATAGGAAAGAGTGGAATCCGAGTTATTCTTCATGTATTCCCGGATCATCTCGCTGACCTCGTTGGAGGCAGCCTCAAATTCATCCAGCATGGCCTGATAGCCTTCCTTGGTGGAGATAGCCGCGGACATTGCCGTCATTTTCTGAGCCTGCAGGTCTGCCAGATCCATTTTCAGGTCTTCGTACTCATAGGTCATTTCCACCAGTTCATCCCGCATGGTCTCCATCTGGATTTTGTTATTGATGATGGTGTTCCTTTCCTTGGCAATGCCATTGAGCATGTTTTTGTCCTGCTGCATTATCTGCTCGGTCATGTCAAATACCGAAACAAAATCTTCAAAGCTGCTGGTCTCAAAAATAACGTCTATTACGTTTACATCACCGTATATATAAAGATCCACCAGGCGTTTTTCCAGATATGCCTGCCTTTCTTTAAGGCGTTCTTCTGCTTCCTCTATTTGTATTTCAGCCTCGCTTATCTGCTGATTGGCGCTGTCTATGCCTACCTGTATGGCGTCTATCTGCTGCTGAGCTATCAGCATGCGGGCTTCGATATCCGAAATTTCGTCCCGGTAACCTTCGATAACTATGCTCTGGTCTTTGATCTGGCTTTTAAGGGAGTCCATTTCCTGCTGGAGCTGCTGCTGTCTTTCCCTGTATTCCTGCAGTGGATCGCTGGCGTCATCTCCCAGGCCGTCCAGATCCGTCAGTTCCGTGCCGCTGGCAGGGGCAGGGGAAGCCATCATAAAAAAGCCTATGCTGATGGCGCAAACCAGAGTAAGAGGTATCAATAACAGTTTTTTCTTTTTCATACGGCCCTCCTTATCAGACTTTGAGGAAGCGGCTTAAGGGGATCAGGCTGCCTATAGCGCCCAGAACCACGCCGGAACCAAGAGTAAACAGGGTAATATTGACCCAAACATCTTTCAGGGGCAGAATAGTCATAAATGAGATGGTCTCTGCCAGATAACCGCCGGCATTTCCGTAAAGCACCAGCGCCAGGATAAGGGCGATCAGGGCGCCTGTAAATCCCAGAATAAGCCCTTCCAGGAAGAAAGGCCAGCGCACAAAAGCATTGGTAGCGCCGCACCATTTCATGACCATGATCTCTTTTTTGCGGGCTACTATGGTCAAACGGATAGCCAGGGCTATCAGTACGATAGCTGCAATGAAGAGCAGCCCCATAATTACGATACCTGTTTTGCGCAGGGTGTCCGTAAAGGCAAAGAGTTTTTCCACTGTGCCTGCGCCATAGGTAGCTTCATAGATGCCGTCTATTTCCAGAACAGCCTGGTAGATTTTTTCCACGTCCCCCGGGGTTTCCGCGGTAATGGAATAGGCGTCCGGCAGGGGATTGTTGCCGTCCATGGATTCCAGAAGATCAGTTTCCCCGAAACGCTGGGAAAGGCTGTCCAGACCGTCCTCCTTGCTGACGAATTCCACAGCGGCCACGCCGTCCATAAGTCTTAGGGTAGAGCCTATGTGGTCGTATTCGCTTTGGGTAAGGCCGTAATCCAGATAAGCCATGACTCTGACATTATCCTCCGCCTTGGATGCATTGGCATCGATATTGGCGATTATCAGCCAGAAAAAGGCGCAGAGGAATAAAGATATGGTAATGGTCAGGATAGCCGCAAAGGTCATCCAGCCATTCCCCTTCATGGATTTGAGGGTCTGAGACCCTATGTAGCGGAAAGAATAGAGTTTTATAGCTGCCACCCCCCGATTGTATCGCCGATAATCCTTCCGTGATCTAATGTGATGACCCTTTTCTGCAGGCGGTCAACGATCATTTTGTCATGGGTGGCCATCACTAAAGTGGTGCCTTCCGCATTTATGTCCTCGAAAAGATTGATAAGCTCGTCGCTGGTTTTGGGATCAAGGTCGCCGGTGGGCTCGTCCGCAAAAAGGATAAGGGGATTATTGATGATAGCCCTTGCCACCGCGACCCTTTGCTGTTCGCCGCCGGAAAGATGCATAACATTTTCGTTTTCCCGGCCGGCAAGGCCTACTCTTTCCAGCATGGCCGGTACCCGCTGTTTTATCTCGTTCCAGGGACGTTCCACTGCTTTTAGGGCAAAGGCTACGTTATCAAATACGGTAGCATGCTCCATGAGCCTGAAGTCCTGGAAAACCACGCCGCTGTTGCGCCGCAGACGCACGATTTCCGGGGTGGAAAGTCTGGCTATGCTGCGGCCTCCGATCAGCACCTGTCCGGCAGTGGGATTCTCTTCCCGGAAAAGCAGACGGATCAAGGTGCTTTTGCCGGCTCCGGAAGCGCCGGTAAGGAAAACGAATTCCCCGAAATCAATGGAAAGATTGATATCGGAAAGCGCAGCTATGCCGTTTTTGTAAACTTTGCCCAGATTTACGGTTTGGATAAGCATATTATTCCTCCGTTGGATTGAAGTCGTAAAAACGCATAGAAATCTGAATATAAAATATAGAATATATACTGCAAAGGATAATATTATATTTCATTATACCCAATAATTTTGCTAATTTCTACAATAATATCATCTGCACCTGCCGTTTCAGCAAATTTTCACATTTTTTAGCCCTGTCTTTAAGGCATATCAGGAAGGATATTTATTGTATACGGCAGTTTTTCATGCTCAGTTCAGGGTTTTGTGTTATAATAATAAAAACGATATCAAACAGGTAATATGAGTAAATTTTAGGGGCAACCGGAGCAGGAAACAGTTGCCAAAAAGGCTGATCCGACAAGGGGGATGAAAATGGTGGCGTCTTGCAGCAGTGCGTATTATTGGAGACGGGCGGCAGCATCTTTGCTTTTTCCCCATAGATATTGTCTTAATTGCGGCGCGCTTTCTCCGGAGACGCTGCTTTGTCCCGATTGCCGGAAAATACAGCTATCCCTGCGTCGCTGCCCCGGCTGCGCTGCATTTATACCGGATACGGAAGCACCGCATTATATGTGCGCATCCTGCCGCCGCCGCGCCCCTGCTTATGATGGAGCTATTGCCGCTTTGCCTTACAGAGGTTATTTCCGGGATCAGCTTCTGGCCTTTAAATATAAGCAGAAGACAGGGCTGCAGCATTATTTGGGACAGCTGATGTTTGAGACCTGGCAGCGCATTTATGGGGACTTGAGTTTTGATGTTATAGTCCCTGTGCCAGCCTATATTGGCCGGTCTGCTTTGCGCGGTTATGACCAGTCTTTGCTGCTGGCCCGGGTCTTGGCAAATTTGAGCGGTATTCCTTTGGGCTGCGATTTGCTGAGCAGAGTAAAAGATACTCCGGCTTTGGCAGGGCTTTCCCGGCGGCAGAGAGCGGAGTCCTTAAAGGGAGCCTTTGCCGCAGCCCCCTGCAATGGTCTTACGGTTTTGCTGACAGATGATATTTTTACTACCGGGGCTACTGTGGATCAGGCCGCGGCAGCATTGCTGCGGCAGGGAGCCGGGGCGGTATATGTGCTTACAGCCGCTGCCGGATATGATCTGTAGCGGCCGACGCTGCCCAAAGGTTACTGGCATAAGGGAGGGATTTATTTATGTTCATGCCCATGTCTTTGGAAATGTCCAGGAAATTGTATGAAAACGAAATAGTTTACCGTCCGCCACTGGAGGCTACCAGTATTCTGGTGGATGTATCCAGCGGCTGCAAATGGTCCCGCTGCACCTTCTGCCGGGAATCGGTCTGCCCCCGTTACCGGGTCAGCGATCTGGCCACTATCCGCCGGAAACTGGAGATAATGTCCGGACTGCCGGGAATAGAAAAGCATGACAAAGCCTTTTTGCTGGGAGAAGATGTGCTGGCCCTGGATATGGATTTTCTGGTAAGCATATTTAAGGATATACACCGGCTGCTGCCTCATGTGCGGCAAATAAACATGTATGCCTGCGCCAGGGATGTTACAAGAAAGGGAGCTGATAATCTGCTGCGCCTTAAGGCTCTGGGCCTGGGCGATCTTTATATAGGCGTCGAATCAGGATCAGACAGTATTCTCAAGCATGTCTGCAAGGGCGCTTCCACCAAATCTCTTAAGAATTGTTTTGACCTCCTTGATATGGTGGATGTGCCGTATGCCTTAAGCTCCATAATCGGTTTGGGCGGCAGGGCGCATTCCGAAGAGCATGCCGTGAAAACCGCAGAGTTTTACAATACCATACATCCTAAATCCATACGTATCATGACTCTTACTCCCGTAAAGGGCACAAAACTGTACGAGGAAGCCCAAAAAGGCGAATTCCAGGAACTAAGCCCCTACGAGGTGTTGCTGGAAGAAAAACTTTTTCTGCGGGAGCTGAGTGTGGAAAACTGCTTGCTGATAGGTACGCATATTTCCAATAATGTGCCGCTGCTGGGGATGTTTACCCGGGATAAGCAAAGGCTGCTTGATGAATTGGAGCAGGAGATAAGCAGCCATGATCCTGAAGAATGGCATAAACGGGATTTTGAAAATATGTAAAACGCCTGTGTTTATTGATCCGGCAGTCCTGGGGGATGGCATCAGTGAATTTTTATTCACATCGGGGACTGCAGGAATCAGGATGGCAATGGGGAAATAATTATATATCAGTGTTTTGCAAAATAAGTCGAACGAGGTGAAGTTTCATGATAGTTAACTACAAAGCCAGAAATATTGAGATCACCGACTCCATGAAGGAGTATTGTGAAAAACGCCTTGCCAAATTTGATAAATTGATTGGAGTAGAAAAGGCCACTGTGGTCATGCGCAGCTGCCGCGACCGTCAGCGCCTGGAAGTCACTATCCCTTATAACGGCATTGTTATCCGTGGCGAAGAAGAAGGCTACGATATGTATACCTGCATTGACCTGGTCAGCGATAAGCTGGAAAGCCAGATCCATAAATATCGTACCCGCCTGATAAAAAGAGGCCGGGGCGCCTCTGCAGAAGCCGGGATGGCTGCTGATTCAGGTGAACACTGGCAGGAAGACGATGCTCCGGTAAAAATTAAAACCTTCACTACCAAGCCGATGTCTACCGAAGAAGCCATAATGGAAATGAATCTGCTGGGTCATAACTTTTTCGTTTTTGTAAATGCCGACGGTAATGTGGTAAATGTTCTTTATCGCCGCAATGACCATGATTATGGTCTGCTGACTCCCGAAAACTAGTTTTTCGGATCACCGCAATGAGTAAAGCGCCCTCAAAGGCCAGCGTATACGCCTGATGAGGGCGTTTGCCTTTATCTGTGGCGCGGGCCCCATCAATCATATTTAAAAGATTGGAAGTATTTTATGTCAAGAATTTTAAAAAAGGCTTTCCCGAAAAAAATATTATTGTCTTTTGTTGTGGCAGCGGCCTGCTTCTCCGCCGGCTGCAGCGATATTGCCGGCAACGCTATTCCCATTGACGCCGCCTCTGTAAGCCAGACTGTAGTTGCGGATGTTTCCGAATACATTGACGGTCTTTATGATGATTATGCGGCTTACTTTACCCCTGAGGAATATCAGTTGCTTTATGAAGAAAACACAGGCAGCTTTGGCGGTATTGGGGTATCCATGGTTAATGTGGACGACAGCATCGTGGTTTACGGCGTTATTAAAAATACTCCTGCCGCAAAAAGCCCTATTGCCGAAGGCGATGTTATCCTTTCCGTAGACGGGGTCAGCCTGGTCGGCAAGGACAGTGCGCAGGCTGCGACTTTGATCCGCGGTGAGGAGGGAAGCAAGGTCACCCTGCAGCTGCGTAAGGCAGCTACAAATCAGGAATATCAGGTAACTCTGGTGCGGGCCATTATCACTACGGAAACGGTCGCCGGCTACAATCTGCCTGCCTATCCCGATACCGCTTATATCCGTATCAGCGGTTTTACCGGGCAGACCGCAACGGATTTTACCAATCTTTATAATGAGCTTTATGCGGACAGACCTATCAAAAACCTTATACTGGATCTGCGCAGCAATGGCGGGGGCAATTTTTATGCCAGTATTGCTATAGGCGAATATTTTGTCCCTATCAACGAGATAGTGGTGAGCGAAAAAACCTCTTCGGGTATGGAGGAATATCGTTCAACCAATGGACAGCTCAATGGTTTGAATGTAGTTATTCTGCAAAACGCCTATACTGCTTCTGCTTCCGAGGTTCTTATCGGCGCTATCCGCGATCAGGGTCAGGCCACCCTTATCGGCAATACCACCTTTGGCAAGGGGATAACCCAGAGTATTGGTGCGCTGGAATCCGGCAGCGGCCATCGCTATACCCGCAGCATTTACTATACTCCCAGTGGCTTTAGCCTGCACGGAGTAGGCCTTGCCCCTGATATCGAGATAGCTGATCCGGAAAATGCCACTTATGATTCTTATTTTTCTTTAGACCCTGCCAAAAATCCGCATCTTAAAGCTGCCCTGGATTATTTGTTCCCTGACGGGCCGCCGGTAAGCGAGGAGAATACCGCCGACGAGGCGGGAACGGAAAACAGCGATACTCAGGCAGAGGGAAATGAAGCCACAGAAGGTGGGCAGTCCAGCTCTGGTGCAGACAGTTCAGAAGCAAAGTAGTTTATAAATAAGGTTACGCAAACAATAAAAAACCGCCGTTGCTCAAGCGGCGGTTTTTTGTGCAAGGACGGCTAAAATCATTGCACAGGAAAAAAGGAGAAGAACTCATAGAGGATATTGTGGTAAGGAACCGTGTTCCTTGATTATTATCATAAATGATGTTTGTTAAGAAAAAATGGTATTAATCTGAATTTAGGGTGTTTTTTATAGCAGGATTCCAGGGATACAATAAATGCCGGAGCAGCGGGCCCGGCATACGCTGCAGTAAGCAGCAGGAAATATTGATTATGAAAAACAGCTGTGATCATGATATAGGGAAAGTATCCCATTATCTTAACACCACCGGGTTAAGCTGCCGGCGGAAAGCTAAGATCAGGCAAATGTTGAATTGGGGATATGGCGGCCGGCGAAACCCCAGCAGTATACCAGATATCTTAATTAGTGTACTCATTGTGGCCCACGAAAGTCCCTTATAAAATGACCAAATTTGGTCATTTTTGCCTATTCATACAAACCAAAACAAAGCCAGAATGCAAATAAAACCTCTGCCACATGGCCTTATATGCCAATCTAGCAGGGGTTTTGTTATGGCGCGCTGAAAGGGACTCGAACCCCCGACCCACGGATTAGAAGTCCGTTGCTCTATCCAGCTGAGCTACCAGCGCATGGGTAAGAAAGTGGAGCGGGTGATGGGAATCGAACCCACATAGCCAGCTTGGAAGGCTGGAACTCTGCCACTGAGTTACACCCGCAAATCAAACAATAATTAGTATAGCGCATTTTTGGCCGAACTGCAAGTAAAAATTCAAGTATAATTTAAGACAAGGGGTTTTCTTTTTTAAACAGCAGGACCGCCCCGGCTAGAGGACGGCCCTGCTGTTTTGCTGCCGCCAGGAAAGCGGCAGGCCTTTACGGTCATTCGGATGAAAAAACAGCTTTGGACAGCCTGCGAGGCTGTTCAAAACATCAATAATTATATCTTGCGGGAGTTATTTTGTCCAGACGGCCTGCTCAATTAAAAAGATTAATTTTATTAAGAATAGTTGTTGACATATATATCATGCTATGGTAAAATAAAAAATTTACTTGACGAGGCGCGCTATTTTTTGTTATACTATACATAGTAACAGATTGGTAAAACAGTCCCCAAAGTGAGGTGCAATATGTTTCGGGTTGGGCAGGAAGTGGTTTATCCGGTACATGGAGCTGGTGTCATCGAGAGTGTGGAAACCAGAGAAATACTGGGGCAGAGCAAGGAATATTATGTGCTGCGTATTGCCACTGGGGATCTGCAGGTGCTGATCCCTGTGGATGGGGTGGAAAACGCCGGTTTGCGCAGCGTCTGCGATCGGGATACTTTGCTGCATGTGCGCGATATACTGGCAGATGAACCGGACGGCTGGGATGATAACTGGAACAGGCGTTACCGGGTGAATATGGATAAGATTAAAAGCGGCGATATCCGGGAAATAGCCGGAGTGGTGCGGGATCTTACTCTGCGCGATATACGCAAAGGGCTTTCTGCCGGGGAAAAGAAAATGCTGGATAATGCCAGAAAAGTGCTTGTATCCGAGATAGTAATGGCTTCCGGCGACAGCGCCCAGCAGGTAAATGAAGGATTGCAGCGAATTTTTGCCGAAAAAGCGGGGAAATAAGGGAAAATATTGTAAAATATATTTTTATATGTTAATATCAGTTTGGGAGCAGAAGTACCCATAAAAACGGCGGGGTTATCCCCGCTGCTCTTTTATCTGCTTGATTGCCAAATTACATATTATTTACTGCCGGCGGATAAATGGCACTGCTGCCACAATATGTACGGCTGCATCCGGAAAAGGAAGCAGCTTCAGCATGAGACAATATTAAACAGAAGGAGGTGTGAAAATGCTGAAAAAAATCGTTTATGGCGCTATCTGTATCTTTTTGGCTATTATCGGTGTTTTGCTGGCCGTTAAATTTATGGGTCCGTTACTGATAAATCAGCCTGCCTATATATACTACGGTGCTTTTGCGGTAACGGCTGTGGTTTTTGCATTACTGGGACTTTTGCTGGCACCGCCCCTTTCCCGGGCAATGGAAAGCCTTACCAAAAAAATAGTGGCGTCCTTCAGCTCTATGGGAGCCAATGAGATCACCAGCCGGATAATCGGGCTTGTTTGCGGACTTATTATTGGCAGCCTTTTGGGTTCTGCCGCAGCCAGGATCAATGTTATCGGTCCTTATCTTGCTATTATTGTTGTTATATTTTTCGGTTACCTGGGGTGGCTCGTTGGGGCAAGGGTCGGCAGCGACCTGCTTAACCAGCGTTCTTTGCGGGAATCCAGTCAGCGGCGGCGCCGTATTTTTGCCGGTGGGGATGATGAATCGGATATTTCTGCCATACCGCCTAAGGTGTTGGATACCAGCGTCATTATTGACGGGCGTATTGCGGATATCTACCGCACCGGTTTTTTGGAAGGCGATCTGGTGATCCCTAATTTTGTCCTTTGTGAACTGCGGCATATTGCCGACAGCTCTGACAGCCTTAAACGCAACAGGGGACGCAGCGGTCTGGATACCTTAAACAGAATGAGAGAGCAGTTTAATTCCCAGATCGTCATTAGTGAGCAGGATTATCCCAAAATAGACGAGGTTGATTCCAAACTGCTTCGTTTGGCGCAGGATCTGGGCGGAGTGATAGTTACCAATGATTTTAACCTTAACAAAGTTGCCAAGCTCCAGGGTGTTCGGGTACTGAATATTAATGAGCTGGCCAATGCTGTTAAGCCCATTGTTCTGCCGGGAGAGGAAATGGTAGCGCAGGTAATTAAGGAAGGAAAGGAAGCTTCTCAGGGCGTAGCATACCTGGATGACGGTACCATGATAGTGGTGGAAAACGGCGCCCGTTATGTAGGCCTGACTATTTTCGTGATAGTTACCAGTATTCTGCAGACTGCAGCCGGACGTATGGTCTTTGCCAGGCCTAAGGTGGATAAACGGGGTATGGTTATTGAGGCTAAGAGGGAAGATGCGGCCAGTGAGGAGCAGTAGCAGGTAATTATGAAAATTTCAGTTATTATTCCTGCCGCGGGGAACTCCAGTCGTATGGGCAGTGATTCCAATAAAGTGTTGTTGCCTTTGGCGGGTAAAACAGTTCTGGATTGGTCTTTGGCGGTTTTTCAGCACGAAGCTGCTGTGGAAGAGATCATTCTTGCCTCCAGGCTTTGTGATATAAGCCGGGTAAAGGAAATTGCCGCTGCTTATTCCAAGGTCAAGGCGGTAGTGCCGGGCGGGGAAAGCCGCTCGGCCTCCGTAATTTCGGCCATGAATGAGGTAAGCGGAGACTGCAGCCATATTGCTGTTCATGATGGGGCCCGGCCGCTTTTGACTGCCCTTGATCTAAAACGGCTGATTTTAGCCGCGGAAAACAGCTCTTGCGGCGCTATTCTGGCGGCTCCAGTTACCGACAGCATCCGTATCAAGGGCAGCGGCGATATATTGGCAGGCATTGCTAACAGGGATGATATGCTGGCCGCGCAGACGCCTCAGCTTTTTCCTGCGGATATATTGAAGCGTGCTTATGCCCAGGGGGATATTGCTGCCGCTACCGATGAATCTCAGTTGGTAGCGGCTTTGGGGCTGTCTGTTGCCTATGTTTTTGCCCGGGAGGCCAATTTTAAGATGACCGTTGCCGACGACATGATAGCCGCTGCTGCTATTTTAGAGCACAGACAGGGCATTTCGGGCAGGCGTATTCATTATGGGCTTGGCTGGGACAGTCACCGTCAGGTAACGGGGCGGCCTTTGGTTTTGGGCGGGGTAAAAATACCGTATGATAAAGGTCTGCTTGCCCATAGCGACGGAGATGTGCTGCTTCATGCGGTTATCGATGCTATGCTGGGAGCGGCTTCCCTGCCGGATATCGGACGCCAGTTTCCTGATACTGACCCATACTATAAGGATATTTCCAGCATGCTGCTGCTGAAAAAAACTGCCTGCCTGATACAGAAGGATGGCTGGGCTATTAACAATATCGACGCCGATATAATAGCCGAATCTCCCAGGATGGCGCCATATATAGATCAGATCAGAACCAGCATTGCAGCAGGGCTGGATCTGCCCCTGGACCGGGTCTGCGTTAAGGCCAAGACTGCTGAAGGCATGGGACTGATAGGAAGCGGCGAGGCGATGGCAGCTTTGGCCATAGTATCATTAAACAGAGAGTAACCGGGAGTTTGTATGAAAAACATTTGTAAAATAACCATACTGCCTTTAAATAAGACTTTTGAAGCCTATGAAGGGGACAGTCTTTATACGCTTCTGCTGGTGGCAGGTTTGATAGATGATGATAAGCCGGGATATGATCGTCTGCGGCTGGAGAAAGGGTCCATTTCCCCGGCAGAGCATCCTGAAGCAGAAGCTGCGGTATTTTCCCGCAGCGAACTGGAGGAAGACTGGCTGCTGGCCAGCGAGCGCCGGATAACGGGAGACGCTGTGTTTACTCTGCCTGCAGAGGAAATGATCCCCGGCGGTCATCAGGAACCTGTTGCCGATGGTTGGGGGCTGGCAGTGGATATGGGCACTGCCAATATATGTGTGGGCCTGATAGAACTGGATGACCTGCATATCCCTTTGGTGACCAATGTGCGTAATTCCCAGTCTGATCTGGGCAAGGATGTTAATGAGCGGCTGGCTTATTGCCGTAAGCAGGAAGGCAACCTGCGGGAAATGAGCTGCCTGCTTAAAAAGGATATCGATCTGGCTACAGATAAGCTGTGCCGCAAGGCCGGCATTTGCGGCAAAAATATCAAAGCTGTTACCATTGTGGGCAACTATCCCCTAACCGCTATTTTTTTAGAGCAGTTGCCGCCCCAGGGATGGCCGTCTTTATGCCAGGTTTTGCATAGCACAGCAGGTGAAGTGGGCCTGCAGGAGCTTGCCGGTAATGTGCCTCTTTATCTGCTGCCTGCTGCCAGCCCTAATCTGGGATCGGATACTATCGGCGCGGTACTGGCTGCCAATATGCTCTCAAAAAAGGATGAGCCGGGAGTGACTATCCTTATCGATCTGGGAATGCGGGGGGAATTGATAGCGGCGGGCCACGGCCGTCTGCTGGCTACCTCTGTTCCTGCCCTGCCTTTTGAGGGAGCAGGTCTGAGCTGCGGCATGTCGGCTCGTACCGGTGCCATAACCGGCGTTACCCTCAATGATAAGGTAGTTCTGCGTACAGTGCGTGACGCACGGCCCCAGGGAATTTGCGGCGCAGGTATTATTTCGGTAGTAGATCAGCTTTTGCGCAGGGGTATGTTAAATGGCGAGGGTCGTCTTCTGCAGCCGGATGATTTGCCGGAAGAGCTGGCCTCCCGTTTCAGAGCCACCATGAGCGGTTGGGAATTTGTACTTTCCTATGCCGATAAGAATTGTCCCCATGATATATGCATAAATCAGGATGATATACATCAGGTCCAGTTGGCTAAAGGCGCTATCTATGCTGCCTGCAAAGCCATGCTGGCTGCCCTGGGTGCGGATGAGGCGGAGCTTAATGAGATATTGCTGGCAGAGGCCAGTACTGCCACTATCCGTCCCGCAGAGGCTCTTTCCATAGGATTATTGCCTGAGCTTGAGCCTGAACATGTTATCAGTATTGGCAATGCCGCCTGGCAGGGCGCTTATATTGCCCTTACTAATCAGTCATATCTGGGCGCTGCCGAGACCCGGGCAAAAACTTTGGAAAGCCTGGATCTTACCTCAGACCGTATTTATGCCGAAGAATTTATTAAAGCCATGAATTTTACTGTCCCTGCTGATATTTTTTAATTTGCCTGGATAGGGAATCTATAAAAAGCAAAAATAGTCTTGACAAGCGCTTATGGGTAATATATAATAATCAAGCACGGAAAAATGGGGGCGTAGCTCAGCTGGGAGAGCGCTTGAATGGCATTCAAGAGGTAAGGGGTTCGATCCCCCTCGTCTCCACCAAGAATAAAATCCCTGCTAAACGGTATGATTTTACCGCCTGGCAGGGATTTTTATTTGTATTTTCGCCTTATTTTAGCTT